>JACCXZ010000081.1 GCA_013696745.1 Nocardioidaceae bacterium | reverse complement strand
AGGCATCAGCCCGACCCGCGGCGCCGTGCATCGACAAACCCAGGGACCGTCCTCCATCTACCGTGAGGACCGTCCCGGTGACGTACGACGATCGCTCGCCCATCAGAAAGCTGACCGCGTCAGCGATCTCTGCGCTGGTTGCGAATCTGGCCAGCGGGATGAGTTCCAGCATGTGCTCGGCTGCGCCCGGCGAGGAGAGGATGTGCGCCTTCGCGTTGTCGGTGGGTACGAAACCCGGGGCGACGGCGTTGACTCGGATGCCGTGTTCGCCCCACTCCCTAGCGACTGACTTGGTGAACGCGAGCATCCCGGCTTTGGCGGCCGCTGAGTGGGCGACGCCCGGGGCTCCGGTCCACGCATACGTGGCGACGATGTTGCACATGACTCCCGGTCGCTGCTCGGAGATGAGTCGGCGGGCCAGCGCCGTGGAGAAGTTGAAGGTCCCGTACAGGGAGATCTCCACGACCGCCCGGAATCCATTCAGGGAGAGGTCGACCGTCTGGGCCGCGAAGTTTCCGGCGGCGTTGTTCACGACGCCGTCCACCCGTGGGAGCTCCCCCACCAGGCGCTCCACGGCGTCGCCGTCGCGAACATCCAGCGACGCCACCCGGCACGCCAGGCCGTCGTCGGTCAGCAGACGTTCGGCCTCCTGCAGCCGGTCGAGCCGGCGACCCACGAGGACTACTTCGTTCTGCTCCGAGGCCAGCTGTCGTGCGATCTGCAGCCCGATACCAGCCGAGCCGCCGGTCACGATGAACGTCTTCACGCCGCCTGCCCGAGGCGCTGGTCGATCCAGCCGTTGACGAAGGATCCGAGTGCCTTGGCTCGTCGGGAGTAGCGTTGAAGGGGGAACTCCAGCGTGAATCCGATCGCACCGAAGATCATGTGACCGTGGACCATCACGCTCCAGGTGCTGGAAGCCGCATGCGCGAGCGCGGGTAACCCGTGCGCGCCATCTCGGGCGGAGAGTACAAGCGCGTCAGCGGTTGCCGCAGCGTCGCCGAGGCGCTGTTGCACCGTCTCCAGGTGCGCCAGCGTGTGGCCGAATATCTCCCGCTCTCGGGCATGCTCGGTTGCGGAGTCGACCACGAAACCAGCTAGTCCGGCGAAGTACCCGACAGCCGCGGCCTCCCAAGCCGCGAGGCGTTCGTCGGCGTTCTCGACGCGGAAGCTGTCGTCCAGGCCAGACACCGAGTGCACACCCAAGGAGTCGGCGAACGCAACCTCACGCGACTCACGAATCCTAGCCACGTGATAGCCGAGGCCGTTGGGTTCGGTGACCGCCACTGACGCGCCCGGTTGGCCGTACATGGCCAGTCCCTCGATGAGAGGACTGCCGCCGAGGACCTGGACAACGTCGTACGGTGTCGCAGCGGCACGGCCGAGCTCGAGGGCGGCAGTCGCGAGGAACGGCAACGTCTCCTCCCCACCGAAGGCCAGGTCCTGCCAGCCAACTCGATCGAGCCCGGCCGACAGGAGTTCGGAGCGGTCATCGAGATGCGCGCCGGGGCGCCAATCGTCGGCCGTCGCGAGGTCGTGGGTGAGGTTTCGCACGGAGCGGGCGAACTCCTCGAGGTCAGACGTCATGGGACCTCCGTGGTCGGATCGATGCGCCGTCGGCCAGCTCGGACAACAACTCGTCGGTGTGTTCGCCGAGCCGAGGGGCCGCAACCGGGATCTGCCGCGCGACGCCGTCGATCTTGAACAGCGACCCGAGCAGGTCGACCGAGCCGCCTTGCTGCTGTTCCACTCGTCGCACGAGCCCGTTGGCACCCACCTGGTCGTCGTCGAAGAGCTGCGCAACGAGTCGTACGTCGCCGGCGGGGACGCCGGCTTCAGCGAACCGCTCGACCCAGTACGCGACAGGCTGTTCGCTGAATCGTTCAGCAAAGCGGTAGGGCAAGGCCATGCGCACGGCACGCTCGCGCGCCGAGGCCGGCGGAGCCTGTGGGTCGCCGACCCACTGGTCTGCCATGCCCAGAACCGCAAGCACCCGCTGGCGCTGCGTGGTAGTGAGACAGGCCAGCGCAAAGAATCCATCGGAGGCCTCGTAACAGCGGTAGTACGGCTCCAGGTCGCTCAGGTCGGCGATCCCGGTTGCGGTCTGCTTCAGGTCCGCCGGCGTAGCCACCTGATTCCCCGAGGCAGCCAGGTGTGGGTCGGCGCTGGTGCGGACGAAGGTCTGGACCTGGGTGGCGAGCGCGGCTCCGAGCAGGGAAACCTCGAAGTGCGGCTTGTCCTGCCCGGTTCGCGCGACGAGCCCGGCGGTGACGCTGATACAGGCGAGCAGTCCGGCCGTGATGTCGGAGTAGGGGATCCCACCACTCCGACGAGGGACGGCGTCTTCGACTCGAGCATCGGCTGTGAGAAGGCCCGAGTACGCCTGGGCGATCAGGTCGTAGCCCACACGACCGGCATGTGGGCCTTCGCTACCGAACGCCGAGACGACCGCCACGACCGCTCTGGGGTTCACCGCTCGAACCGACGCTGCATCCAGCCCGAACTGTGTTGCCCGCCTGGGCGGCGTGTTGTGCACGACCGCATCGGCGGAGGCGATCAGGTCGCGGGAAAACTCACGTCCACCGGGCGTCTTGAGGTCGCACACGACCGAGCGCTTGTTCCTGTTCAGCGCGTAGAAGCGTCGGCTCTCGCCGCCACCTAGCGGCTCGTAATGCCGGTAGGCGTCTCCGGTGGGGGACTCCACCTTCACCACGTCGGCACCGAGGTCGGCTAGCAGCATGGTGGCAAGCGGGCCGGCAACGAACTGCGAGTAGTCGAGTACCCGGTATCCAGCCAGGGGCAAGGGGGCGTGCGTCATGGATGAAGTCGTCCTCTCGAGTGGGCTGCTCAGCGCGGGAGGCCGAGACCCTGCTGGGCGATGACCTTGCGTTGGATGTCACACGAACCGCCGGCGAGCGTCATGGACGCCGACGCGCGGTGAAACGCCGCCAGGCGTCCGGCAGCCCGTGCGTCGGGTCCCCGCTCCACGAGTGCGCCTGGTCCGAGGATCTCCACGCTGAGGGCAGCCGCCTTCTGCATGGCCAGCGAGACGGAGAGCTTGCAGGTGGAGGAGACGCGGGAGACGCGTTCGCCCTGGGCGATGAGTCGGGTCGCCTCGTGACCGAGCCGCCGGCATGCCTCCAGCTCGCCCCGCAACGCCAGGAGCAGGCGGCGGTGGTGCGGTGCGGCGACCTCGTCGAGCTGGTCGACAACCCAGAGGGCCACACCGACTTTCTCGCTGGTGACCCGTTCGTAGTCCAGCGAGCCCAGCAACACCTTCCAGCCACCGTTGACGTCGCCGAGAACGTTGTTGACGTCCACCGCGACGTCGGAGAGCCGGACCTCGCCGAATGTGCCGCCGCCGAGGGTTTCGTGCACATCGACCTCGACACCGGGCGCGTGCATGTCAAGGAGCATGACCGACAGTCCCTTGTGCCGAGGAAGCGTTGGGTCGGTTCGCACTGCGATGTACATCCAGTCGGCGATCTCAGCGCTGGAGGTCCAGATCTTCGTGCCGTTGACGATCCAGCGATCACCGTCCTTCGTCGCCTTGGTCCGCAGTGACGCCAGGTCAGAACCGGCTTCAGGCTCGGAGAAGCCCTGACAGAACATGATCCGTCCGACGGCGACGTCGGGGATGAACCGCGAGATCAGATCGTGAGTACCGAACTGGAGGACCGCGTTGCCGATGGTCTTCACCGACAGGAGGTAGCCGCACAACGGCAACCAGTGGTAGCCCAGCCGTTCCTCCATCTTGACCACGTCGATGGGGTCCATCTCCCGCCCACCCAACTCGGTCGGCCACCCGAGACCGATGATGCCGGCGTCACCCATGCGCTCGTACGCGAAACGCGAGTCCGAATCAGCAGGTGACCCGTTGGTGAGATTCTCGCCTCGTTCCTCGAGTTCCGTGGTCAGCGCAAGCGCCCATGCGTCGATCTCTGCAGGCACGTCGGCCAGCCGGCCGGCAACGTCAATGGGCAACGTCATCAACTCCGTCAAGGTGAGGGTGTGGGCCGGCCAGCAGCGCGGACTCGATAGCGCTGGCACGCTCGGGTTGCAGCCGTGCCGTGGGCACGGCGATGGACAGCGCGAGTTGTCCGCCGTCTTCGCTAGTCCGTTGCAGGGGTACCGCGAACCCGGCGAGACCGGCTTCGAATTCCTCGATCGAGCGCGAGAGGCCGGTGCTGCGAATGTCTGCGAGTTCCTCGCGCAGTTGCGACCAGCGCAGGATGGTCTTGTCGGTTCGCTGCTGGTAGGGATCGGGGCCCAGACGGTCCCTGACGATCCGATCGTCGAGCTGAGCGAGCAGGCTCTTGCCGACCGCTGTGCAGTGGGCGGGTGCGCGAGATCCGACCACGGTCTTCACCCCGAGGCGCCGTGTGCTCGGCAGGGTGTCGAGAAACAGCGCATGGACGCCGTCGAGGATCGCGAGGTTGACGTCCTCGTCAAACCGCTCGTTGAGCAAGCGCATCCACCGGCGACCGTTGTCGTTCACCCCCTGGGGGCCCGTGGACGCTAGGCGTCGGATCTCCGGACCCAGTTGAAGTCGACGGGACTCGGGCCGCAGTTCGAGGAAGCCGGTAGCGACGAGGGCCCGGCACAGCCGCCCGACCGTGGGAAGCGGAAGTCCCAGTTCCTCGGCGATGTGAGTCTGTGTGAGGACGGGTCGTTGTGCACCGAAGAGCCGCAGGATCTCGAGCCCCCGGACAAGCGTACGAGACGTAGTGTCACTGGGCGAAAGCATCTTTCGCATACCGACACTGTCTCCTATTGCCCACCGCGGCGCAAGTTCTCCGCCGACCGGTTGTTTCGCCGTAAACACGTGGAAGGACCGTCAGATCTCGGATCATGCTCTAGGCACCGTACTGTCAGCCAATGAAAGTCAGTGTCAGTCCTTGACTGTTCGTTGCGCTATTGCCTACTCTCGGGAAAGCGCTCAGGACCGACCGGACGGAGAGGAGTGCCGGTGACCTACTCCGAGTACTGGTCGTACTTCGGCGAGGACTTGTTCCAGCAGTTCGGTGAGCACCTCACTGTCGTGCTGCTGGCAACGCTGCTGGGAAGCATCGTCGGGGTTGCTACCGGGATCGCGGTCTACCGGATTCCCACCGCAAGCGCCCTGGCGATCAGGGCGAGCGGTGTGCTGCTGACCATCCCCTCGCTCGCCCTGTACGTGCTGCTGCTCGGCCTGCTCGGACTGGGCTGGCCTCCCGTGTTGACGGCTCTGACGCTGTACTCACTGCTGCCGATCGTGCAGAACACCATTGTCGGGCTGCAAGGGGTCGACAAGCCAACCATTGAAGCCGCCGCAGCCATCGGCATGAGCCGCCGGCGACGGCTGGTCAGAGTAGAGATCCCGATCGCATGGCCGATCATCCTCACCGGCATCCGCGTCAGCGCCCTGCTGCTGGTGAGTACGGCGGCGATTGGTGCCATCGTGCGCGGACCGGGACTCGGCGGGGCCATCTATGACGGCCTCAACTCCATCGGCACACCAACGGCGCTCTACTCGGCCCTGTCCGGTATCGGGGGAATCATCATCGTAGGACTGATCCTGAACGTCGCGTTCATGGTTCTCGCCCGACTGACGATATCAAGAGGCCTCAGTGACTGACCCGTTCATCCAGCTGGAGAAGCTGACCAAGACCTTCCCCGGAATCGCCGAACCAGCCGTTGACAGCCTTGATCTGGACGTGCACGAGGGCGAGATCGTGATGCTCGTGGGGCCATCTGGTTGCGGTAAGACCACGACGATGAAGATGATCAACCGACTCGTCGAGCCTACGTCGGGTCGCATCGTCATTGATGGCCAGGACGTGACTGATGCAAACCCTGACGAGTTGCGCCGCAGCATCGGATACGTCATTCAGCAGGGCGGCCTGTTCCCTCATATGCGTGTCCGCGACAACGTCGCGGCCGTGCTGCAGCTGCTCAAGTGGCCTGCTGCCAGGATCGCTCCACGCGTGGACGAAATGCTCGACCTCGTCGGTCTGGACCCCTCGGAGTATCGCGATCGATACCCCAAACAGCTCTCGGGCGGTCAGCGCCAACGGGTCGGTGTCGCCCGGGCCTTGGCCGCAGATCCACCGATCATGCTGTTGGACGAGCCGTTCGGGGCCGTGGACCCGATTGTGCGTGAGCATCTGCAAAATGAGTTCCTACGTCTCCAGCAGGAGATCTGCAAGACAATTGTGTTTGTCACCCACGACCTCGCGGAGGCGGTCAAGATGGGTGATCGCATCGCAATTGTCGGCGATCACTCGGTGGTGGCACAGTTCGACGCCCCGGCGCGGATTCTCGCCTACCCAGCTAATGATTTCGTGCACGACTTCCTCGGCGAGAATGCCGAGCTGCGTGCCTTGTCGCTGATCGAGATCAGCCCTGACATGCTGTCGAACTTCCCAAGCATCTCCGTAGCACGGGGCAATGTCGAGTCGGCCCAGGTTCAAGGACCGGCCAGCGTGGTCCTCGAGGCCGGCCAACCAGTCGGCTGGCTGACCGTCGACGCCGGTGAACGACACTTCCTGCCGGTGAAACCACTTGCCCTGGGCCCTGAAACCACGCTGTCCGACGCGCTCGGCCAGATGGTCCGCGACGGAGCGCCGGCGGCGATCCTGGTCGATGACGCCGGCCACCTCGCAGGCTGCCTGGAGTTCTCCGCTGTGCCGCGCGCGGTTGCCCGCGCAGCTGCCAGTTCCTCGGTGAGTCGACGCCCCCGGACCGAGGAGGAGGTGTCGGGTGTCGACCACGACGTCTGAGGCCCCACCCGTCGACGTCGAGTCGGCACCGGACCAGCGGACTCGCCGGCTTCCTCTTCGGGCTGTCTTCACCACGCCAGTCGTTCTGCTTGCGGGCACGGCAGCCCTCTACCTGTGGGTCCAGGAGCGCGAGCTAGACAGCGTCGAGCGGCGAATCCTCACCGGCGATCAGCTGGTCAGAGCCCTGGGTCAACACCTGGTGCTCGTCGGCGTGTCGACTGTGGGCGTCATCCTCATCGCAATCCCCCTGGGGATTCTGCTGTCGCGCCCCGCGGCCCGCCCCATCGCGCCGGCGGTCAATGCGTTTCTTGTGGGGGCGCAGTCTATTCCCAGTTTCGGTCTTATCGTTCTTTTTGCGCTGACCTTGGGTCTCGGCGCGAGGTACGCAATCTACGCACTCATCATCAGTGCCCTGCTGCCCGTGCTCAGCAACACAGTTGCGGGTCTGGAGCAGATCGACGCCGAGCTCAAGGAGGCGGCATCGGGGATCGGCATGACGCGCGGTCAGGTGCTACGCCGAGTCGAGCTCCCGTTGGCCGTCCCGGTCGTGCTGGCTGGGCTGCGCACCGCCATCGTCTGGAACGTGGGCACCGCCACGGTGGCAGCATTCGCAGGCGCAGGGGGCTTGGGTTCGGTGATCACGGTCGGTCTCATCCAGGATCGCGATGTCGTCACGATTGTCGGAGCAACGCTGACGGCATTTCTCGCCGTGCTCCTGGACCACGTTGCTCGATTGGCTCAGGAGTTTCTGAAACCGCAGGGACTTTGACCGCAAGCTCTTCTCCGCCTCATTCCGCAATGAAAGGATTTGCCATGAAGTTTCGGACGACCAGCCGCATCCCCGCCGTGGTAGGTGCACTGACGGCCTCGGCATTGGCCCTGGCGGCTTGCGGCGACGATGGTGGCTCCGCTACGGCATCCGAGGATTCAGTCGCCTCCGGGGTCGACCTCAGCGGCGTCAGCATCACCGTCGGTTCCAAGGAGTACCCTGAGCAACTGATCCTGGGCCAGATTCTCGTCCAGGCGCTCGAGGGCGCCGGCGCGGACGTCACGGACCAGACCGGGCTCGCGGGTACCAACGTGGCCCGTGCGGCACTAGAGCAGGGTGAGACCGACGTGTACTACGAGTACACAGGCACGGCGTGGCTGACCATCCTCAAGGAGACACGTCCCATCAACGACGCCGAGGAGCTCTTCGATGCGGTGGCTGCGGCCGAGGAGAAGAACGGGATCTCCTGGTTCGCACGAGCCCCGTTCAACAACACCTACGCGGTGGGGGCCACTGCGGACACGGCAGAGAGCACCGGTGTCACCTCACTGTCTGAGTACGCCGAATTCGTGCAGGACAACCCCGAAGAGGCCACGATCTGCTCAAGCGCCGAGTTCCGCACCCGTGATGACGGATTGCCGGGCCTGGAGAAGCACTATGGCTTCACCCAGCCGCCAGGGACGGTGTTCTCTGCTGAGAGCACAGTCGTGTACGAAGCCGCCGACAAGGGCGAATGCGCCTTCTTGAACCTCGTCAGTACCGACGCGCGGATCGCGGAGAACGACATCGTCGTCCTCGAGGACGACAAAGCGTTCTTCCCCGTGTACAACCCCGCGGTCAGCATGAACAGTGATGTCTACGCCGAGCACGAGGAACAGTACAACGAGCTCTTCAACCCGATCGCCGAGCTGTTGACCCAGGAGACGATTCTGGAGCTCAACGGCGCCGTCGAGCTCGACGGATTACCCGCCGACGGGGTTGCGCTGGACTTCCTCGAGGAGAACGGGATCCTCTGACCTCTGGCCTCCTACCCTCTGGTCACGGCACGCGGCCTCCACCAGCCAGCCCCCTCAAGTCAAGGACGTGACACGTGGCAGTCATGACCGGCGGCGAGGTTCTGACGCGCAGCCTGGCAGCGCACGGCACCGACGTCGTCTTCGGGATTCCCGGCAACCACAACTTGTCCATCTACGCACACCTGGCGAGCAGCAATATCCGGCACGTCTTGTCCCGGCATGAGCAGGGCTGTGGATACGCCGCGGATGGCTATGCCCGGTCCTCCGGTAGGCCCGGAGTCGCCTTGGTCACCGCCGGCCCAGCGGTGCTCAACACCCTCGCCGCGCTCGGCCAGGCGTACTCCGACTCGATTCCGGTGCTGCTGGTCTCTCCGGGAATGCCGTTGCGGCATCCCTACCGAGGCAACGGCCACCTGCACGAGACGAAGGACCAGCATGCGGCGGTCGACGCCGTGGTGGCCGCGAGCTACCGGGTCACCTCCGTAGCCGAGATCGGTGCCGCTGTGACCCAGGCCTTTGTCGACATGTTGGCCGGACGTCCCCGCCCAGTGCACCTCGAGGTGCCCATCGACGTGCTCGACGAATCCACCGACACCGAGATCGGATCACCTGTCGCCCTGCCCCACGTGACCGCCCCGGCCGATCAGCTCGACCGGGCCGCCGTCGCACTTGATGAGTCTGTCCGCCCCGGACTCGTGGTCGGCGGCGGGGCACGCTTCGCCGCGGCGGAGGTGTGCCAGCTCGCCGAGCGGCTCGGAGCGGGCGTGGTGACCACCACCAACGGGAAGGGAATCCTGCCCGAGGATCACCCCCTCGCCCTGGGAGCAGGCGCCCACCTGCCTGCCGTCGCCGAATGGGCTCGCACCCGGGACGTGATCCTCGCTGTTGGCACCGACCTGGGCTCCTCCGACTTGTGGAACGGCCCCTGGCAGCTCGACGGAACACTGGTGCGGATCGACATCGACCCTCGACAGGTCGGCGTCAACGCACGTCCTGAGATTGCCCTGGTCAGCGATGCGACCCATGCTCTGCGTTCGCTGCGGCGGCAACTCGGTCCAGGCGGTGTCGGTCCGCTCGACAGCGGCGACACCACCGCCTGGGTGTCGCGTGTGCGTGACGAGGCGGACGCGGAGGGCGCCCTGTGGCGCGAGGAGGTGAAGGCGATCGCTGATGTGCTGGAACGCGACGCGGTAGTGACCGGAGATTCTGCTGCGGTCTGCTACTACGGGCTGCGAGCCAACCTGCCCCTACACGTGGCCGGAGCCTTTCTCTATCCGACGGGCTACGGCACGTTGGGATACGGGCTGCCCGCAGCCATCGGCGCCAAGGTCGCGGCCCCCGAACGGCAGGTGATGGCCGTCCTCGGAGACGGTGGCGTCATGTTCACCCTGCCCGAGCTCGCCTCGGCCGCGTCGGAGGGGCTGGCGTTGCCGATCGTCGTCGTCGACAACCACGGGTACGGCCAGATTCGACGCAACATGGAGCTGCGCGGGTACTCACCGCTCGGTGTGGACCTACCGTCCCCGGACTTCGCCGCCGTCGGTCGGGCGCTGGGATGTCACGGCGTCGAGATCGAGACCCCTGAACACTTGTCCGAACAGCTCGTGAAGGCATTCGCGGCGGACCGTCCGACTGTCCTGCACGTCATGGAAGGAGGTACGACATGAGTCGACCGGAGTGGGTCCGAGAGCGGGTGTACGTCGGCGGGTCGTGGGTCGTGCCGCGTGGAGCGATCTACGAGGTCGAGAACCCTGCGACCGAGCAGACGACCGGGACGGTGCGTACCGCTACCTCCGCCGATGCCGCCGATGCCGTCGAAGCGGCCCGGCGTGCGCGCGCCGGATGGGGCTCGACCACGCCGCAGTACCGCAGTGGTGTGCTGCGCGACCTGTCGACGGCACTACGCGAACGCACCGAGCTGCTGGTTGACACGCTGGTCGCAGAGGTCGGCACCCCCGTCGAACTGGCACGCTCGTCCCACCTCGGGCAGGCGCTGGCCGTGGTGGACAGCTACGCGGAGCTGTTGGAGACCTTCGCCTTCGAGGAGCGAGTGCAGCACACGCGGGTGCTGCGTGAACCCGCCGGCGTCGTCGCAGCGATCACGCCGTGGAACTATCCGCTCTACCTGCTGATGGCCAAGGTTGCCCCGGCACTGGCCGCTGGCTGCCCGGTCGTCGCCAAACCAGCGGAGCTGACACCGCTCTCCGCGTTCGTCGTCGCCGATGCGTTCGAGGCGATCGGTCTCCCACCGGGCGTGTTCAACCTCGTTCCCGGATCTGGCAGCGAGGTCGGTGAGTTGCTGGCGACCCATCCCGGAGTGGACGTCGTCTCGTTCACCGGATCCATCGGCGTCGGCCGTCGCGTCGCGTCGGTGGCCTCGGCCACCGTGAAGCGGGTATGTCTCGAGCTTGGGGGCAAGTCAGCCAGCGTCGTGCTACCCGACGCCGACGTCGAGCAGGCGGTGTCAGCGACTGTCGCGAACGTCATGGTCAACAGCGGCCAGACGTGTGCCGCATGGACGCGCCTGCTGGTGCCGCGTTCGGAGCTCGACGCTGCGTTGGCCACGGCCGCAGCGGTGGCACACAACCATGTGGTCGGTGACCCCCGCGAAGGCGGCACCGATCTCGGCCCCGTCATCTCGGCTGCCCAGCGCAACTCCGTGCTGACGTACATCGGCGGGGCCCTGGCGGAGGGAGCCACCTTAGTCTGCGGCGGGGTCGAACGCCCCGAAGGGCTCGCCACCGGTCATTACGTGCGCCCCACCGTGATGACCGTGCTGTCCCCAACAGACCGGATCGCTCAGGAAGAGGTATTCGGTCCCGTGCTCGTCGTCCTGCCCTACGCAGACGTCGACGAGGCGATCTCGCTGGCCAACGCAACCTCGTACGGACTCGCCGGCGCCGTGTGGAGCGCCGACGACATGCATGCCTTTGCCGTAGCCCGACAGCTGCGTACGGGCCGAGTTGATGTCAACGGAGCGGCCTGGAACCCCGTTGCGCCATTCGGCGGCTACAAGCAGTCCGGCAACGGACGAGAACTGGGTCGCTGGGGCATCGATGAGTTTCTCGAAGTAAAGGCCGTGCAGCTGCCAGCCGCGAACGGCGCGCAGTGACCAGCCGGACGGCTCCCCGTTGGATGGCGACCACTGCCGACGGACTCTTTCCCGAGTTCCCCTGGAACCGGCTGACGCCCTTGTGGAGCATCGCCCGCACGTACCCGAGCCACCCGATCGACCTGTCGATCGGGGCGCCGGTCGACCCCACACCTCACGTCGTGCGCGACGCCCTGATGGGCGCGGTCGACGCCCCCGGTTACCCCTCCACCGAGGGACCCGCCGCATTGCGTTCCGCCATCGTGGGCTATCTCGCCAGGCGCGGGAGTGTGTCCTGCCTGACTGCAGACATGGTGCTGCCCACCATCGGGTCGAAGGAGGCCATCTCACAGCTACCGGCGTTCCTGGGGCTCGGCGAGAGTGACATCGTCGCGATTCCGGAGCTGGGCTATCCGACCTACGAGATCGGTGCCTTGGCAGCCCGCGCGCAGATTCGACGCTACCTCGATCCCCTGGACGTCGATACCGACGGTGTGGCCGTTCTCTGGGTGAACTCACCGAGCAACCCGGAAGGACGGATGCTCGATCGTGGCGACCTACGCACGCTGGTGTCCCGTGCCCGGGCCACCGGCACACTGGTGATCAGCGACGAGTGCTATCTCGAGTTCGGATGGGTCCGCCCAGCCGTCTCGATCATGCATCCCGACGTCTGCGACGACGACCCCTCCGGACTCCTGATCACCAGCTCGCTGTCGAAGCGGTCCAACCTCGCTGGCTACCGCGCCGGGCTCCTGGCCGGCGACCCCACACTCATGCCGCGCCTGCTCGAGTACCGCAAACACATGGGCCAGATGGTTCCGCTGCCGGTCCAGGCGGCCATGATCGCGGCCCTGGAAGATGACGATCACGTCACGACGCAACGCGGACGCTACCTGCGTCGGCGCCTTGCCCTGTGCCAGGCGCTGGATACCGCTGGCTTCACCGTGGACCACTCGGAAGGCGGTCTCTATCTCTGGCTGAGACGCACCGGCGAGGACTGCTGGCGCCTGGCCGAGTGGTTTGCTCGCCATGGCATCATCGCCGTCCCCGGCGAGGTCTACGGAGCCCCCGGGCGCAAGCACGTCCGGCTGTCGCTCACCGCCGAGGACCAGGACGTAGCTGAGGCTGCCCGGCGGCTGCGTCAGCCCGAGCCTCGTTGAAACCAGAGGGAATCAACACACGATGTGGGCGCACATGCTGACAGGACCAGGTCGCCTCGAAGGTCGCGACGTGCCTGATCTCGACCCGGCTGCACTCGAGGATAACCAAGTTCTCGTACGATTTGAGGCTGGCTCGATCTGCGGAAGCGATCTACCCAGCTTCCTTGGCCGCAGGAACCCGGTCGTCCACGCGCATGGTGATCCCGGTTATCCGTTGCATGAGGTCGTGGGGAAAGTCGCCGCAACGCGGTCGGACATCGACGTCGGTGCACGAGTCGTCGGCTGGTCGCACGAGATGCGCGGACTCGCCGAGTACTTCATTGCCCCGGCCCACTCTCTGCTTGTCCTGGAGGACACGCTGACGTCGATCCACGCCACTGCCATCCAGCCGCTGTGCACGGTCCTGCACGCCCTCGATCGAATCCCCGATATCGCCGGCCGACGTGCTGCGGTCATTGGCCAAGGAACACTCGGAATACTGTTCAGTCACGCGCTCAAGTCGTTGGGAGCCTCCGTCGTCACTGGCGTTGACCGAGTCGACAGATCCGACGTCGCGACCGCCTTCGGCGTAGACGAGGCCAGGTGGAGTCACAGCACGAACTGGGCAAACGACCTGCTTGATACCGAGCGACCCGACATCGTCATCGAGGCCGTAGGACACCAGGCAGGCACATTGAATGATGCCGTCAATGCACTGGCCCCCGAAGGCACCATATTTGCCTTCGGTGTCCCTGACGATGCGTACTACGCCTTTCCCTTCGAACGGTTCTTTCGCAAGAACGCCAAGATTCTCGGCGGCGTCGCAACCCATCGGCGCGCAGCCCTCATGAGAGCCCGGGACTATCTGGAGCGCTATCCCACGCTTCCGGATCAGTACGTGACCGATGTCCTGCCGGTCGACCAGGCTCAGCTGGCGTACGAGACCGCGGCACGGCCAGCTGCCGGTCGACTGAAGGTGGCCCTCGCTGACTGAACGACATGATGCAATAGTCATCGGCCTTGGCGCCATGGGAAGTGCTGCGACCTACCAGCTGGCAAGACGCGGACAACGGGTGCTGGGCATCGACGCCTTCGTGGAGGGCCATGACCAAGGATCTTCCCACGGCCATCATCGCCTGATTCGTTGTTCACATACACGTGCGCATTTCCGACCCATCGTCGACCATGCGTTCGAACTATGGCGCGAGCTCGAGGATGAGGCCGGCGAGGACATCATGAACCTCATCGGAGAGGTGTCAATCAGCCAGACGCTGATCCCGACGGCACCCCCCATGCTCGACTCACATCCGACGCAGGACTTCCGTGAGGTGCTCGACGAGCAGCAGTTGCGCAAGCGATTTCCAGGCTTCCGTCTGCGCCCTGGCATGGTCGCCACCTACGAACGTGAAGCCGGCAACGTGCGACCGGAGGTGGGGATCAGGGCACATCTCCGCTTGGCCGAGCGCCACGGTGCAGTCATCCGGCGGCCCGAGGAAGTCATCGACTGGCAGATCGATGGCGACGGTGTACGCGTTGAAACGCCCGCCGGCGCGTACGCTGCCGATCGGTTGGTGATCACGGTCGGCCCATGGGCTGCCGAGCAACTCAGGGAGCTTGACTTGCCGCTCCAGGTTGTCCGAATCGTCAACATCTACTACCGGCCTGAACGGCCCGATATCTGGACCGCCGAGTGTGGTGCGCCCAACTTCACACTGAGCGTTCCCGAAGGCGAGTACTACGGAATGCCCTCGATAGCAGGCCAGGGACTCAAGATCGGACGTCATGACCTCGGTGAACTCACGACTGCCCGAACCGTCCGACGAGAGATCAGTGCCGACGAGGTCAACCACCTGCGCCGGGTACTCGACACCTACCTGCCTGGGGCCAGTGGACCGGTCGACCTGGGCCTCACCTGCATGTACACGATGACTCCCGATGAGAACTACCTTGTCGAACGCCATCCTCTCCATCCGCAAGTCGCCTACGCGTGTGGTTTCTCGGGCACCGGCTACAAGTTCAGCCCGGTGATCGGCGAGATTCTCGCTGAGCTGGTCATTGACGGAGCGACGACGTCGGATGCTTCGATTTTCTCGTCGGCACGGTTTGCCCACTAGCCCGCCACTAGCCCACGCCGCGACCGGTTGTGGCTGATCACGACTTCGTCGCCGACTAACCTGTACTCGAAACCGCTGAGCGGTGGGCCATGGCCACGCAACATGTCGCATCAAGGGGCGGCAGCCCGCAACGGGCTGCTGGATCGGCGGCCGACGCCGACCAATGGGGGAGTTACTGTGGCCCGTGGTCGTCAGCTGGTCCTGTGGCCACTCTTGGCGGCCGCACTTGGGGTGGCGACCGCGATGCTGGCCAGCGGCGCGCCGCCCTGCTGTTCCTCCAGGTGATCCCGGAATCAGATGAGCCCTGGGGCGACCTCGGACGGATCTTCCTGAGCATCCTCTTCGCCGTGATCGCCGGCGTGGTGGTGTGGGTGGTGGGACTGGCCCGCGCCGCCTGTCGCCTCTTCGCCCCCGGCCGGCCCCTGGTTTGCTCCTGGCCGCACCGAGCGGCATCTTCCGGCTGTGGGACCGCGAGCCCGGAACTCGGCCGTCGCAGCACTAGCGCAGTCCCCACCCGACGGCGGCCACCCGCGTCGGTCCCGCAAGCCGAACGGCTATCGGACGCGGAGCTGGGGAACGAGCTGCTTGCAACTCCGACTTGACGATGTCCGTATGGGGGAACCGCTACCGGCAGGGCTTCAGACCTGTTAAGGGTGTCGCTGGATGAGCGCGAGGGCGGCGGTGGACAGGCCGTGGGTGAGGTCGGTGAGGTCGCGGTGCTCGTCGTGTAACCAGTGGTGAACTTGTTCGGCGGCGAGTCCGGCGAGGAGGAGGTCGGCGCGGAGCTCGGACTCGGGGGTGTTCGCGTCGCGCAGGAGGTAGCGGCAGTGTTGACGCCAGAAGGCATGTGCGCCGGTGCGCAGGCGGGCTCCGGGGCTGCTGGTCTCGGACATCAGGACGAGGTCGAGCTGTGTGGCGACCAGTTCGAGGTAGGCCGCGACGAAGGCGGTTAGCCGGGCTGCGGGTGGCGCGCCGGGACCCAGCGGCGGCCCTCCATCGAGGATGCCCTGCTGCAGTTCGCGTTCGCGTTCGTCGAGCAGTGCGACGGCCAGCCCGCCCTTGTCACCGAAGCGGCGGTAGAGCGTCCCCTTGCCGACGCCGGCTTCTGCGGCGACTTCGTCCATGGTCACCCCGGCGACTCCGCGCCTGGCGAACAGACGCTCCGCGGCCGCGAGCACGCGCAACCGGTTGCGCGCGGCGTCGGCACGTTCACGGACCACGCCGACATCGAGGATCGGCAGCTGAGTCCGGCAGGTCGATGCGCCGCCCCCGGTGGTGTCATCGGCACCGGTTGACGAACCGGACTCGAGTCCGCTAACGTCTCGAGACATGAATCGGACTCTAGTCCGTCTGCTCGGCGGATGGAAGGCCACGGTCGACACCTGGGACCTGTGGGTCGGGGCTCTGCCGGAGTTCGGTCCGGCAGCCGCCGGCGCCAAGATGACTGTCTTCGGAGGTGGCACGCCACAAGGCGAACAAGTCGCCGCCTGGCAGGCCGCCCAAGACACGTTCCACCGGTTCGCTGACGCCGACCAGTACCTGCTCAGCGTGCCGATGTGGAACGCCGGCGTTGCCTACATCCTCAAGCAGTTCATCGACGTGGTGTCCCAACCCGGCATGGTGTTCGGCTTCCACCCAGAACAGGGCTACACCGGCCTGCTGACCGGCAAGAAGGCGGCCGTCGTCTACACCGGCGCCGTCTGGAGCGCCGACCGCGGACCGGCGTTCGGCCAGGACTTCCAGCAACCCTTCTTCGACGACTGGCTGCGCTGGGCCAGCGTCACCGACATCACCACCATCCGGTTCCAGCCCAACCTCGCCACCGCCGACGCCGAAGCCGGCCGTCGCGCCGCGCACGCTAAAGCCCGCGACGCCGGCAAGAATCTTCTAGCCCACTTCGGGCGTCGGAAAGCGCCGACGACCGCCCCACCGTTCACCTCCGGCAGTCCCGCGGAGAACAACACCCATCCCCATGGAGGTCCATCGTGACCAGCACCATCTCCCGCGACGAGTTCAAGGCCGGCCTCGACGCCGGCACCATCACCGCGGTTGACGCCCTGCCCGAGTCCTTCTACATCCAGCAGCACCTGCCTGGCGCGCTCAACCTGATCGCCGACGACGTCGAGGACCACGCCAAGGAACTGCTGCCTGACAAGAACGCTCAGATCGTGACGTACTGCTCCAACCCAGCCTGCCAGAACAGCACCCAGGTCGCCGCGAAACTCGAACAGCTCGGCTACACCAACGTCCGCAAGTACACCAACGGAATCCAAGACTGGGCCGAGGCCGGGTTACCCATCCACTCCGGCACACCCACCGCCCGCTGAACCCCCAACAGGCCACGGCCGCCACACTCCAGCAGGATGGTGTGGTCGGCCGTTCTCCCGTTGTGGTGTATCCGACCAGTGCGGCGCCCTTGTCGACGAGCGTGCGGGCGCCGGCCTCGCTCAGGTGAGGGTGGGCGGGGTCGCCGTACTGGGCGGTACCCCAGTGCCGGTCCCACCCGGTCCTCAGGAGCACGGCCAACCCTGCCTCATCTACGTCAGAGAACGCCGTGGGACCGATCGGCTCATCGCCACCTCCGTCGACGACAACAGCTGGCAGCAGGCTGCAGCGCTCAAGCGGGAGACCGGCCAGATCATGGCCATTGCGCTAGCGGTGAGCCGGGGTGTCCAGATACGTGCCTGTGTTCGCGACCATGCTGAGTCGCCCGATGCTGAACTCGGTGCCCGCGGCGTAGTGGCTGGCTGAGGAGTCGAAGCGGAGGTGCTCGCCGATCTCGGGACCCGGCAGTCCGGGGTGGGTGATCATCTAGTGCTCGATGACATGGCTCAGATCGAGAAGTTGCATGGCATCCGATCCTCGCGGCGCCGACACGTCCATGCAAGATGGCGCCGCTCGATCCAGTCGTCGATGACGGATCCCGCTGCGGGACTCAATCCGGCGCGTGTCAACATCGGGTGCTGTGTCCGAGGCCGGGACGCGGCACGCCTAGATCGAGCGTTGGCTCACTGGTGCACCATCCTTGTGTTGGAGATCTTGGATAGGTCACCAATGCGCGAGCAGGAGGGTCAACGAACCCGTCCCGCAGCCCACGTCGAGCAGAACCCCCGACCCGTCCAGCTGCAGCGCCTCCACGAGCTCCTCAGCCAGCTGCGCGGGGTAGGCCTCGGCCAACCGCGTAGTAGGTGGCGCTAGCTCCAGGGTGTAGCGCAGCCGCCAATCCCGCCTCCATCTGCTTGCCGAGCGTCTATAGCTGGCCGACCCGATCGAAGCGGGTGGTGGGGGTTCCGCAGGTGTGAAGACGTTGGTACAACCAGCCCGGTCTGACGCCGATGAATGATCCGCTACCGGGCGGTGTGGCCGGGGATCGCGGCTCGGTCGTTGATAGCAAATGGTGCCATGACTGCTATCATTGGCGTGTGAAGCAGCTCATTACCCGGGTTGAGGAGTCTCTCGCCGAGGCGGTCAAGGAACATGCCGCGTTGACCGGCGAGTCCGTCAACGCGTACGTCACACGGCTGCTGGGCGCGGCTGTCGGCGGGCGGCGGGCGTGGAAGAGCGAGGCGATTACGGCAGGACGACTGATGTCGCGCGCATCTCGGCCATCCCCGCATCCCCGTGCAACCGTCTCGACGGCTCCCGGCTACGCCTCGGGCCTCGTGTCGTCCGAACGTGACGAGCGGTGATCATCTACATCGACACCAGCGCGCTTGGCCGCGTCTACCTGGGTGACCAGTCCGACAGCACCGAGCTGACCCGCGTCGTCTACGAGGGCGACCGCCCGGTGATCACGAGTGAGCTGACGGACGTCGAGATCGCGAGCACCCTCGCGCGGGCAAGCCGAGGCGGCGTGATCGATTCGGTCACCGCCAATGGGCTGCTGGATCGGTACGCAGCCGACACCTCCGACACCGGGCCCCTGGGCGTCGTCGCCTTGGATAGCGACACCATCGCTCTCGCGCAGCGGTACGTCCTCAGCACACCTCTGCGCACACTGGATGCGATCCACCTGGCTGCCTGCGCGCGCTTCGGCGAGTCCACCCCCGACGAGGTGCGACTCCTGTCCCGGGACAACCGGCAAAACGAGGCGGCACAAGCGCTCGGCATCGCCCTGGCCGAGGATTGACCAATCTGCAACGCAGAACCCGCTCGGCTGCAATCGGGAAGCCCGGCAGAACGGTCCGCGCCGCACGATCGGGTCTGAGGCCGCTCAACGGCGGTGCGGCCCCGTAGGCCAGCGTCCCAGTTGTGGATCGGCTATCGGTACTCATCGGCGTCCGCTCACGGTTCGTCTTGCGGAAGAGGCAGCGCTGAGCGGAAGTGTATGGCGCGGCAACGTCCGCCGCATGCAGAATATCGTGGTGCACGACAGCCGTGGCGAGCTGGTCAGTCACGGCTTAACGCGGGTAACCGGACCCTTCGCGACGCCGGAGGACGCGTGGCAATGCGCCGGCGGGTTCATCGGTGCCGTCGACGCGATCGACGCTCCAATTGAGGTGATCGGCAACTTCGTGATTCCTCCGCTGGACAGCGCACCAAGCCGCAACTTCCAGACCCTGCACTTCGATTCGGTGTGCCGCTCATTCCTGTCGCGCCGGCAGATGTTGCGCGCTTCACTGCCCTCCACGTCCCAGCCGCGGCGTCGTCGGCACAGGCGATCACGCGGTTCGTGCCGTTGCGCCCACTGCTGGGCGGTCACCCATGGCCTGACCACGACGAGCTGGTGCGCCGGTTCGCCGCCTATGGCGACAGCCATGGCACCTGGCAGTCCGGGGATATGCCAAGGGCTGCCTCGCGCGGATCATTGAAGCTGCGCTCGGCCAGACGCCGGTCCTGCCCAGCGTCCGCGCCCCGATGCCCCCTGGGCGCCGGGGGCGGCGAACAGTCTGCCAGGTTCTTGCGCCGCCGCGCAGGCCAGGGAGGCGGCGGCGAAGACTGTCAGGCCGACCGTGAGCATCCGGCGGCTGCCGAGGACGTCGGCCAGGCGGCCGCCAACGATGAGCAACCCACCGAACGTCCGGGCGTACGACGGCGACGTCGAGCACGAGCATGAACTGCACGGAGCACAGCACCGCCAACGCGCCCAGCCCCGGTACCGGGCGGCTCACCGCACGTACTGGTCGACGCCGAAGGGAGACGCTGTGGGGGCCGTGGCGGCAGACAGCACGGCGGAGATTTCCCCTCGGACGCACAGCTCGACGGGGCCTTCGGGCTCCAGCGCCCAAGCAAGCAGAGCCCCGTTGTAGGCGACCTGCACGGAGCGAGCCAGCCTGTCGGTGTCGTGGGCGTGCAGCTGCTCGAGGGTCACGGCGGCGTCGAGACAGACCCGGATCTGGTCACGGACCGCGCGGGCATGTTCACCGGCCAGCTGGCGGAATTCTGCGTCGGCCAGGTCAAGCTGCAGGAAGGCCAGGTGGTTCGACAGCGCCTCCGCGGTCAGCCCGGCGGTCATCGCCGCCATCGCGTCGATGAGCCCCTGCAGCGGCTGGACGGCACGGGTCGCTTCGTCGGGGAACCGGTCGGCGGCGACCGCGGCGCTGTGCCGCACCAGAGCTAGCAGCAACGCGCGCTTGGAGCCGAAGCGCTGCACCAGCGTCGCCGGAGCCAGCCCGACCTCGCGTCCCACCTCGGCCAGCGTCAGCCGCGCCGGACCCACCCGTGTGATCGCCCGTGCGGTCCCCGCGAGGATCTCTTCGTCGCTGCTGGTCCGTGGACGTCCCATCACCATGGTAGACATACTAAACGAACGTGTGGTTACTATCTATGCTGGACCCACCGGAGGAGCACCTGATGACCACCGCCACTCCGAACGCCACCTACGCCGGCCCAGCCGACGAGGCGGACCTCGAAGCCGCCGCCGGCGCCATGCGTGCAAGCGGCTACCAGGTCCGTCGGGTACCCGACGCCGCCGCCGCCCGCACCGCCGCTCTTGAGGTGCTGCCCGAGGGCGCCGAAGTGTTCACCGCGTCGTCGGTGAGCGCAGAGGCCATCGGCCTGACCGAGGAGATCGACCACTCGGGCCACTACGTGGCCACTCGGCCCCGGCTGCTCGCGATGGACTTGGCGACCCAGATGGGTGAGATGCGCCGGCTCGGTGCCGCACCGGACTGGGTGGTGGGCAGCGTCCACGCCCTGACCCGCGACGGAGACCTGGTCATCGCCTCAGCCAGCGGCAGCCAGCTCGCCTCGATGGCCTACGGCGCACAGCACGTGCTGTTCGTCGTCGGCGCGCAGAAAGTCGTCCCTGACCTGGGCACCGCGATGAGCCGGGTCCACGAGTACAGCCTGCCGCTGGAGGACGCCCGCGCCCGTGCGGCCTACGGCATGGGTAGCGCCGTGCACAAGGTCCTCACCCTGCACGGTGACTTCGAGCTGGGACGCATCCACGTCCCGCTCGTCGACGAGCCCCTCGGCTACTGACACCGCTTCGACCTATGGAGGCAATCCCCATGACGGCACCATTGACCGGCCGGGTCGCGTGCGTCGCCGGCGGAACCCGGGGTGCCGGGCGCGGCATCGCCGTCGAGCTCGGCGCCGCCGGGGCCACCGTTTACGTCACCGGCCGCTCCACCCGCGCGGCCCGCTCGGACATGAACCGCGCAGAAACGATCGAGGAGACCGCCGAGCAGGTAACCGCCGCCGGCGGCACAGGTATCGCCGTCCGCTGCGACCACAGCCAGCCCGACCAGGTCGCCGCCGTTATCGAGCGCATCCGTTCCGAGTACGGCCGCCTTGACGTGCTGGTCAACGACATCTGGGGCGGGGACCCGCTCACCGAGTGGGACACTCCCTTCTGGCAGCTCGACCTCGCCAAGGTCCAGGCGCTGTGGCAGCGGGCGGTGATGACGCACCTGATCACGAGCCAGCACGCCGTCCCGCTGATGCTCGAGCGCGGCAGGGGACTCGTCGTCGAGATCACCGACGGCGACGGCGCCCACTACCGCGACAGCCTTGGCTACGACCTGGTCAAGACCGCCGTCAACCGCCTCGCCCTTGCCCAGGCCGAAGAGTTGCGCCCCAACGGGATCACCGCCCTTGCTGTCACCCCCGGCTTCCTGCGCTCGGAAGCCATGCTCGACGGCTTCGGCGTCACCGAGGCGAACTGGCGCGACGCCGCCGAGCAGGACCCGAACTTCCTCGCCTCCGAGACCCCGCGCTACGTCGGGCGCGCTGTCGCGGCCCTCGCCGCGGACCCGCACGTCGCCGCCAAGGCCGGCCGGGTGCTCACCTCCTGGGACCTCGCCGAAGAGTACGACCTGCACGACCTCGACGGCACCCGACCGCATTGGGGACGCCACTTCACCGAGCACGTCCAGCCCACTGCCACACCCTGATCGCTTCGGAGGAACCCACCAATGACTCAGCTCGACCGAGCCACACCCAGCCGCGTCGCCCTGGCCCCAGGCGGCTGTCGTCGCCGTGGCCACCCTGGTCCCCCTCGGGATCTGGATCGTCGTCCCGATCCTTGGAGTCGACCTGGAGGCAGTCAGCGATGAGGAGCTCGACGCAGTGCAGACCATCGCTCCGGCCAGCACGGAAGGGCGATGTTGGCCAGCAGTGGTGAAAGGATCGCACCGTGTGGGGTGCCGGTTGGTGTCTCTGGTCATGACGCGATGCGGTTAGCCGCCCGCATCTCCCCAAGGACTGACTGGTTCGACCTTGCTGCGGGCTTCGACCGGTACGGCTGTGACTACGGGGCCCGAACTGGCGCGACAGCGCAGCCAGTTCCCAGGGTCGACGGCCCTCTGGTCGCACCCAGCACCTGGCTGGTCGCCTCCGCGCGCAGGGTGGCCGTGTCATCGATGCAGTCGCCGCCGGCGAGTATCTACCCGATCACCGTCAATGCTTTGGTCCCGCTGTTCGCGCCATGGCCGGCCAGGTGCACCCGGTCGACCAGCCCAACAGGTGCACCTTCTGGGCCAGCCCCGCCGCGGGCAACAGACCCGTGCACGGCACCAGATTCTTCTCATCGAAGCTCACCGACACCCGGTCGGGTCATTTGTCAGGCACACCACGCGCCGCGTCGCTCAAGGGTGGAACGGGATTAGCACCCACACGGAAACGGGTGCGGTCAATGCAGGTGCCGGTCGAAGAACGCGGTGGTCTTCTCGATCGAGCGCTGCCACCGCGTGTACATCGCATGACCCTCGCCCTCGTGGGTGACTAGCCGCGCCTGCGCGCCGGCCGCCGCCAGCGCCCGTAGGGTGTGCCGCGACCAGCTGATCGGGCAGGTGTCGTCCAGGGTCCCATGGTGCAGCAGCACCGGCTCGGTGACCCGGTCAAGGTACGGGCGCGGCGATGCAGCCCGCCAGAACCGTGGCGAGTGTGCGGGGAGGCCGTATGTTCGCTGGATGCGCGCGTTGTCACCGGACCGTTCCGCATTGGGCCGGTAGAACTGGCGCCAGTTGTCTGCGGCCAGGGAACTGGTTGAGGCATACACCACGGCTGCATCGACCAGGCCCGGCCGGGCTACCAGGGCGTTGAGCGTCACACTGCCTCCCATCGAACGGCCGAGCAGGCCGACCCGGTCGCCGTCGAGGTAGGGAAGGTCCGAGCGCTTGACCGCCCGCACCGCGTTGACGACGTCCACGGTGTACGGCAACCACAGCTGATAGTCGACGTCCGGGTCATCGTCGGAGCCGGCGTGGTTGCGGTAGTCGGTGTGCAGCACGACGTAGCCTTGCCTGGCCAGCCAGTCCTGCTCACGGGCTAGCCCCTGCCCGATCACATAGACCGCCGGGTCGATGTAGCCATGGTTCATCACCAGCACCGGGAACGGCCCTCGGCCGCTCGGCACGTTCATGATCCCGGAGATCCGCAGATCCTCGCTGCGGTACGTCACGGCGTAGCGGGTGTACTCACCGAACTCGCCGAGCACGTCACCGACCCGCAGCCCTCGCCCGTCATAGTCGGTCTCGATCAGCCCCCGGACCGAGATCGGGTGCGGCGCCGGCTCGACCTCGGATTGCCCGCTCGGCTCGTCTTCGAGCTCCTGGCCCGGCGCCCGGCCGGGCTCGTGGCCGGGCGACTCCGGCTCACTGTCGGGGTCTGAACTGCTTCGGCCGGTGGCGATGTTGGGATCCGAGCCAGTGGTCGCGGCCGTGTCATCGGCCCGGTCGGTGGTGGTGCATCCGATGCCCACCACCACCACAAGCAGCGTGGTGAGCAGCCGGACGAGGGGGCGTGTCACCGACCCTGGCCGCCCCACGGCCAGTCGGAGGT
Organism: Nocardioidaceae bacterium; assembly: GCA_013696745.1. Classification (GTDB taxonomy): domain Bacteria; phylum Actinomycetota; class Actinomycetes; order Propionibacteriales; family Nocardioidaceae; genus JACCXZ01. Next base: position 3,593 of record JACCXZ010000081.1, on the reverse strand, counting down.
CGACCCGACGGGGGTCCGGCGCCGCGTGAGTTTACGAGACATGAGGTGCGGCGGTGCCCTGTTCGGAGGTGGTGACATCGATGGCTGAGCGGACGAAGGAGTTCAGGACCGGTGATCGGGCCCCCCGGGTCCAGGCGACCGCGACGGTGTACGGGCTGGCGTCGTCGACCGGTCGGTAGGCGATGTCGGTGCGCAGGTTTGCCTCGGCCAGGGACGCCGGGATCAGTGCCACGGCCTGACCGAGACTCACCACCTCGAGCAGCTCCGTCGGGTCGTTGACGACGGGGCCTGGGACCGTCACCTCGGGCTGATGGGCACCGACTCCGCGCCCGGGTCCGTCGGTGCGGTCCCGCCCGGACCAGTACACGCACTCCTCCGGAGTCGCCCCGGACCATCGAGGCATCCGCTCGCCGTGGAGGTCGCTGCACCGCAGGGTGCTTCGGCGGGCGAGGCGGTGCGCAGCTGGCAGGGCGGCCACCCTCGGTTCGGTGGTTAACGGCTCGGAGTCCAGACCGCGTTCGTCGCACGGCGAACTCAGCAGCGCCGCGTCGGCCCGCCCGTCGCGCACCATGTCGGCCTGCTGCCGGTAGCCGCTGACCACGATCTCGACCCGCGGGCTACCGGGCAGCGCGGCATAGACCTCCACGATCCGGCCCAGCAGACCGGAGGCGATACCGGGCTTCGCGGTGGTCACCAGCGTCGGCACGGCCCAGCCGGCGCGGCGTGTGCGGCGAGCAACCCGTGACATCACCTCAAGTGCCGTGCGTGCCTCCGTGAGCATGGTCTGTCCGGCCGCGGTCACGGCGACCCCGCGGGTGTCTCGCTCGAACAGCTGCACCCCCAGGCGGCGCTCTAGCTGACTGATCGCCCGCGACAGCGGCGGCTGGGAGATCCCCAGTCGCTCCGCGGCCCGCGAGAAGTTGAGCTCCTCGGCCACCGCGACGAAGTAGCGCAGCTCCCGCACCTCGAGATCATCCATGCCTCCAGGGTATAGGGCCAGACCGGGACGGTCCTTCTGCCAGCCGGGCACCAGCGGTTCGAATGGGCACGGCACAACGACGTCGACAGGAGGAGGCAAGTGATGACCACACAACGCCACGCTGGCGAGGTGGCTCTGGTGACGGGGGCCAACAAGGGGATTGGTCGGGAGATCGCGCGGCGGCTGGCCGCCGAAGGCATGACCGTCTACCTCGGTGCCCGAGACGACCAGCGCGGCCGCATCGCCGCCCAGGAACTGGGAGGCGACGGGGTCGACGTCCGCTTCGTCCAGGTCGACGTGACCGACCAGGCGCAGATCGAGGCGGCCGCCAAGCAGGTCGACGGGGACTTCGGGCGGCTCGACGTGCTGGTGAACAACGCCGGCATCGGCATCGAGTGGGGCAGCTCGGCGGACGAGGTCACGGTGGAGCAGATGCGCCGCACGTTCGAGGTCAACGTGTTTGGCGTCGTCGCCGTCACCCGAGCCTTCATCCCGCTGCTGCGCCGGTCGGCGGCGGGCCGGGTGGTCAACCTGTCCAGCCCGCTGGGCTCCCTGAGCCTGATCGGCGACCCCGACGACGAGGTGTCCTCGGTCGGCTTGCTCGCCTACAGCTCGTCCAAAACCGCGGTGAACTCGATTACGCAATTGTACGCGAACGCCTTGAGAGGCGACATCACGGTCAATGCAGTCAGCCCCGGATTCGTGGCCACCGACCTTAACCACCACCGTGGACAGCTGAGCACGGGGCAGGGCGCCGAACTCCCGGTCCGGCTCGCACTGGACGCCGACCGCACCACCGGCGCTTTCCTCCAGGCCGACCACCGCGGCGAGCCCGCTGTCGTGCCTTGGTGACACGCGGCCTGCCGGCCCGGAGAACGCTCAGACCGTACGGAACCCACCATCGCTGAAGGAGATGACCATGATTACCCGAGTTCTTGCCGGCGACACCCATCCCGTCGCCACCGATGTCGGCCTGCTGATCCTTCGGCTGGCGGTCGCGGCGGTGTTCATCGCCCACGGCTGGGGAGACGTCTTCGAGGCGGGGGTGTCGAACAATATCCAGAACTACGGCGACGCAGGCATCCCCCTGCCCGCCCTGGCCGCACCGTTCGCCGCCTACGTCCAGCTACTCGGCGGCCTGGTGATCGTGTTCGGCGCGCTGACCCGGCCGCTGAGCGCCGGGTTCGTTGTCGTGATGACCGGGGCATTGCTTTTCGTCCACCGCGGTGAGTCCCTGGTCATGGGGCAGGACGGCAGCGGCTCCGGATACGCGTTCATCATGTGCGCGTCCTCGATCCTGCTGCTGTTCGCCGGCCCCGGCCGGTTCAGCCTGGACAGGCTGTTCGCCGACCGGTGGTCGCACTCGGGCAGTCAGGCTCAGAACAGACAGCCTCGCCATACGTGATCCACGTCGCGGCGGGCCACCATCAAGACGGTCGCGCTATTGAGCCTGTGCGTCGTCCTGGCCGGAGGCGCGGTTTGCAGCCGTCCGGACCGCACCCCCCGCTCGAGCCCACGACCCTTGGCAAGGCGACGGCGGCGACCTGGGCAACGACCTGGTATCGGACCTGCGGGCGGTGGCGTCAACATCGTCATCCGGCACCCGCCTCCGACCAGACCCAGTCCGAGGGTGGAGCGACCTCGCGAGGACGCGGAGGAGCCGCGGCTGTCGACGAGCAGACGGCCGAGGCGTTGATCGCAGGCTCGCGAGCGGGGTGTGGAGCTGCTCGGGGACAATGGTCTGCTGCGGCAGGTGACCAAGACGGGTGCTCGAGCGGGCGCTGGCCGAGGAGCTCACCGACCACCTCGGCTACGAGAGCGGGGACCCGGCCGGGGCTGGGGTCGGGCAACAGCCGCATCGGTACTCGTCGAAGCGGGGGCTGACCGAGGCTGGCAGGATCGACCCTTCACGCCGCACGCGACCGCGCGCACACGAGCCGAGGATCGTGCGCAAGGGGCAACGGCGCCTGGACGGCATCGACAAGATCGTCCTCGGCCTCTACGCCCACGGTGTGAGCACCCGTGACATCGGGGCCACCTGGGCGAATCTACGACATCAACTCTGCTCAGACCTGATCTCCAGGATCACCGACGCCGTCCTCTGCGAGGCCCAGGAGTGGCAGTCGCGGCCGCTGGACCGGGTCTGGCCGGTGATCTTCCTGGACGCGATCGTGTGCAAGGTCCGTGACTCCGGCACGGCAAAAAAACAAGGCCGCTCACCTGGCGGTCGGTGTCGGTGTCGACGGCAAGAAGGAAGTCCTGGGCCCTGGGTAGCACACCAAGGGCGCAAGCTTCTGGCTGCGAGTGGTGAATGACCGCAAGGCCCGTGGCGTCGAGGATGTCCTCATCGTGGTCCCCAACGGCCTCACCGGGCTCCCGGCCGCGATCGAGGCGGTGTGGCCCGACGCGGTGGTGCAGTCGTCATCTGTTCACCATGGTGGTGGCGGGGTGGTCCCGCCGGTCACCCGCGCCGTTTCGGTCAGGACCTGTGCAGACGTGTTGCCTTCGAGGTCCAGATGCAGACCTGTCCGGCCGGGGCGGTGGCGGGCCTTGCATCTGCCAGCGGGAGCAGCGCCGATTTGAGCGCCGAGATGAGGTTCCGACGAGGCCGGCC
>JACCXZ010000017.1 GCA_013696745.1 Nocardioidaceae bacterium | reverse complement strand
ATGAGCCCGACCGACTGGCGCCGACGAGCGTGCCAGCAACACGACACCCCGTGACCCGAAGCGCGGGGGTCCACGCCGTACCGAGGGGGATCGCGGCAGGCGTACACAAGACTTTGGCGCTCGCCGTGGAGGCTTGCCTTGCCCTGCGCGAGGCCACCGAGATCAACGCCGCCCGACACGCTCCACGCCCTGCCGCGCGTGGGGTGACGATGCCGGTGCGACTCGTCCCGCGACGTGTACGTTGTGGTTCCTGGCGGGGACGCAGAGGATTAGCCTGGGTCAAGATTTGGCGAGGGCGAGGGCGAGGGCGAGGTTATCGTCACGCGGGACGCAGCGTTTGGTGACTACGACGTTGCGGTGCTGCCCTCCTGAGTGATCAGGGTGTCGAGGCCCCAGGAGGTCACCTCGTCGCAGGCCAGGCGGATGGTGCCACTGTCCTCGTCGACACGGGCCCGGCCCCGGACGATGAATGCCCAGGGTGACCACGCCGGGCCGGGGGCGAGGCCGTCGATGACCACGGCGGCTCGACCGGAGGCCCGGACGTGGCCGGCGCGCCTGGTGCGTGGCACGGCCCTGCCGCCCAGGACGAGTTCGTCCGCGGCCGGGTCGAACGACCACCCGCCTGGCACCACGTGAGGCGTCCCGCTGGCGTCGACGGTGGCGATCCGGGCCAGCGACCGGGTCGGGTCGGTCAAGAAGCGTCGCTCCAGGTCGGACAGTTGCGAGCGCGCCACGTCACAGGACCACGGGTCGGGCGGCACGACGGACCGCGACGAACCAGACGACGCCGGCGACGACGTGCATGAGTGCGAGCCCGGACGCCGTCCCCGCCGCGGCGCTCACGGTGAACGGCATCACGACCGTCGCCACGCCGATCACCAGGCCTCCAAGGGCCAGTGCACGCCAGGCAGCCGGCCCCCAGCGGCGCAACGGCAGAAGCAGCAGGGTCGCGAGCAGTAGGGGCACGACGGTCATCACGACCACGGATCCCGCACCGACCGTGATGGCCTGGTCGGTGCTCTGAGGCTGGACGACCATGTCGGCGCCGGCGAGTCGAGCCACCGCGAGGACGCCGAGGTTGGTGGCCGCAGCGACGGCCGTGCTGGTCAGCCCGGCCTGCCATGCCCGCCTGAGCGTCGTGGACGGCGCGGTCGCGCCGGTCGCCGAGGGGATGGACACGTTCGACATGATGGACCTCCTAGATGGTTGATGTAGCCAAGCAAAAATAAGGCTTCCACCATTTACTTGGTCTTGTCAACAGTTATGTAGGTCTATTAGTGTGGCGAGCATGCCGCCCAGGGCCACCAAAGCCACGCTCACCGAGGCCCACGACCTCAGCCGAAGGCTCTTGCAGGTCGCCGAGCGAGCCAGGGCCGACTTCGCCGACGTGGTCGCCGAGCTCGGGCTCACCCCGGTGCAGGCACGAGCGGTGCTCTGGCTCGATCAGCCGTCGGCGATGCGGGCGCTCGCCGGCCACCTGGCCTGCGACGCGTCCAACGTGACCGGGCTCGCGGACCGGCTGGAACAACTCGGCGTGGTCGAGCGAGTCCCTGGTGAGGACCGGCGGGTGACGCTGCTGCAGCTGACGCGCAAGGGCGCCGCTCTGCGCGCCGAACTAGCCGACCGCGTCGCTCAGCGGTCAACGGTCACGGCGCGGCTCACCAGCCCAGAGCGCCAGCGGCTGGCAGTGCTCCTCGACAAGCTCCTCGACCAGCCAGGCTAGGCGGGACGCACCCTTGGCCGGTGATGCTTGCCTTGGGGCGGGTGACCGTCGAGGAGCTGTGGCGGGTGCGGCCGCACCGCGTCCAGGTGCGCGGTGAGTCGGCTGCGCGGATCAGGCCGCGGGCGGGAGGGCACCGACACGGTGTCGCCGCCGTATCCGTTCTCGCTGTCGCGTCCCTCGATGACCACATCGACTGTCCCATCCGGGATGTTCACCCCCGTCTGGGTGCGCGTAAGGGCTGCTCGGTGTGCCGTCGTAGTGGGCGGTCGTAAAGAATCGACCGGGCTCGGACGCGATCATTGCCGCCTTCTCGTCCTCTGACGAGACCCACACGACGAGCGCCTCGGGGTCCTCGCGGATCCAGGCGACCATCCCGGCGTGGTCCGCCAAGAGGGCCGGCCGCCGAACGAGGCCCGCTCGTACACGCCCGGCAGGCTTCCGGCGATACGGCGAACGTCGTCATGCGAAATCACCGCGCAATGGTATCCACGCCCCGTCGCGTCAGCCTCTCTTCCAGTTGAGGATCGTCTGCCGGACGCCGGAGAGCGTCGGTGGCTGCCCCTGCAGTTTGTGAATGACCTACGGACTCTTCGGCAAGTTTCGGCTCAGCCTGGGACACGCGTCACGCGATGACCTCGTCGGTTACCTGCTGCAGGCGGCCAAGCTGCTTGAGCAAGACCCCGGCTGCGTCCACTACATCGTCAGCACGTCCGACGAGCCGGAGGCAGTGTGGGTCTCTGAGGTATGGACCGATGAGGCCGCCCATGACGCGACGCTCGAACCCGAGGACATCCAGCTCATCCAGGGGGCGCGACCGTTGATCGCGGGGATGTCTGATCAGACCCAGCTGACGGGCGGCGACCTTCTCACGGTCCTTGTAGTTCACCCACCGCGGCGACGCGCGGCAGGTGCACGAAGCAAGTCTGCACCACCGCGTCGGGCCACACCGCCTCGATCGCGGCCGGGAGCCCGGTGAGGCCGTTGGGGACCACGATGAGGACATCCTCGATGCCACGGGCCTTGCGGTCATTCACCACTCGCAGCCAGAAGTTTGCGCCCTTGGTGTGCTACCCAGGGCCCAGGACTTCCTTCTTGCCGTCGACACCGACAC
>JACCXZ010000200.1 GCA_013696745.1 Nocardioidaceae bacterium | reverse complement strand
CTGGAGACGCTGGCCGTCGTGGCCTACAAGCAGCCGGTCAGCCGTGGTCGGGTCTCGGCGATCCGCGGTGTCAACGTCGACGGCGTCATGCGCACGCTGCTGACCCGTGGTCTGGTGGAGGAGGCCGGGACCGACGCCGAGACCGGGGCGGTGCTGTACCGCACGAGCAGCTACTTCTTCGAGCGGATGGGCCTGTCCGACGCCGGTGACCTGCCCGAGCTCGCGCCGTACCTCCCGGACCTGGAGGACGTCGAGGATCAGGACGAGACCGTGGCAGACCGGACACCCAGCGGTGCCTGACCTGACACCGGACGACGACGGTCTCGTGCGGCTGCAGAAGCTGCTCGCCGGCTCCGGCGTGGCCAGCCGGCGTCGCTGCGAGGAGCTGATGCTCGCCGGGGTGGTGGAGGTCGACGGTGAGGTCGTCACCCGGCTGGGTACCAAGGTGGACCCCCGGACCGCGCTGATCCGGGTGGACGGCGAGCGGCTGCCCCCCGTCAGCGACCACGCCTACCTGGTGCTCAACAAGCCCCGTGGCGTGGTGTCCACGATGAGCGACCCGCAGGGCCGGGCCACGCTGAGCGACCACGTCACCGACCGGCCCGAGCGGCTGTTCCACGTCGGGCGCCTCGACACCGACACCGAGGGTTTGATCCTGCTGACCAACCACGGCGAGCTGGCGCATCGGCTCGCCCACCCGTCGTACGGCGTGGACAAGACCTACGTCGCTCAGGTGAAGGGGACGGTCAAGGCCACCACGGTGCGCCAGCTGCTCGCGGGCATCGTGCTCGAGGACGGACCTGTCCGTGCCGACTCGATGACGGTCAAGCAGAGCCACGGTGGCCGTTCGATCGTCGAGCTGACCCTGCACGAGGGGCGCAACCGCATCGTCCGGCGCATGCTCGACGCGGCCGGACACCCGGTGCAGCAGCTCACCCGTACGGCCTTCGGGCCGGTACGCCTGCGCGACCTGCGCGTGGGCCGGATGCGCGAGCTGACCCGCGAGGAGCTCGGCAGCCTGTTGGACGGCGTCTCGTTGTAGCAGGAGCCCGCTCGGTAGTGTTCGCACGGCGGGAAACGGCAACCAGGAGGAGACCCACGATGGCGGTGCGCGCGATCCGTGGCGCCACACAGCTCGACGTCGACGACCGCGAGCACCTGCTCGAGCGCGTCAGCGAGCTGGTCAGCACCGTCCTGAGGGACAACGACCTCGACGCGGACAGCCTGATCAGCATCCTGTTCACCGCGACGCAGGACGTGCACTCGGAGTTCCCGGCGTACGCGGCCCGTCAGCTGGGAATGGTCGACGTACCCCTGCTGTGCACGCTCGAGCTGGAGGTCGGCGACGGGATGCCCCGGGTGATCAGGCTGATGGCGCACGTCGAGACCGAGCTGAGCCGCGCCGACGTCACCCACGTCTACCTGCACGGCGCCGCCGCGCTGCGGCGGGACCTGGCCCGCGTGAACTCCCACGAACAGGCGGGCAGGTGAGCACGACACCCACCACGCTCATCGTCGGTACGGGACTCGTCGGGACGTCGGTGGGGCTCGCCCTGCAACGTGCCGGTGTCGACGTGCACCTGGAGGATCTCGACCCGCTGCACGCTCAGGCGGCGGAGTCCCTCGGCGCCGGGACCACCCGCGCCCCGCGATCCAACCAGGAGCTCGGTCTGGTGGTGGTCGCCGTGCCTCCGCGACACGTCGGACCAGCGGTCTGCGAGGCCCTCGCCACCTGGCCGGAGGCCGTGGTCACCGACGTGGGCAGCGTCAAGGTGCCGGCGCTGCTGGCGGCGCGCGAGCGGGGCATCGACCTGAGCCGCTACGTCGGTTCGCACCCGATGGCCGGGAGCGAACGGTCCGGTCCATGGGCGGCCAGCGCCGACCTGTTCGACGGACGGGCCTGGGCGGTCACGCCGCACGAGGGCTCCGCCGCCGAAGCGGTGCAGGTCGTACGCCGGCTCGCCACAGACTGCGGCGCCTCGGTTGTCCAGCTCTCGCCGGTCGAGCACGACGCCGCGGTGGCGCGGGTGTCACACCTGCCCCATCTGATGTCGGTGCTCGCCGCGGGCGCGCTCGTCGGGGCGCCACCTCAGCAGCTGGCGCTGGCCGGGCAGGGACTGCGCGACGTGACTCGGGTCGCCGCCGGTGACCCGGGTCTCTGGTCCGAGATCGTCACCGCCAACGCCGAGCAGGTCCGGCTCCTGCTGACCGACGTGCGCGACCGTGTCGACGAGCTCCTCGCGGGTGTGCAGGACACGCCGGAAGCACTTGCCGTCGCGCTGCGCAGGGGAGTGGCCGGCACCCGCCTGGTGCCGGGCAAGCACGGTGCGCCCACTCCGGACTACACAGTCGTGTACGTCGCCCTACCCGACCGACCCGGTGAGTTGGCACGGCTGTTCGCCGATGCCGGAGAATCCGGCGTCAACATCGAGGATCTGCGCATCGATCACGACCCGGCCCGCCCGGTCGGTCTGGTCGAGGTCGTCGTCGCGCAACGGTCCGCGGCCACACTGGTGGGTTCGCTCACCGACCGCGGGTGGTCAGTGAACCAGTGAAGGAACAGCACGACATGGGCCTGCTCGTCGTCGCGATAGACGGTCCCTCCGGTGCGGGCAAGTCCAGCACCTCCCGGGGGGTCGCCAGCCGGCTCGGGCTGCGCTACCTGGACACCGGTGCGATGTACCGCGCGCTCACCTGGGCGTGCCGCACGCGCGGTGTCGACGTGCATGATCAGCAGGCAGTCGCAGCCGCGGTCGCCGACGTACGCCTGGAGTCGGGGACCGACCCGCTCAACCCCACCATCCACGTGGACGACGTCGACGTCAGCGGACCCATCCGGGAGCAGGACGTCACCGACCACGTCTCAGCCGTCGCCTCGGTGCCACAGGTCCGCGCGCAGCTCGTCGAGCGGCAGCGCGAGATCATCGGCGAGGGCGGGATCGTGGTCGAGGGCCGTGACATCGGCAGCACGGTGTGGCCGGACGCCGACGTGAAGGTGTACCTCCTGGCCGACCCGGCCGCACGGGCCACCCGACGAGCCGCCGAGCAGGGCGGGGCGGTCCCGGTCGCAGCCACCGAGGCCGATCTGGCCCGACGCGACGCAATCGACTCCGGCCGTACCGCATCCCCCCTGGCCAAGGCCCCAGACGCCGTGGTCGTCGACTCGACCTACCTGAGCCTCGAGGAGGTCATCGACTCGATCGTGGCCATGGCGGTCGGATCGTGACCACCAGCGTCGCTGACGCAGACCTGCCGTGCACCGACGACGTGCGGGCGTTGCCGGACGCGCTGATGCGGCCGCTGCGGTTCGCTGCCCGTCCGTGGTTCCACCGCCGCTACGACCTCCACCTCCATCACGCCGACCGGGTGCCGTCCACCGGACCGGTGCTGCTCACCCCCAACCACGTCGGCTATCTCGACGGTCCGTTGCTGGTCGGGATGGCACCGCGACCGGTGCACGCGATGGTGAAGCTGGAGATGTTCCGCGGCACGATGGCCCTGCTGCTCAACAGCACCGGCCAGATCCCGCTGGACCGCTTCGCGGTGGACGTCAACGCCGTCAAGCTCGCACTCAAGGCGCTGCGTGACGGCAAGGTCGTCGCGATCTACCCCGAGGGTGGTCGCGGGGCCGGCGACGCCCGTTACGTCAAGCGCGGCTGGGCCTACCTCGCGCTGGTCACCGGCGCACCGATCGTCCCGGTGGCCACCTTCGGCACCCGACTGCCAGGCGAGTCGGTCGAGACCGTACCGCCGCGGGGCGCCCGCATCGACATCGTGTACGGGGAGCCGATCACCGTCGAGCCCAGGCCGTGGCCGCGTCGGTCCGATGAAGTCCGTACGCTGACCCGAGAGCTCCAGCAGATGCTCGCCGCCCATGTCGCCGCATCGGCGCGCATGGTCGGGGCACCCGCGTCGCCCGATGCTCCCGACGGCGACGAGCCGGAGCCGGGCTCGATCGGTTTCGGCGCACTGCCGGACCGCAGCGAGTGATCACACGAGAGGCAACGACTCCATGAGCGGCGACGAGACCTTTGGGCAGGCGATCGCGACCGAGTACAACGTTGACGCCGGTGCTGGACCGCTGCCCGTGCTGGCGGTGGTCGGGCGCCCGAACGTCGGCAAGTCGACGCTGGTCAACCGCATTCTCGGACGCCGGGCTGCGGTCGTCGAGGACATCCCCGGTGTCACCCGTGACCGGGTGTCCTACGACGCACAGTGGAACGGTCGGGCGTTCACCGTCGTCGACACCGGCGGCTGGAACCCCGACGCCACCGGGCTCGCCGAGCGCATCGCCGCCCAGGCCGAGATCGCGGTCGGCGCCGCCGACGCGGTGATGTTCGTGGTCGACGCCACCGTCGGGATCACCGATCACGACGAGCAGGTCGTCAAGGTGCTACGAGCCTCCAAGAAGCCGGTCGTGCTGGCCGCGAACAAGGTCGACGACCGTCGCACGGAGGCCGAGGCGACCGCACTGTGGAACCTCGGGCTCGGTGAGCCGTGGCCGGTGTCGGCCCTGCACGGGCGCGGCAGCGGCGACCTGCTCGACGCGATCCTCGCGGTGCTGCCCGAGGCCCCGCGGGAGTCCTTCGAGGAGGTCGGGGGCCCCCGACGGGTGGCCATCGTCGGCAAGCCGAACGTGGGCAAGTCCAGCCTGCTCAACCGGCTCGCCGGTGAGGAGCGCGTCGTCGTCGACCACGTGGCCGGCACCACCGTCGATCCCGTCGACGAGCTGATCGAGCTCGGCGGGCGGCCGTGGCGCTTCGTGGACACCGCAGGCATCCGCAAGCGGGTCCGCGAGGCCTCCGGCCACGAGTACTACGCCTCGCTGCGTACGCAGACCGCGGTCGAGCGAGCCGAGGTGGCCGTGGTCGTGCTCGATGCGGGGGAGTCGCTGACCGAGCAGGACCAGCGGATCATCAACACCGTCGCCGAAACCGGACGGGCGGTGGTCATCGCCTTCAACAAGTGGGACCTGGTCGACGAGGACCGCCGCTACTACCTCGACCGCGAGATCGACCGCGACCTGGCCCGGGTCGCCTGGGCACCGAGGGTCAACATCACCGCCCGCACGGGGTGGCACGTCGACAAGCTGGTCCCGGCCCTCGATGCGGCGTTGGCCGGCTGGGAGACGCGCGTCGGCACCGGGATGCTCAACGCCTTCCTGGGCCGGCTGGTCGCAGCGCACCCCCACCCCGTCCGCAGCGGCAAGCAGCCGAAGGTGCTGTTCGGCACCCAGGCGCAGAGCTCGCCACCCACGTTCGTGCTATTCACCTCGGGGCTGCTCGAGGCGTCGTACATCCGCTTCGTCGAGCGCCGGTTGCGCGAGGAGTTCGGCTTCGCCGGCACACCGATCCAGGTCAACCAGCGGCCCCGCAAGAAGAAGGAACGGCGCTGAGCCCGCATGTCGGGGCGGCCAGCGGGCTGGGGTAGGCTGCACGCGCTCCGCCAGCTCGTACGGGGAGCTTTCGGGCTGTAGCGCAGCTTGGTAGCGCACTTGACTGGGGGTCAAGGGGTCGCAGGTTCAAATCCTGTCAGCCCGACCGCGATGTAACCGCAGGTCAGAGGCCGTTTCGGAGCGATCCGGATCGGCCTCGCTTGCGTCCCGAGCAGGGTCCTGACCACCATTCTTGACCACCATTACCCGTCGAGCGCGTGCCCGAGGCCGTCCATCGCC
>JACCXZ010000199.1 GCA_013696745.1 Nocardioidaceae bacterium | reverse complement strand
CCCGGTGCGCAGTGACGTGATCGGCTCGTGACACCGGTCGGCGTGCACCCGGCCGCTGACGACGTCGTCTTCCTGGTCACTGGTGTCGCGCTGTTCCTGGCCGGCTCGCTGCCGTTGATCGCCCGGTGCCGGGTCGTGTCGACCGCCATGGGGTTCGTCGCGGTCGGAGTGGTGGCTGGCCTGTTACCAGTACCCATGCCCAACGTTCTTCCCGGGCCCAACGAGGAGCTGATCGAGCGACTCACCGAGGTCACCGTGATCGTCGCGCTGATGGGCGTGGGTCTGGCGATCGACCGCCGTCCCGGGTGGCAGTCCTGGAGCTCGACCTGGCGGTTGCTTGCTGTCGCCATGCCGTTGTGCATCGCCGCGGTCGCGCTGCTCGGCTGGGGGCTCATGGGTCTGACACCGGCCGCTGCCGTACTGCTCGGTGCCGTGCTCGCACCGACCGATCCGGTGCTCGCGGCCGACGTCCAGGTCGGCGCACCGGCCGGTGAGGACGAGGACGAGCACGAGCACGAGGTCCGCTTCGCGCTCACCTCCGAGGCCGGCCTCAACGACGGCCTGGCGTTCCCCTTCGTCTATGTCGCGATCTTCCTCGCGGGGGCGCACGCCGCCGGCGATGACGTCAGCTCGTGGATCGGGCGATGGCTGGCATGGGAGCTGTTCGGCAAGGTGTTGATCGCCGTGCTCGTCGGGGTCGTGGTGGGACGCCTGACGGCCCGGCTGGTCTTCGGCGCCCCCCGTCCGTGGCTGCGCCTCGCGGAGTCCAGCGAGGGCATCATCGCCCTGGCGGCGAGCTTCGTTGGCTACGGCCTGGCCGAAGCCGTCGGCGGGTGGGGGTTCGTCGCCGTCTTCGTCACCGCCGTGACCATCCGGGGTCACGAGAGCCGGTCGGGCTACCACCGTGAACTGCATCGCTTCACGCACGAGGTCGAGCGGCTGCTCACCCTCGCGGCACTGCTGATGTTCGGCGTCGCCTGCGCCACCGGCATCCTGGACGACCTGACCTGGCGGGGAGCGCTGGTCGCCGCCTTGCTGGTCCTGGTGATCCGACCGGTGTGCGGGGCGCTGTGCCTGCTCGGTGGTCACGGCCCTCACCGGGAGCGGCTGGTGACGGGCTTCTTCGGGGTGCGTGGCATCGGCTCCTTCTACTACCTCGCCTACGCGGTGGGCGAGGCTCCGTTCCCCGAGCAGGACGAGCTGTGGTCCACGGTGGCCGCCGCCGTGCTGTTCAGCGTCATCCTGCACGGCAGCACGGCCAGGATGGTGATGGACCGGTTGGACTGGTCAGTGACCGGAACGCCCCGGTGAGGCACCACGGCGACCGTCCGTTGTTTGACTCCGACGGGCGTGGGCACGGGAACTCATGAAAGCTCTCGTGCTCAACTGCTCGCTGAAGCCGTCCACCAGCGACTCGAACACCCAGCTGCTCGCCGAGGTGGTGATCGATTCGCTGCGCACTCAGGGAGTGGAGGTGGAGACGATCCGCCTCGCCGACCACGACGTCAAACCGGGCGTGGAGACCGACATGGGTGACGGCGACCAGTGGCCGGCCGTCCACGCCAAGCTGCTCGACGCGCAGATCCTGATCGTCGCAACCCCCACCTGGGTCGGGCGGCCGTCCAGCATCGCTCAGCGCCTGCTCGAGCGGATGGACGCGATGCTCTCCGAGACCGACGACCAGGAACGACCGGTGGCCTACAACCGGGTCGCCGGCGTGGTGGTGACCGGCAACGAGGACGGCGCGCACCACGTGATCAGCGAGATCTCCGGTGGCCTCGGTGACATCGGCTACACCATCCCCGGCCAGGCCTGGACGTACTGGAACATGGGCCCCGGTCCGGGCCCGTCCTACGCCGACACCGAGCACGGCCACGAGTGGTCGACCAGCACCGGTCGGGCCATGGCGTCCAACCTGGTGTCGGTGGCCCGGGCGCTGGCCCGGTCCCCGATTCCGCCGCCACCGAGCTGAGCAGTCCGTCGACGCAGGCCCTCGGATGAACCCAGAGCTGACCATCCCGCAGAGCGTCGTCGGGGCCCTGGTCATCGCGCTGCTGCTCGCCGCCCTCCAGCTCGGGGCCGGTATGACCCGCACGCTGCCCCTTGTCCCCGAGCGCGCCACCGGCTCCTTCGCCGGCGGTCTTGCGGTGGCCTACGTCTTC
>JACCXZ010000175.1 GCA_013696745.1 Nocardioidaceae bacterium | reverse complement strand
CTTCTTCGGTGGGTTCTTCTTCGGTGGGTTCTTCTTCGGTGGGTTCTTCTTCGGTGGTCGGCTCTTCGGTCGGCTCTTCGGTGGTCGGCCCTTCGGTGGTCGGCTCTTCGGTGGTCGGCTCTTCGGTGGGTTCCTCGGGGTCGCCACCCACGAGCGAGAAGGCCAGGGCAGCCACGAGCAGCAGCGCCACCACGGCACCAATGATCGCAGCCCACCGCAGAGCCGACGACCGCTTCGGCGGCCCGCTTCCGTCGTCGTCACCGGACTGGGTCCCCAACCCCCGGGCAGAGGCAGGCGTCGCCGGCGCACCGGCCACACCGGCACCGGCCGCTGCAGCAGCCGCCGGAGTCGTCATCGCCCGGGTGCCTGCGTCGACGACGCCGGCCGGGGCGACCTGGGTGGCCGTGATCTCGGGGGCCAGCCCGTTGCGCAAGCTCGACGCCACCTCGGCGGCGCTACGCGGGCGCGCCGCCGGGTCCTTGCTGAGCATGGCCATGGTGAGCGTGGCCAACCACGGTGAGACGTCGGAGGGCAGCGGCGGAGGCTCGTCACGGGTGTGCGCGATCGCCACCGCCACCGACGACTCGTGGACGAACGGCCGCCTGCCGGCGAGGCACTCGTACAGGACGACACCGAGGGAGTACACGTCACTGCGTGGCGTCGCGTCACGCCCCGAAGCCTGCTCCGGTGACAGGTACTGCGCGGTGCCGATCACACTGCCGGTCTGGGTCAGCGGCTGGTCGGCGGCCGCCTTGGCGATCCCGAAATCGGTCACCTTGACCTGACCGGCCGGGGTGACCATCAGGTTCGCGGGTTTCACGTCGCGGTGCACGAGGTCGGAGTCGTGGGCGGCCTGCAGGGCGTCGGCGGTCTGCGCGAGAAGATCAACGACGGTTGCTTCCCGGATGCGGCCGCCCGTCAGCAGGTCCGACAGCGGGCGACCGTCGACGAACTCCATCACCAGGTACGGGCGCATGGCGCCGTTCGAAGCAGCGGTCTCGCCGTAGTCGTAGACGGTCGCGATGCCGGGGTGGTGGACGGCGGCGGCGTGCCGCGCCTCGCTCTCGAAGCGGGTGCGCGAGAGCCTGTCGTCAGCGAACTCGGGTTTGAGCAGCTTCACCGCGACGGTGCGACCGAGCACGGTGTCGGTGCCGACGTACACCTCGCCCATGCCGCCGGTTGCGAGGTGGCGATCCAGGCGGTAGCGGTCGTGACCCACGAAGACGTCGGTGCCGGTCACGGGTTGATCACTGCCTGCATGACCGCCTTGGCGATCGGACCGGCGAGGGCGCCGCCGGCGATGTCGTCACGGGCCGTGCCGCCCGCGTCCTCGATGAAGACCGCGACCGCGACCTGCGGGTCGTCGGCCGGGGCCATGCCGACGATCCAGGCGTACGGGTTGTCGTCGTCCCCGCGTTGCGCGGTGCCGGTCTTGCCGCCCACCGACACTTCGTCGATGGCGAGGCTCGCGGCCGTGCCGTCCTCGACGGTGGCGACCATCATCTCGCTGAGGTCCTCCGCCACGTCCCCGGAGACGGCGTCGTCGTACAGCGTCTCGGGCTGGGTCCGGTCGAGCACCTCGGCGTCGGGGGAGCGGACCTGCGACACGATGAACGGCCGCATCACGGTGCCGTCGTTGGCGATGGTCGCGGTGATCATCGCCATCTGCAGTGGCGTGGCGGCCACGTCGAACTGGCCGATGCCCGACTGCGCGGTCTCCGGACTGTCGAGCTCGGCCGGGTCACCGGAGGTGAACTGGCTGGGGGCCACCTGAAGGCTGTCGAGGTAGCTGTTGTCACCGAAGCCGAACGCCTCGGCCTGCTCGGCCAGGTCCTCGGGGCCTACCGCGAGCGCGAGCCGGCCGAACGCCGTGTTGCAGGAGGCGGCCACCGCCTGGGTGAAGGTGATCTCCTGCGCCCCGCAGACGTCGTCGCTCTGGTTGGTCAGCACATAGCTGCCCCCGTCGGGGAAGGAAAGCGCGGACCCGGACTCGATCTGTGAATCCGGGCTCAGGTCGAGGTCCTCGTCGGACAGCGCGGCGGCGGCGGTCACCAGCTTGAACGTCGACCCGGGTGCGTAGCGCTCCTCGCGGCTACGGTCGACGAGCGGCGAAGCCTCGGACTCCAGCAGCCGCTGGTAGAAGTCGTCGACCTCCTCGAAGTCGTGGCTGGCCAGCTGGTTGGTGTTGTACGGCGGCGTGGACACCATCGCGAGGACGGCACCGGTCTCGGGGTCGAGAGCGACCGCGGCACCGCGGCTGCCCTCGGCAAGTGCCGCGAAGCCGTCGACGGCGGCCTGCTGGGCGTCCGGATCAATGGTCAGCTCGACGCTGCCCCCGGAGGGCTGGTCGCTGGAGACGAGGTCGACGACCCGGCTGACGAACAGTTGAGGATCGCTGCCCGACAGGATGCCGTTCTGACTGTTCTCCAGGTCCGTGGAGCCGAACGTGAACGAGTAGAAGCCGGTGAGATTGGAGTACATCCCCGGGTCCTCGTACGTCCGGAGGTACTCGTACTCGTCATCCACCGGCTCGCTGCTCGCGATCGGCTCACCCGCCACCACGATCGGCCCTCGCTCGCGGGAGTACTCCTCGACGAGCACCCGACGGTTGTCGTTGCGGGCGTTCAGCTCGTCGGCGCTGATGTACTGCAGGTAGTTGACGTTGAGCATCAGCGCCACGAACAGCAGCAAGCAGCCGATCGCCATCACCCGGATCGGTCGGTTCATCGCATCTTCACCACCTGGGTGGCGTCGTCGGCCTCCAGCGGGCGCACCTCGGGGGCCGGTCGTCGGGTCTGGTCACTGATCCGCAGCAGCAACGCCGCGATCGCCCAGTTCGCGACCATCGAGGAACCGCCCTGGCTCATGAACGGAGTGGTGAGCCCGGTCAGCGGGATCAGCCGCGTCACTCCCCCGGCGACCACGAAGACCTGCAGAGCGAAGCTGACCGCGAGCCCGGTGGCGATCAGCTTGCCGAAGGCGTCACGGCACACCAGGGCGGTCCGCAGGCCACGCTCGACCAGCAGCGCGTACATCATCAGGATCGCCATGATCCCGGCGAGCCCGAGCTCCTCACCAAGTGACGTGAGGATGAAGTCGGAGTAGGAGAACGGCGTCATCGACGGGTCGCCCTGACCCAGGCCGCGGCCGAGCAGCCCGCCGTACGCCATGCCGTACATCGCCTGGATGATCTGGTAATACTCCTCGGAGTTGCTGAACGGGTCGAGCCACCCGTCGACACGCGCCTGTACGTGCGAGAACGTCAGGAACGAGAAGTACGCGCCGGCGGCGAACAGGAGGCCACCGACGACCAGCCAGCCCGGTCGCTCGGTCGCGACGTAGAGCATCACGAGGAACAGGCCGAAGAACAGCAGCGAGCTTCCCAGGTCGCGCTGGAAGACGAGCACCCCCAGGCTGAGCAGCCAGGCGACCAGGATCGGACCCAGGTCACGACCGCGCGGCAGATCGATGCCGAGGAACCGTCGACCGGCCAGGGCCAGAGCGTCGCGCTTGACCACCAGGTAGCCGGCGAAGAACACGACCAGACAGATCTTGGCGACCTCTCCGGGCTGGAAGCTGAACGGGCCGACCCGGATCCAGATCTGTGCGCCGAGGATGTTGACGCCGAGGCCCGGGATCAGCGGCAGCAGTAGCAGCACGAGGGCGAGGAAGCCGAACGTGTAGGTGAAGGCCTGCAACCTGCGGTGGTCGCGCACGACGAGCAGGACTGCGATGAAGCTCGCCACTCCCAGTGCGGTCCAGATCAGCTGGTTGCCGGCGAACGGGCCGACCGGCGAGCCGTCCGCCTCCAGACTCAGGTCGATGCGGTGGATCATTGCCAGCCCGAGCCCGTTCAGCGCCACCACGATCGGCAGCAGCACCGGATCCGCGTACGGAGCGAGCCTGCGAATCGCGACGTGCGCGATGAGCGCCATGCCCACGATCCCACCGGCCAACCGAGGAGTGTCAGTGGGAATTTCACCGTCGAAGCCCAGGCCCACGGCGATGTAGGCCCCGACGCCGACGACTGTGGCGAGCAGCAGCAGCCACAGCTCCGCACCGCGCCGCTTGCGGGGGACCAGTCTCGGATCCTCGGCTCCGGCCCGCGGAGACGCAGCGCTCATGGGCGACCACCGCCGGCCTGGCCGGCCCCGTCGGTCGCTTCGGTCGGCCCCGGCTCGTTGGGGGAGGGCTCGGGCGGTTCGCTGGGCGAGGGCTCGGGCGGTTCGGCGCCCGCACACTGCTCGGGGTCCGGATTGGGGCGGGAGCACTCGTCGATGTCGTCCTGCAGGTTGCCCACGATGCGCCTGGCGTGCTCGAGTCCTTCGGCCGAGATCCCCTCTTCGACGTCCTGGCGCAGGTACGACGGCAGCGAGTTGAGCGCGATGTCGTACCCGACCTCGACCCGGGTCAAGGTGAGACCCGGGATTGTCTGGTCGATGCCACGGAAGATGGCCACCTGGTCCTGCGACGCACCCACGTAGTACTGCCGCTGGGTCCAGTCGTAGAGCAGCTTGAGCCCGAGCCCGACGAGGACGAGGACCACCGTGATCACGACCAGGCGGCGCAACCAGATGAATCGCAGCGGCGCCCGCGGCGCGTAGCGCAGCTCCTCGGGATCACCGGCGGCGGCCCGCGAGCCGTCCCCGTCGTCCTCGTCGTCGGCAGTGGTGCTCGGCGAACGGGTCGTCCGGACGCCGGAGTCGTGGACGCTGCGCGGACGGGCGTCCTCCGCGGCCGCGCCGAAGATCATCGGGTCCTCGGCGGCCACCGGCTCCTCGCCAACCTCGACGACGTCGGCGACCACGACCGTGACGTTGTCGTTGCTGCCCCTGGCCAGCGAGGCCCGCACGATGTCCACGGCGGCGGAGTCGACGGTCCCGTCCGTGAGCAGCTGCTCGATCTCGACGTCCGGCAGGAAGTCCGTCACCCCGTCGCTGCACAGCAGCACCCGGTCACCGGCGACGAGGTCCAGCACCGAGAGGTCTGGTTCGAGCTCCTGCCGGCCGTCGAGGGCTCGGATGAGGACCGACCGGTGCGGGTGCACCTTCGCCTCGTCGCGGGTGAGGCGTCCTTCGTCGATCAGGCTCTGCACGAACGTGTGGTCACGGGTCAGCTGCTTGAGCCGGCCCTCACGCACGCGGTACGCCCGGGAATCGCCGACGTGGACCAGTGCGATCCGCTCCCCGTCGGACAGCATCCCGGTGATAGTGGTGCCCATCCCGTCGACGGAGGCGTCGACCTCGATGATCTCGGCAAGCCGGTCGTTGGCCCGTTGCACGGCACCGGCGAGGATCTCGAGCAGGTCAGCGGCAGGCGGTTCGTCGATCTTGCGGATCGTCTGCACTGTCACCGAGGAGGCGACCTCACCGGCCTCCATGCCACCCATGCCGTCGGCGAGGAGAAGCAGCCGGGCGCTGGCGTACCCGGAGTCCTCGTTGTTCTTGCGCACGCGCCCGACGTCGGACAGTGCGGCGTAGCGAAGCGTGATGGTCATGGTGGCCGGTTACTTCCGCAGCTCGACGACGGTCTTGCCCAGTCGTACGGGAGTGCCGACCGCGATGGGCGTCGGAGAGGTGACGCGCTGGCTGCCGAGGTAGGTGCCGTTGGTGGAGCCGAGGTCCTCCACGAACCACTGCTCCCCGTTGGTCGCGATCCGGGCATGACGGGTCGACACGTAGTCATCGTCGAGGCGCAGCGCCGCGTCGGATCCGCGGCCCATGAGGATCGGCTGCACCTCCAGCGAGACGACCTGACCGGCGTTGGGACCGTCGGTGACGATCAGCGACGTGGGCTCGCCGCGCGGGCGCCTCCTGGGCTTGGGCGGCTTCGCCGGCTTGGCGGCAGCACCGTTCTTCGCCCCGCGCGGTGTCTCCACCCGGGCGCCGAAGATGTCGGAGCGGATCACCGAGACCGCTGACAGCACGAACAGCCACAGGACGGCGAGGAACCCGAGCTTGATCAGCGTGAGCGTCAGCTCATCCATGGCGCATCAGTCCCTGCTCACCGGGGGCTGCAGCCGGGTCGTGGACGGTCATGGTGGTGCTGCCGATCGTGATCGTGGAGCCGTCGCGCAGACGCGCCTCCGGAACCTTGCGACCATCCATGCTGGTGCCGTTGGTCGACCCGAGGTCAGCCGCACTGACCATCAGTCGGCCGTCCTCGACCTGGACCCGGATCTCGACGTGCAGTCGGGAGACACCTGGGTCGTTGACCCGCAGGTCGGCCTCGCTTCCCCGTCCGACCACGATCCCCGGAGGGTGCAGCGGGTGACGGGTGCCGTTGACCTCGAGCACCACCGGTGCACGCCGTGCGGCGGTGTCGCTGCTCGGCCGGCCGGCGGCCGGTGTCACGCTCGCGTGGGCGCGGCTGCGTACGTGGAACCGGCCGGTGGTCAGACCGGGGCTGGACTCGAAGGCGATCGACAGCGGCCCGGCCAGGGTGTAGCGCTGCTGCGCGACGTAGTCCTTGACCAGTGTCGACAGCTCGTCGGACAGCGCCGAGCCGTACGGTGCCAGCCGCTCGTAGTCGCTCTCGGACAGCTCGACGACGAAGGCGTTGGGAACCAGCATCCGCTCACGCGACAGGATCTGCGCGGAGTTGTCGATCTCACGCTGCAGGGCCGACGCGATCTCGACCGGCTGGACCGCGCTGCGGAAGGCCCGGGCGAACGCGCCGCTCACGGCCTGCTCGAGCCGTTGCTCGAAGCGGTGCAGCATGCCCACGCTCGCCCCTCCCTTCGCCCATCCCGTCAGCGGCCCGTTCTCGGCAGCACGAAGGCGCCCGCCGCGCACGGCGGACACCGTATGTCCTTGCGATGGTATCGGGCGACCCTCGCACAGGCCCGGACTGGCGACGGAGGCGCACCGGCTGCGTGTTAGCCTTGTGCGCTGTTCGGGCCTGCGGTCCGGGCATCTGTATGTGGTGTCGCGCGCGAGTGGCGGAATGGCAGACGCGCACGGTTCAGGTCCGTGTGTCCGAAAGGACGTGGGGGTTCAACTCCCCCCTCGCGCACAGAAGAGAAATGGCCTCTGGCCTGGGGATACGTGTCTCAGGTCGGGGGCCGTTCCTCGTTCATGTGCCGATATATGTGCTAAGCCTCGCCAAGGGTCTCGCCGAGGTGGGCGGCGAAGCGATCGATGGCGCTCTTCTGCATCGTGGGCGTGACGTGGCTGTAGATTTTCATGGTCGTGGTGATCGTGGAGTGCCCGAGCCGTTCTTAGACGACCTTGGGGTGCTCGCCGAGCTCCAACAACAACGTGGCGTGGGTGTGCCGCAAGCCTTTGAGCGTGACTCGGGGTAGGCCCTCGAACTTGGCGCATGCCCAGTCCAGGCGCCTGGTCCATCGGCTGGTGATGGCGTCGGGGACGCGGATGGCACCTCGGTCGTCGCCGAAGACGTAGGCGTCGGCGCGCGCCAGCTCGAGGGAGATCGCGCCGCGGTCGGCCTTGTGCGCTTTGAGCACCCGCAGAGTCTCGGCGTCGATGTCGATGACGCGGGCGCTTCCGGTCTTGGTGACCTTGGTGGTGTGGGGTGCGGTGACGTCGACAGCGCGCCGCAGGCTGATCCGGCCGGTGGCGAAGTTGATGTCGGACCAGCGCAGCGCGAGTGCCTCGGAGCGGCGCATGCCGGTGTAGGCGATGGTGCGCCACAGCGGGAACAGCTCGTCCTCGAGCTCGTCGCGGGTCCAGGCGAGGAAGGTGTGGAGCTGGGGGCCGGACCAGGTGATGATCTCCGGCTTCTGCGCGCGCACCTGACTGGACCTGGGTGGGTTGACGGTGCGCTTCTTCTTGGCGGGGTTTATCAGGATCAGTCCGTCGTCGACGGCGGAGTCGAGCATGGCGGCGAGCAGGACGTGGACCTTGGAGACGGTGTTGGCCGACAGCGGCTTGCCGTACCCGGGCTTGTCGCGACGGCCGGAGGTTTCCAACTGTCGGTAGTGGGCCGCGATCCTGGTGGCGGTGAGTTTGTCGAGCCGGATCGTGCTGAGGTGGGGCGTGATGTGGTTGCGGACGATCCTCTTG
>JACCXZ010000090.1 GCA_013696745.1 Nocardioidaceae bacterium | reverse complement strand
CGCCCTCGGGCACGGCAGCAGACCCCACGTTGTCGAGCAGCCCCGGACGACGACCCCTGACCAGACCCCGGCAGTACCGTCCACTCATGGTGTGGCCCGACCTGGCACGGCTCGGCCCGTTCTTCGCCCTGCGGACAGGGGCCGGGAGCGGGTTGCGACCGCTGGGCAACCTGACGGTCGACGACACGCCGTTGCGCGCCCGGGTCGCCGCCACCCACGCTCAGCTGTCCGCCGGTGACCCCGACCTGTCCGAGCGGGTGGCCGCATCCGCGGTGCAGCTCGGGTTGACCGCACGGCTGGTTTCTCCGGCGCTGGCCGGCGCGGTCCTCGCGGCGCGGGTGCCCGATCTGTCCGCGGACCGGGTCCGGTGGTCGGAGTCGGACACCTGGGCGGCACCCTTCACGGTGTCGGACCTGCGCGTACGGGAGGTCGCGGATGTGGATGACACCGTGCAGGCGTTGCTCGGGCTCGTGCTCCACGGCTCGGTCAGCACGCTGGTGCGGGCCACCCTGGCCGTCGTCGGCGTGGCAGAGCACATCCTGTGGGGCAACGTCGCCTCGGCGCTCGCCGGTGCCGGCACGGTCATCGGATCGGTGCGGCCCGAGTTGAGCGAGGACTGTCGCCGCATCGTCTCGGCGCTGGTCGCGACACCGCTGCTCGCGGGTACCGGCGGCTACGACCCGCGGCAGTTCCGACGTACCACGTGCTGCCTGTTCTACCTCGTACCCGGTGGCGGGTTGTGCCACGACTGCGTGCTCGCCCCACCGCAGTCCGGTCAGGCGTAGTCGATCTCGATCCGTTTGGCCGCGAACATGGTCCGGTCGGCTGCACTGAGCAGCGCCGCAGTGGGTTCGTCGGCAGAGGTGAAGCACTACCGATGCTCGCCTTCACGTGGAGCTCGCTGCTGACGTCAGCGAACTCGAGCTCCGACACCGCCCGCCGCACCCAGGGTCGCACCATGGCGAGATCGCTCACCGTGCCGGCCATGGCGATCAGGAACTCGTCACCGCCGACGCGGACCAGCAGGTCGTCCTCGCGAGCGGCCCCTCGAGGGCAGTGGCCACCCTGATGAGGACCACGTCGCCCACGACGTGGCCGTACCTGTCGTTGGTGGTCTTGAAGTCGTCGAGGTCGACCATGACCAGGGTGGCGGGGCCGCGCGGTGGGCAGCAACCACTCGTCGACGGCACAGACGTGGCGGTGAGCTCTCGGCCCTGCCGGATCCAGGACATCGCCTGGTCGGGCTGACAACGGCGCTCCCGTTCGCGATGCGGCTGGTCCAGGCCGACTCGCTCGAGCTCGCTGGTCCACCGCACGTGCAAGTCTGCCAGATTGAGCTGGCAGGGCCAGTGTGTACAGCAGGCTCACCCGGTCGAGGCCCCTGAGCTCCGGGTTCGCCAGGAGGCCGAGTGCGCTGGCTACCACCTGGTCGTGACCGCCGTGCTGGGCGAGCGTCATGAGGCCTCCAGGCCGCACGGTGTCTCGCTCACCGAAGCATCATCGCTCAGCCGGAGGCTTCAGCGCACCGACTCGCGCCAAGTCGTCCGTCCGGTGCCGCGGCGCCTACCCCGGTTCGGGCGTGGCGGGAGAGTCACGGGCACCGGGTCGCCCGGTAGCCTGAGCCTCGGTGGTAGCAGCCGCCGTTGTGCGAGGAGGCTTGCGTGTCCGGCGAATCCGATGCGGTGCCGGGGGACCGCGTGTGGACGATCCCGAACCTGCTGAGCATCTTGCGCCTGTGCGGTGTGCCGCTCTTCCTCTGGCTGGTCCTCGGTCCGGAGGCCGACGTGCTCGCCCTCGTCGTCCTTCTGGTCGCCGGGATCACCGACTACCTCGACGGCAAGCTGGCCCGGACGCTGAACCAGACGTCGAAGCTGGGGCAGATCCTCGACCCGGTGGCCGACCGGCTCTACATCCTGTCGGTCGTCATCGGACTGGCGTTGCGCGACATCATCCCGCTGTGGCTGGCGGTCATCCTGCCGCTGCGCGACGTGTTCCTGTTCTGCCTCGTGCCCTTCCTGCGCACCCGCGGCTACAGCGCGCTGCCGGTGCACTTCCTTGGCAAGGCGGCCACCGCTGCCCTGCTGTACGCGTTCCCGCTGCTGCTCCTCGGTGACGGCGAGGGCGCGGTGGCCGACCTGGCGCACGTGTTCGGCTGGGCGTTCACGATCTGGGGTGTAGGCCTGTACTGGTGGGCTGGCCTGTTGTACGCCTGGCAGGTGCGCCTCCTGCTCATACGTACCGTCCCGGTCGCGCGCCAGTCGCCAGTGACCGTCGACGACACCTGAGGGGGACACGATGAGGCACCCGCCCGACCGACGGCAGGCACCCGCGCAACCGCCGGGGTCGTGGGACCTGTTGAGCCGGCTGTCGGAGTCCGCTGTCGATGATGACTACGCGCGTGTCGCGGCACGCCGGGAGTCAGAAACCAACGGGCGCCACCGACCCGGGTGGGGTGTCGTCGTGGCGGTCGTGCTGGGGTTGATGATCAGCCTGGCCGCCCTGCAGGCACAGAGTCGCGAACCCACCGAGGCCCGCGAGCGTAGCGCAGTCATCGAACAGATCGAGGAGCGTCGCACGTCGATCACCCGGTCGACGGACACACTGGAGGGGCTCAAGGACGAGATCGCGTCTCTGCAAGGTGATGTGAGCTCGGCCGGGGCGAGCGGGGAAAGTCTGCTCGACGCCGTCCAGAAGTCGCGGATCCTCATCGGCTCGGGTCCCGTGGAAGGCCCCGGTGTGCGGATCGTCGTGGACGACGCGGACGACGCCCCCACGGCGGAGGGCGGTACCGTGATGGACCGCGACCTGCAGGTCTTGACCAACGGGCTCTGGCAGGCGGGGGCCGAGGCGCTGTCGATCAACGGTCAGCGGCTGGGGCCCACCTCAGCGATCAGGGTCGCCGGGCAGGCGATCACCGTCAACTACCGCCCGCTCACCCCGCCCTACACCGCGACCGCAATCGGCGACCCGGACACCTTGCAGGCGCGCTTCAGCGAGACGGCGGCTGGACAGTCCTGGTTCCAGCTCGAGTCCAACTACGGCATCCGCTTCGACATCGAGTCCGCCGACGACCTGACACTGCCCGGTGTCCCCACAGGGCGTCTGCGGCTGCGCAGTGCTGTCCCGGAAAGGGACGCTCGATGATCGCCGCCGCCGGTCTGGTGGCAGGGCTCCTGCTCGGACTTGTGTTCCAGCCCACCGTGCCGGTCGCCCTGCAGCCCTACCTGCCGATCGCCGTCGTCGCGGCGCTCGACGCCACGTTCGGTGCCCTGCGCGCGTACCTCGACGGCATCTTCGACGACAAGGTGTTCGTCATCTCGTTCGTCTCCAACGTCGTGATCGCGGCGCTGATCGTCTACCTCGGCGACCAGCTCGGGGTCGGCAATCAACTGTCGACGGGCGTCGTGGTCGTGCTCGGGATCCGCATCTTCTCCAACGTCGCCGCGATCAGGAGGCATCTGCTGCATGCCTGAGACGCACGACGACGGACCGATCCTGCCGGCCCCCGGCTCCCGTGCCCGGGTTTCCCGGGCACAGGTCGTGGTGGCACTGCTGCTGGCAGTGCTCGGCTTCGCGACGGCGCTTCAGCTGCGCTCGAACTCCGTGGACGACGGCTACGCCGGCACCCGACGAGGCGATCTGGTCCAGCTGTTGGACTCGCTCGACACAGCCAATCAGCGGGCGCAGTCGCAGATCCTCGAGCTGGAGGCGACCCGCCGGGAGCTCCTCGACAGCAGCACGCAGACCCAAACGGCACTCGAGGAGGCGCGGCTGGAGGCCGACACCCTGGCGATCCTGTCCGGGGCCGTGGGTGCGACCGGACCCGGCGTGCGCATCGTCGTCGAGGATCCCACCGGCCAGGTCGGTGCCTCGGTGATGCTCAACGTGATCGAGGAGCTGCGTGACGCCGGCGCGGAGGCGATGGAGATCAACGATCAGGTGCGGGTGGTGGCTCAGACGTTCTTCGCCGACGACGGGGAGGGAATGACCGTCGACGGCATCCAGGCCTCCCCGCCGTACGTCATCGACGCCATCGGCGACGCTTCCACCCTTGCGGTCGCGACGTCGTTCCCTGGTGGGCTCGAGGACATCGTCGCCACCGTGGATGGGACCGTCGAGGTGCAGGTGCTCGACGAAGTGGAGGTGACTGCCCTGTCGGTGAGCCGCGAACCTGACTACGCTCGTCCGGCCGACTGACCACCCTCGTCCAAGGAGCATCCCGGTGAACCCAGAGGACCTGAAGTACACGCCCGAGCACGAGTGGCTGCGGATCGAGGGTGACGCGGCTGTCATCGGCATCACCGACTACGCCCAGGAACAGCTCGGCGACATCGTGTACGTCGGTCTGCCGGCGGTGGGGGACACCATCGACCCCGGCGCGAGCATCGGGGAGCTGGAGTCGACGAAATCCGTGAGCGACCTGTTCGCACCGGTGCCCGGCGTCGTGGTCGAGCGCAACGAGTCGCTGGAGCAGAATCCCGAGGTCGTCAACTCCGATCCGTACGGCGAGGGCTGGCTGATCAAGGTCACGCTGTCCGACCCGAACGCCGTCGACGCCCTCTTGGACGGTGCCGCCTACCGTGCCCTGATCAGCGAGTAACCTTCACCCTCCACTTTTGATCGAGAGCTGCCGTCGTACCTGGCTATTCTGACATCGACGCCCTGCTCATCCGCCACTCAAGGAGACGCCATGCCGTTCTGCACCGAGTGTGGGCACGAGAACCCAAGCACTGCACGGTTCTGCTCCCAATGCGGCCAGCAGCTCGTGGCCGAGCAGTCCGGAACGGCCTCCGAGACCACGGCGAGCATCCAAGTACCTGGACACGGGCACGAGCCCGACGCCGATGGTGGAGAGCTCAGTGCACAGGACACAGCTGCGCTGGACGCGCTGCCTGCCGACAGCGCGCTGCTGATCGTGCAGCGCGGTCCCAGCGCAGGCTCGCGTTTCCTCCTCGACACGCCCGAGGTCTCGGCAGGACGCCATCCCGACAGCGACATCTTCCTCGACGATGTCACCGTGTCGCGGCGCCATGCCCGCTTCCAACGGGTCGACGGCGGGTACGCAGTGAGCGACGCGGGCAGCCTCAACGGCACGTACGTCAACCGTGACCGGGTCGACGAGATCGTCCTCTCCGGCGGTGACGAGGTCCAGATCGGCAAGTACCGTCTGGTCTACTTCCCCAGCCAGAACTTGTCCGAGGGTCCCTCGCGGTGACGGCGTCGGCGTCTGCCCGGGCGCGCCTGAGCATCGGTGACGTGCTCGCTGCGCTGCGCCCGGAGTTTCCCGACGTCACGATCTCCAAGATCCGCTACCTCGATTCCGAGGGTCTGGTGGAGCCGTCGCGCACGCCCTCGGGCTATCGCAAGTTCAGTCCTGCCGACGTGGAGCGGCTGCGTTACATCCTGGTCCGTCAGCGGGACAGCTACTACCCGCTGAAGCGGATCCGGGCGGAGCTCGCCGACCTCGACCGCGGCCTGCAGCCCGGGGAGGAGGGCGGCACGCCACGCCCGCCGCGAGTGGTACTGGCCGATGACGGCTACCCCGCGGCCGACTCCTTTCGTAGCGACGGGCGTGAGCTCCGGCTCAGCCGCGAGGAGCTGTGCGAGTCCGCCGAGATCGACGAGAAGATGCTCAGCCAGCTCGAGCAGTTCGGTCTGGTCGGCTCGCGTACGTCTCAGGGGATGTACGACGGCGCAGCACTGATCGTCGCCAAGACCGCCGGCGAGCTCGCCGCTTTCGGCGTGGAGCCACGACACCTGAGGGCGTTCAAGACAGCTGCCGACCGTGAGGTCGGACTGTTCGAGCAGGTCGTGGCACCGGTCTCGCGCTCGCGGGAACCCGGCGCGAGGGCCCGGGCTGAGGACACCGTGCGCCAGCTCGCAGCGCTGTCGGTGCGCCTGCACACCACTTTGGTGAAGAAGGGACTGCGCGGCGGTGGCTGACGCGGGTTACGGTGGACATGTGCATGAGCTCGATGTCGTCGGAGTCCGGGTCGAGATGCCCGCCAACCAGCCCCTGGTGCTGCTGCGTGAGGTGGAGGGGACCCGCTACCTGCCGATCTGGATCGGCGCGGTGGAGGCCACCGCCATCGCCTTCGCCCAGCAAGGCGTCGTCCCGCCGCGCCCGCTGACCCATGACCTGCTCCGGGAGCTGGTCTCCTCCTTCGGGGAGGAGCTGACCGAGGTACGGATCACCGGCGTGAACGACGGTGTCTTCTTCGCGACCCTGGTGTTCGCCAGTGGCATCGAGGTGGACGCCCGCCCATCGGACTCGATCGCGCTCGCCCTGCGGACCGGAAGTCGGATCGTGTGCTCGGAGGACGTGCTGGAGCAGACCGGCATCGCGGTGGCGGACGAGGATGAGCAGCAGGTCGAGAAGTTCCGCGAGTTCCTCGATCAGGTGACGCCCGAAGACTTCGACGAGGTCTCCTGACGGCATCCCTGGGATGACCCTCGACCTCAACTGGAGGGTTGTGCGACACGCGGCGCACCTTTGTGCTGATCGTTGACCGGGAGCGACCGCGCACCTACCGTGATCAGAGAAGTCCGCTGGTGTAGTTCCACCGTTGTCGCTATCCGACAGTTCGGAGGTTCACACCTGATGCGGCGAACAGCGATCGTGAGGCGGCGTGGTGCACATGAGCGGCAACGGCGACAGCAAGGCCGGACAGGGCGTCCCGGTCGACACCGACCGGGCTGCACACGAGGCCGGCGCCCAGGGGTTGCTGTTCGACGACGACCTCGCGCCGATGCCCGACGACGTGGGGTTCCGCGGTCCGACCGCATGCTCGGCCGCGGGGGTGACGTACCGCCAGCTCGACTACTGGGCCCGTACCGGACTGGTGGATCCGAGCGTGCGTGGCGCAACCGGGTCAGGCACCCAGCGGTTGTACTCGTTCCGGGACGTGCTCCTGCTCAAGATTATCAAGCGCCTGCTGGACGCGGGCGTCTCGCTGCAACAGATCCGCACCGCCATCGTGCACCTGCGTGAGCGCGGCACCGAGGACCTGACCCGGGTGACCTTGATGAGCGACGGGGCCAGCGTGTACGAGTGCCGCTCCGCCGACGAGGTGATCGACCTGCTCCAGGGGGGGCAGGGCGTGTTCGGCATCGCGATCGGCGGCGTGTGGCGCGAGATCGAGGGCTCTCTGGCGACGCTGCCCACCGAGCGAGCCGTCTGCGCCGATGCCGAGGTCGCGGGCGACGAGCTGGCGGCGCGCCGCCGGCAACGCGCCACCGGCTGAGCCCGCCGCACAGCGCGCCTGCTCGGCAGAGCGTGTAAAATCGGCGGCGCTGTCGACACGCACGCGAGAGTCTGCTCCGACCCGTCACCGGCGGGTCCTGCAGCGCCGAAGGGGCAATCCTCCCCGGAACCTCTCAGGCCACAGGATCGTGCGAGCCAGGCAACTCTGAAGCAGACTGCGCCGCCCCACGGCGGGTGTGTGACAGAGGGGGAGGGACGCGACCGCCGACCCTGGAGCCCTCAAGCAGATGAGCACCGAACCGACCGGCATGCCTTTCACCCGTCGCCACATCGGCCCCGACACCCACGAGCAGACCCGCATGTTGCAGGGCCTCGGCTACGACAGCCTGGATGCCCTCATGGCCGCTGCCGTGCCGGCGGAGATCCGCTCGGGGGGCACACTCGGGTTGCCCGACGCCGGGGACGAGCCCGACATCATGGCGAGGCTGCGGGCCAAGGCCGCGCGCAACAATCCGGGCGTGGCGATGATCGGTCTGGGCTATCACCCGACGGTCACCCCGGCTGTGATCCGGCGCAACGTGCTCGAGGACCCGAGCTGGTACACGGCGTACACGCCCTACCAGCCGGAAATCTCCCAGGGCCGGCTCGAGGCGCTCATCAACTTCCAGACCATGGTTGCCGACCTTTCCGGTCTGGACACTGCCAACGCCTCGCTGCTCGACGAGGGCACCGCCGCAGCCGAGGCGATGACGCTCCTGCGTCGCGCGAGCCGGGACGCGGTCGACAAGCCGTTCACCGTCGACGCCGACGTCGCCCCGCAGACGCTGGCAGTGGTGCGTACCCGGGCGGAGGCGCTCGGCATCGAGGTCATCCTGGCCGACCTGCAGCAGCCCCTACCCGATGACCTGCCCGGCGATCTCTCCGGTGGGCTGCTGGTGGCGTACCCCGGTGCCTCCGGGCGCATCCCCGACCTGGCCGCGCTGGTGGCGCAGGCGCAGGAGACCGGCGGGCGGGTGGTCGCC
Organism: Nocardioidaceae bacterium; assembly: GCA_013696745.1. Taxonomy (GTDB): domain Bacteria; phylum Actinomycetota; class Actinomycetes; order Propionibacteriales; family Nocardioidaceae; genus JACCXZ01. The sequence goes on along the minus strand of JACCXZ010000090.1, from coordinate 23,185 downwards.
GTCGCCGACCCGCTCGCCCTGACGCTGCTGGAGTCACCGGGCAGCCAGGGCGTCGACGTCGTGGTCGGCTCCACCCAGCGCTTCGGGGTGCCCATGTTCTACGGCGGCCCGCACGCCGCCTTCATGGCGGTGCGCCACGGCCTCGAGCGACACCTGCCCGGGCGACTGGTCGGTGTGTCCAAGGACGCCGACGGAGCGCCGGCGTACCGACTGGCGCTGCAGACCCGTGAGCAGCACATCCGGCGCGATCGGGCCACCTCCAACATCTGCACCGCCCAGGTGCTGCTGGCCGTGGTGGCGTCCATGTACGCCGTCTACCACGGGCCGCAGGGGCTGCGCTCGATCGCGCAACGGGTGCACCGGCACGCCGCCACCCTGGCCGCCGGACTGGTCAAGGGCGGTGTCGATGTGGTCCACGGCGAGTTCTTCGACACCGTGCTGGCCCGGGTCCCCGGCCGGGCCGACGACGTCGTCGACGCCGCCCGCACCACCGGCCTCCACCTGCGGCGGATCGACTCCGACCACGTCGGTGTCTCCACCTCGGAGGTCACCTGCGACGAGCACGTCACGGCGGTCTGGGCAGCCTTCGGCGTCGGCGACCTCGACGTCCACCAGATGGCCGGTTCCACCGCCGACGCGCTGCCGCAGGCGGCGTTGCGCCGGACCGACTTCATGACGCACCCGGTGTTCTCCACGCACCGCTCCGAGACCCAGATGCTGCGCTACCTGCGCCGGCTGTCGGATCGCGACTACGCGCTGGACCGGGGGATGATCCCGCTCGGGTCCTGCACGATGAAGCTCAACGCCACCACCGAGATGGAGCCGGTGTCCTGGCCGGAGTTCGCCGACCTGCACCCGTTCGTCCCCGCGGCCGACGCGACCGGGATGATCGAGCTCGTCGAGGAGCTGGAGGCCTGGCTCGCTGAGGTCACCGGCTACGCCGCGGTCTCCATCCAGCCCAACGCCGGATCCCAGGGGGAGCTGGCCGGCCTGCTGGCGATCCGCGCCTACCACCGGGCCAACGGGGACGCCGCTCGTGACGTCTGCCTGATCCCCAGCTCGGCGCACGGCACCAACGCCGCTTCGGCCGTCATGGCGGGCATGCGGGTTGTGGTCGTCAAGGCCGACGCGCACGGCGGCGTCGACCTCGAGGACCTCACCGCACAGTGCGAGAAGCACGCCGAGGACCTGGCCGCGATCATGGTGACGTACCCGTCGACCCACGGAGTGTACGAGGACACCATCACCCAGCTGTGCGAGACCGTGCATGCGCACGGCGGCCAGGTCTACGTGGACGGAGCCAACCTGAACGCATTGCTGGGCCACGCCGGGCCGGGCGACTTCGGCGGTGACGTCTCGCACCTGAACCTGCACAAGACGTTCTGCATCCCGCATGGCGGCGGCGGGCCGGGAGTCGGCCCGATCGGCGTGACGGCGCACCTGGTGCCGCACCTGCCCACCCACCCGCTGCACCCGGACCCCGAGCGACGCGAGGGGGTGGGCGCGATCAGCGCGGCTCCCTACGGCTCGGCGGGGATCCTGCCGATCAGTTGGGCGTACGTCGCACTGATGGGAGGGCCGGGGCTCACCGAGGCCACCTCGGTGGCCGTGCTGTCGGCCAACCACGTGGCCCGCCGGCTCGGTGAGCACTTCCCGGTCCTCTTCCGCGGGCAGGGCGACCTGGTGGCGCACGAGTGCATCATCGACCTGCGTGAGATCACCCGGCGCACCGGCGTCACCGTCGATGACGTCGCCAAGCGGCTGATCGACTACGGCTTCCATGCGCCGACGATGAGCTTCCCGGTCGCCGGCACGTTCATGGTCGAGCCGACCGAGTCCGAGGACCTGGTCGAGGTGGACCGCTTCTGCGACGCGATGATCGCGATCCACGGCGAGATCGGGCAGGTGGCATCGGGGCAGTGGCCGCTGGAGGAGTCTCCGTTGCGCCGGGCACCGCACACTGCGCGGACGCTCGCGCAGGAGTGGGACCGCCCGTACGACCGGGCGCTGGGCGCCTTCCCGACCGGGATCTTCACCGACAAGTACTTCCCGCCGGTCGCCCGCGTCGACCAGACCTACGGCGACCGCAACCTGTCCTGCTCGTGCCCACCGATCGAGGCGTTCGAGTGAGCGTCGCCACTCGGTGCGGTTTCCCAGGGTCCCCTGGTAAACCGCACTGCCCATGGGACGCAACCCATGGGCAGTGACACCATGCCATGGGGAGTCGGCGGGGATGCCTCGGCAGTTGACCCCATGCCAACGGACGTGAGCCGGTTGCTCGAGTCGACCGCACGTGCACTGACCGGCGAACTTGCCCGGGTCCAAGCGCGGACGCGGCAACCTTCACTGGTGGCCGGCGTCCTGCGCGACGGCGAGCTGATGTGGACCGGTACCCGTGGTACCGCCGTCGGCTCGGGCATGGTGGCCGGTCCAGACGTTCAGTACCGCATCGGCTCGATCACCAAGACGGTCACCGCGGTCGCGGTCTTGCAGTGCCGCGACGACGGGCTGCTGGACCTCGACGACCCCCTGCGCGCGCACCTCGGCGACGTGCCCTACGCATCCGCACGGGTGCGCGACCTGCTCGCCCACACAGCCGGACTGCCCTCCGAGCCGGCCGGACCGTGGTGGGAGCGTCACGAGGGCGGCGACTTCGAGACGCTCGCCGGGCAGGTGCTCCAGCAGGGGCCGGTCCATCCGGCGGGCCAGCGGCACCACTACACGAACCTGGGGTTCGGGCTGCTCGGTGAGCTGGTCGCCAGGCTGCGCGGCACCAGCTGGATCGACGCCGTCACCGAGCGGGTGCTCAGGCCGCTCGACATGACGCGCACGACGTACGGGCCGCAGGTGCCGCATGCGCAGGGCTGGTCGGTGCAGCCGTACGCCGGGACGCTCGCTCCCGAGCCGCACAGCGACACCGGTGCCATGGCGGCGGCAGGCCAGCTGTGGAGCACCGTCGAAGACCTGGCGCGTTACGCAGCGTTCTGGATCGACCCCGATCCGGTGGTGTTGGCGCCGTCCACGGTGACCGAGATGTGTACGCCGGCTGCGGGTGAGCCGGCCGTCGGCACCGAGTCGGTGCACGGGCTCGGTGTGCGGCTGTACGGCCGCGGCGACCGGACGCTGGTCGGGCACGGCGGTTCGATGCCCGGCTTCCTGGCCGGCTTCGTGGTCGACCCGCGACGCCGTTCGGCGGGCTTCACGCTCGCCAACGCGACGGTCGGTGACACACCAGGTCTGGCACTCACCCTGCTCGACCGGCTCGAGCAGCTCGAGCCGCCGCTGCCGCCGGAGTGGTCCCCGGAGCCTGAGGTGGAAGACGCCGCCGAGCTGCTGGGCCTCTGGTACTGGGGCAACACGCCGATAACCTTCGCGGTAGGCGACGGGCATCTGGTCATCGAAGAGGCCAACCCGGGACACCGGACCCGGCTGGTTCGGGAGGCGGCGGACACCTGGCGCTGCCTGGACCAGTACTACGCCGGCGAGCTGCTACACGTGGTGCGAGACGGCGACCGGATCAGCCACCTCGACCTGGTGACGTACATCCTCACCCGCCACCCCGCCCATCCGTGAGTTCGCTACCGCCCATCCGTGAGTTCGGTGCGGTCAGCGGCCCAGACGCTCGATGACCTCAGCTCGCGGGAGTGCGGCGAGGGCAGCACCAGGCAGGACCACCTTGGACCGTCGTACGCCGCTGCCGACGATGACCTGTGGCGATGCCACGACCGCCGCGTCGACGAGCACCAGCCAGTCCTCCGGCAGACCGAGCGGCGTGATCCCGCCGTACTCCATCGCGGTCATGGCCACCGCGTCGTCCATCCGGGCAAACGACGCCTTGCGCACGTCGAGACGCTTGCGGACGAACCCGTTCACGTCGGCCCGTGTGGTCGCGAGCACGACGCAGGCGGCGTGCCGGGTGACACCACCGCGGGTGCCGGCAACGACCACGCAGTTCGCCGAGACGTCGAGTCCCACGCCGTACGCCTCCGACATGGCAGCTGTGTCGGCCAGGGCCGGATCGATCTCGGTGACCCACGCGTCCGCGATACCGGCGACGGCCTCGGCGACCGGGGGCGCCATCAGGTCGGGGCGGTCGGCGGCATGCACGAGGGTCAGGGACCCGGTCGGTCGGGACATGCCACCATCGTGTCAGCCGACCGCCGCCTGCACCCACCGACGGGTCACCTCGAAGGCGGCCTCGCGTACGTCCTTGGCCGACAGGTACGCATCGTGCATCGCGCCCTCGATGCGTGCGATCGTGACCAGCGGCCCGAGCTTGTGCGACCAGCGGGCGATCTGCTGCACGTCGAGCACCATGTCGGAGCGGCGCACGTCCTCGGTCCAGGTCTCGGTCACGCTCGACCGGGTCGATGCCAGCACCAGCACCGGCGCACCGGTGTCGATCCCGCGGTGCAGCCTGCGGTGGCCCCGCCGCACGGCACGCAGCCACCCCGCGCGTACCGGAAAACTGGATGCCGGCTTCCACGCGGTGTCGAAGTCCCACTCCCCCCGTCGTTGCGCTAGGAGCGACTCGATGTACACGTCGGAGGTGCTGCGGGGGATCAGCTGGTACGGACGACGCGCGCCGATCTCGTCGATGGCACGGGTGCCGACCGTGCGCAACAGCAGCGAGCCCTGCAGGTCCAGCCACGGACCGTTCAACACGAACGCGTCGGCGACTCGATCCCCCCTGTGTCGCTCGTGCGCCCACAGCGGGGCGATCAGACCTCCGGTGGAATGTGCGACGACGACGAGCTGCTCATGCCCGTCGCGAGTGGTGATGCGTTGGTGTGCGGCGTCGAGCTCTGGAAAGTACTCATCCAGGTCGAGACAGAAGTTGGGCGTCTGGTGCAGCAGCAGCGAGCGGCCGTGCTTGCGGAGGTCGAGGGCGTAGAAGTCGTAACCGAGCTCGGTGAAGAACTCCGCGACATGCACCTGGAAGAAGTAGTCGCAGAACCCGTGGACGTACAGGACCGCCGCGCGAGTCGGCGTCTCAGCAGGCCGGTGGACCAGGGTGGCGACGACCGTACCTTCGGTGTCGTCTGCCAGCCGGATGGTCTCTGCGGTGAACGGCTCCCCGAGCACGTCGGTACGGATGTCACCCACCCGTGGATTGTGCCCCACCCTGGGCGAAACTCACGGACTGGCGTGCCGTAACTCACGGACGGGCGTAGAGGTGGGGGAGCACGTCCTCGATCGTCGGTTCCCGGATCGACAGGTCCGCGATCTCGTGGCTCGAGGCGAGCGCCGCGATCACCGGGCCGGTCGGGGTGCCGGCAGGCACGGTGAGCCACTGGCGTACACCGTCGACGCGCACGACCCGGGAGCCGGGTACGTCGATGGGCGGCACCTCGTCATGGAAGTCGACGACGACCGTGCGGGTCGCCTGCCCGGCGGCGTGCAGTGCCGCGAAGTCGCCGTCGAAGGCGAGGCGACCGTGGTCGATCACCATGACCCGCCGGCAGACCTGCTCGATGTCGACGAGGTCGTGGGTGGTGAGCAGGATCGTCGTACCCCGATCGGCGTTGAGCTCGCGCAGGAATGTTCGCAGTCGCTGCTTGCTGGCGATGTCGAGCCCGATGGTCGGCTCGTCGAGGTAAAGGATCTCCGGGTCGTGCAGCAGCGCCGCCACGATGTCGGCCCGCATGCGTTGCCCGAGCGATAGCTGACGTACCGGCTGCCCGAGCAGGTCACCGATCTCGAGCAGCCCGACGTACGCGGACAGGTTCCGTTCGTACGTGGGCGTCGGCACGCGGTAGATCCGGCGCAAGAGCTCGAAGGAGTCGCGCAGCGGGAGATCCCACCACAAACCGGTCCGCTGCCCGAACACGACGCCGATCCGCCGGGCGAGCTCGGTACGTCGGCGCGACGGGTCGAGGTCGGCCACCCGGAGGTGTCCCGAGGTCGGCACCAGGATGCCGGTGAGCATCTTGATCGTGGTGGACTTTCCGGCGCCGTTGGGGCCGATGTAACCGACTGCCTCGCCGGGTTCGACCGAGAACGTGATGCCGTCGACCGCCTGCACCTCGCGGCGGGTGCGGCGCAGGACGCCACGGCGTTCGCGGATGAGGAACGTGCGGCGCAAGTCGTGCACGTCGATCATCGGCACGGTGGTCAGCTCCCGGTGCTGCGGTAGTGACGAAGCGCGGTGCGCCAGGTCAGGGCGGCGACGGCGACGAACAGCGCGGCGACGACGGGCGAGGCGACCTGGAACGCTGCGGGCAGGTCGAACGGGTCGTCGACGCCGAGGACGTACAGGGCCGGGTACCAGTTGACGAACGCCAACGGGACGATGAAGGTGACGGCGCGCACGACCTCGACCGGGTAGATCGCCAACGGGTACTGCGTGAGCGTGTTGCCGCCGTAGGTGAACGCGTTGGCTACCTCCGAGGCGTCGCCGGCGAACACCTGGAAAGCCCCGCCGAGCACGAACAGGCTGGCGAAGATGAGCGACCCGCAGACCAGCGCGGAGGCGAGCACCAGCACCCGCAGCGGCGTCCAGTCGATGGGAGCGGCGGACAGGCCCCAACCGAGCACTGCACCGGATTGCAGGACGCGGCCGACGCGGCGCAGGGCGAATCGGTCCGCGGCCACCTGCACCAGTGCGGGGACGGGGCGTACCAGCATCTGGTCCAGGGTCCCGTCCCGGACCCGCTGCCCCAGCATCTCGGCGTTGCCCAGGAGCAGGTCGGCGACGCCGATGGCAAACCCGGACAGGCCGTACAGCACGGCGATCTGGGTGAGCGTGAACCCACCCAGGGCGTCGAGGTGGCTGAACATGATCAGGATGATCGCGAAGTCCAGGAACGTCAGGATCATGCCCGTCGACGTCAGGACGACGAACGAGGTCCGGTAGGTGAAGCCGGCACGGACCCAGGCTCCGGCGATCGCGCCGAACATTCGCAGTGCCTCACTCATGCCGGGACTCAGCCACCCTGGACCACGACCGTGCGGACGGCGGCTCGCGTCAGCACGGCGCCGAGCCCGAGCAGCGTGGTGGCCCACAGGAGCTGCAGGCCGATCAGGGGCAGCGACCCGGTGCCGGTGTCCTCGCGCAGGAGCACGTCGCACGGCACCTGCACGAGGCAACGGAACGGCAACAGCTCGCAGATCCTCCGCAGGACACCGGGGAAGGTCACCAGGGGCAGTGCGCTCCCGGAGGCGAAGATCTGCAGCACGACGAGCACGGAGGCAGGGCCGCTGGTGTCGATGATCCAGAACGCGAGCAACCCGAGCAGGTAGCGCAACGCGAAGCCGATCACCACGGCGAGGGTGATCGAGAGAGCAAACAACAGCCAGGTGGATACCGACGAGGGCCAGGCCAGCGGGAACAACAGCGCCCCGACCAGCATCGGGGCGATGCCGCGTGTGAGCAGCGCGTACGCGGCACGCCCCAGGTCCTCGGCCAGACGTACCGCCAGCAGTGGCGCCGGACGCTGCAGGTCCGTGGCCACCGCACCGCTGCGTACCCGCTCGGAGTAGTCCGCGACGATGCCACCACCGAACAGCCCGACGGGCATGATGAGCGCCTGCGCGACCCAGGCGAACGTCAGCGCCTGGGCGATGCCATAGCCACCGAGTTGCGGGCGCTCCACCCACAGCGCGATGTAGGTATAGCTGATGATGACGCCGAACACCGTGTTGGTGAAGATTCCCGCGAGCGTGGCGCTGCGGTATGTCGCGTACCGCCGAAAGCCACGGCTGGCCAGCCCGGCGTACAGCGACGCGGACACGACTCACCCCCGCTAGGACATGACGAACGACGCAGCCTAACCCCCGCGCTTGGTGCGCAACTCACGGACGGGCGCACCGGAACTCACGGACGGCGAAGACTCAGTGCTGATACGTGCCGACGAGCACCGCGCGGGCCAGCGTCGTGAACGCGAGGTTGAACGCGACGACAGCAGGCGAGACGTCGGCGTCGACGCCGAGCGACTCCTCGCTCACGGCGTGCACCACGAAGAAGTAGCGGTGCGCCCGATCACCCTCCGGCGGGGCCGCACCGCTGAAGTCCTTGCTGCCCGCGTCGTTGCGGACGTGGAAGGCGTTGCCCGGCAGGTCTGCGTCGGCGGCCCCCGCTCCGGCGGGCAGCTCCGTGACGTCGGCCGGTATGTCCGCCAGGGTCCAGTGCCAGTAACCGGACGGGGTCGGCGCGTCGGGGTCGAAGCAGGTGACGACGAAGCTGCTGGTGTCCTCGGGGAAGCCGGACCAGGACAGGTGCGGCGATGTGTTGCCGCCGGTGGCCACCTGGTCGTCCTTGAGCGGCTGGCCGTCGCTGACATCGTCACTGCTGACCGAGAACGCCTCGACGCTCGGCAGCAGGTCGTACGGGTTGGGGGTGACGGGACGGTCCAAGCTCATGAAGGGCCTCCAGGGCACGAAATCAAGGTTGCGGGCAACCTACCCGCCACGCCGAGACCTCACACGTCCACCCACCGGACGGGCAACGGGGCTGGGTCGAAGCGCCGGCGACGTGGGTGATGATGAACGGATGACTGCCCCCGGGGATCCGCCGCCGTACCCCGTGGGGCTGCGGCTGGCCGGCCGCCGGGTCGTGGTCATCGGTGCAGGGTCGGTCTGTCAGCGCCGGCTGCCCACGCTGCTCAGGGCGGGCGCACAGGTCGTGGTGGTGTCTCCCCGGGTACGTCCGGCGATCGAGGCGATGGCCGGCTCCGGTGAGGTGACCCTGCGGCACCGGACGTACCAGCCGGGCGACCTCGTGGGGGCCTGGTACGCGCTGGCGACGACCGATGACCCGGATGTCAACGCCGCCGTGGTGGCCGAGGCCGAGCAACGGCGGATCTTCTGCGTCCGCGCCGACGACGCGATCCAGGGCAGTGCCTGGACCCCGGCATCGGGTCGCCACGACGAGGTGACGGTCGCGGTCACGTCCAACCGGGACCCGCGCCGCTCGGCCGCCATCCGGGACTCGATCCTCCAGGCGCTGCGCGACGGCCGCCTGGCCGACCCGCACCGGCCGGCCCGCGAGCCGGGGGTGGTGCTGGTGGGCGGGGGACCGGGTGACCCCGAGCTGGTCACCCTGGCCGGTCGTCGTGCACTGTTCGAGGCCGACGTGGTGGTCGCGGACCGGCTGGCACCGCGTGCGCTGCTCGACGAGCTGCCGCCTCAGGTCGAGGTCGTGGACGTCTCCAAGCTGCCCCGCGGTCGGTCGGCGTCGCAGCGCGCGATCAACGAGCTGTGCATCGCCCGCGCCCGGGGCGGCCAACGGGTGGCGCGGTTCAAGGGCGGCGACAGCTTCGTCTTCGGGCGAGGGTACGAGGAGGCACTCGCCTGCGAGGCGGCCGGAGTGCCCTGGTCGGTGGTGCCCGGGATCACCAGTGCCATCAGTGTGCCTGCCGCAGCAGGGATCCCGGTCACCCACCGCGGGGTGGCCCACGAGGTGAGCGTCGTCTCCGGGCACCTGCCTCCTGAGCACGCCGACTCGCTGGTCTCCTGGCCGGCCCTGGCGCAGCTGCGCGGCACGCTTGTCCTGCTGATGGCGGTGGAGAATCTGACGATGATCGCCCACACGCTGATCGAGCACGGCCGCCGCGCCGACACACCGGTCGCCGTCGTCCAGGAGGGCACGATGCCCGGCGAGCAGCGGGTGGTGTCCACCCTGGACGCCGTCGGGACCGCCGTCGCCGAGCACGGGATCCGGCCGCCGGCGGTCGTGGTGATCGGTGACGTCGTCTCGGTCGCCCACGCCTCGTCGAGGCGGGCCTGACGTGGCGCGCCGGATCGAGGTCGTCGATGCCGCCGACATCCGGCTCGCGGACTACGTGCACCTGCGCGACGTGTCACTGCGCAAGCGGCTGGAGACCGAGAACGGCCTGTTCATCGCCGAAGGAGAGAAGGTGGTGCGGCGCGCCGCGCAGGCGGGGCACCGGCCCCGATCGTTCCTGATGGCACCGCGCTGGCTGGACGGCCTGCGCGACGTGCTCGACGCGGCCGGGGACGTCCCCTGCTACGTCGTCAGCGAGCAGCTGGCCGAGCAGGTCACCGGCTTTCACGTGCACCGTGGAGCGCTGGCGTCGCTGCACCGGGCTCCGCTGCCGTCCGTCGCCGACGTGCTCCGGACCGCACGCCGACTCGTGGTGCTGGAGGACGTCACCGATCACACCAACGTCGGCGCCATTTTCAGGAGCTGCGCCGCCCTCGGATTCGACGCAGCGCTGCTGGCCCCGCGCTGCGCGGACCCGCTCTACCGTCGAGCGATCAAGGTCTCCATGGGCACGGTGTTCGCGCTGCCGTACGCCCGGTTCGACGACTGGGGCAGCGCCATGGACGTGCTGCGGGAGCACGGGTTCACGTCGCTCGCACTGACCCCGGGCGCGGACAGCGAGGATCTCACCGCGATGACCGTGCCGGACAAGCCCGCCCTGGTCGTCGGGACCGAGGGTGGCGGACTGTCCTCGCACTGGCTGGCCACCGCGGACCGTCGAGTGGCCATTGCGATGACCGCGGGGATCGACTCGCTCAATGTGGCCGCGGCCACCGCGGTGGCCGCCTACGCCCTGGGCCCGGCGAGCCGGCGCTAGCCCGCGGAGGGCGTGACCGGCCAGTCCGCAGGGAAGTCGCCGGCCAGCTCGTCGTGCGCCTGGTACAGCTTCTTGCGGGCCCGCTTGGGGATCCGGTCGCCGAACACGGTGCCTGCCAGGTGGTCGCTCTCGTGCTGCAGGCACCGCGCGAGCAGACCGGACCCCTCGTACGACACCGGGGCACCGTGCTCGTCGGTGCCCTCGACCCGGACCCAGTCGGGGCGAACGCATTCGCTGTAGGCGCCCGGCAGTGACAGACAGCCCTCGTCGCTCTCGTCGAGGTTGCGGGCCTCGCCTTCGGGCAGCGTGAGGACGGGGTTGCACACGACCCCCTTGACCATCTCGTGGTCATCGTCGGGACAGTCGAAGACGAAGACGGCCCGATCGACCCCGATCTGGTTGGCGGCGAGGCCGACTCCCTCAGCGGCGTACATGGTGGCCCACATGTCGGCCACCAGACGGCGAAGCGCCTCGTCGTACTCGGTCACCGGCCGCAGCCGGCGGTGCATGACCGGCTCGCCCCAGCGGATGATGCGCCGTACGGCCCCCCGGACGGCGGGGGTCTCGGACGGTTCGGACACGGTTCCTCCGGGGGTTGGTGCTGGGCGACCGGACGAGGTTATCCGCAGCCGGCTCAGGCCGGCGCCGCGAGCCACTCGCCGACGCTCGCGCGGAAGCGGTCAGGTGACCAGGTCGCGCACCCTCTCGGCAGCACCCCGAGGATCCGGCAACCAGTCACGCGGTGCAGCTCCTCGCGGTTGCAGCGCTCGGCGAGGCCCGGCGCCGGCGGCCACGACCCGATCACCAGCCCATCGACGTCCAGGCCGGCGCCTCGGACCGCGTCGACAGTGAGCTCGGTGTGGTTGAGCGTACCGAGGCCAGCACGGGCCACCACGACGACCCGGACGTCCCCGTGCCACTGCAGACCGCGGGCAAGCTCCAGCACGGTGCCACCCGAGCTGTCCAGTCGCACCCGTACGCCGCCGGCACCCTCGACGAGGACGACGGCAGCGCCGGCGGTGCGTTCGGCGGTGACGTCCGCCAGCTCGGCCACCGTGGTAAGGACACGCCGGTTCTGCGCAGTCTGCGGGCGTCGGATGGTGGTGCAGGTGGTCCCACGCGGGTGGACCGCACGGTGCTCCCGGCACGGAATGATCCGCGCCGGAGGTCGGTTGGACGAGGGGTACGCCCGGTAACGACCCCCTCGACCCCAGGAGCAGACTCCGTGGCACTGAGCCCCACCGTGACCTTGAACAACGCCGTGCAGATCCCGCAGCTCGGGTTCGGCGTCTTCCAGGTGTCCAACGACGACATCATCCCGTCCGTGGAGAAGGCCCTCGAGGTCGGTTACCGACACATCGACACCGCGGCGATCTACGGAAACGAGGAGGGTGTCGGCAAGGCCATCGCGAACTCCGGCATCGCCCGCGACGAGCTGTTCGTCACCACCAAGCTGTGGAACTCCGAGCAGGGCTTCGACAGCGCGCCGGTCGCCTTCGAGTCGAGCCTGGCCCGGCTGGGCCTCGACCACGTCGATTTGTACCTCATCCACTGGCCAACCCCCGAGAACAAGACGTACGTCGACACGTGGAAGGCGTTGGAAAAGATCTACGCCGACGGCCGAGCACGGGCGATCGGTGTGTCGAACTTCCAGGCCAACCATCTGCGCCGGCTGACCCTCGACACCACGGTCGTGCCGGCGGTGAACCAGATCGAGCTGCATCCGACGTTCACCCAGACCGACCTGGTCTCGCTGCACGACGAGCTCGGCATCCGTACGCAGGCGTGGAGCCCGCTCGGCCAGGCAGCCGACCTGGAGAGCGGCACCGTCACCGACATCGCGTCCCGACTGGGCAAGTCGCCGGCGCAGGTGGTCATCCGTTGGCACCTGCAACTGGGCTACATCGTGTTCCCGAAGTCGGTGACTCCGTCGCGGATCGAGTCGAACTTCGACGTCTTCGACTTCGAGCTGTCCGACGCTGACGTGACGGCCATCAGCGCGTTGGACTCCGGCAACCGGATCGGTCCCGACCCGGACGCGTTCAACTAGCAGGTCGTGCGGCGGCGGCTCAGTCGGTTGCGGTGACGCCGCCGATGTCACCGGACCGGAAGACGTCGACGAACAGGGCGTGGTCCTTACGGACCCGGTCCGCGTAGCCGATCCCGGCGTCGCTGAGGTCGTCGATGAAGTCGGAACGGTTCTCGCCGATGACGCCGGCGATGGCCTCCTCGGTCTGGAAGTCGACCAGGTCCTGCTCGCTGTCGGCATCGGAGACGCAGTGGATCTTCGCGCTCGCCCGGCCGAGCTGAGCGACGACCGGTGCGATCACGTCGGGCTCGGTCAGGTCCGCCCAGTCCAGGTCCGTCTCGTACGGTGACAGCTCGTCGATGACGAAGCCGACGCCGCTGACCGTCGTCCAGCCCAGGAACTGGTCGGCGTGCACCTGCAGTGCCCGCTGGCTGACGGCTGTGCGGTGTCCCTCGTGCTCGAAGTACTCCTGGACCTCGGGCAGGTCGAGGTACCGGCTCACCGCCGGCACGTTGGCCTGCTTCATGGTCAGGACCACGTCGTTCTCCAGTGCCTGGTCGTACCCCTCGATGAGCACCGAGTACGCCGGTAGCCCGGCGCTGCCGATGCCGAAGCCCGATTTGCCGACGACATCCTTCACCTCGTAGAACTCCTCGTGCTGCTCCCGCTTGCTGCTCGGGATGGTCTCGAGGTAGCGGTCGAAGGCGGTCAGGACGGTCTTGCGCTCGCGCGCCTTCAGGGGCCGGTGACCGCCACCCTCGCGGAAGTGCCGCTCGTGTCCCTCCACCAGTGTCAGGGTCTCCAGCATCTGCAGCCGACTGGATCCCTGAGCCGTGCGCAGCACGTCGTGGATGGGTCCGTCGGTGTTGTCCAGCCGTAGTGCGAAGTCAGTGTCGTCGGCGCCGTCGACGTAGCGCTGTACCTGGGCAACGTATGCCTCGAGGTAGACGCGCACGATGTCACGCACCGCCTGCTCGGGCAGCGCCTTCTGCCATCCCATGAGCGCCAGGCTGGCGACGAATCTGCGCAGGTCCCAGCTGAAGTGCCCGACGTAGGCCTCGTCGAAGTCGTTGACGTCGAAGACCAGGACGCCGTGGGAGTTCATGTAGGTGCCGAAGTTCTCGGCGTGCAGGTCCCCGTGTATCCAGACGCGGGACGCTCCCTCGCTGGCCCAGCGGTCGCGGGAGGAGGCCATGTCGGCGTAGAAGAGGCAGGCAGTGCCGCGATAGAACGAGTACGGGTCCGCCGCCATCTTGCGGAACTTGGAACGGAAGGCCGCCGGATCGGCCTGCATGAGGTCGGTGAAGGCGTCCTCGAGCGTGTCGACGATGAGCTGCTGGCGCTTGGGTGCATGCGGCATGACGTCCACCGTAGGCCGATCCGTGAGTTCCCACCCGCCGGTCCGGGAGTTCCAGCGCCGCCCCCCGGGGTCGCCTGGTACGTGCGCACATCGAACTCACGGATGGGCAGGTTCGAACTCACGGATGGGCGGGGTGGAACTCACGGATGGGCGAGGACGGCCAGGGCGTTGTGGATGCGCTTGGCCGACACCGGGCCGTTGGTGCCCAGGTGTTGCGCGAAGAGGCTGACACGCAGTTCCTCGATCATCCAGCGCGCTGCGCGTACGTCGGCGGCTGCCCGTCGGTGCGTCGGCAACCGGTCGTGCACCTCGTCCCAGTGGTCCTCGACCTCCTGGACGACGCCCATGTTCTGCGCGTCGCGCCGAGGGTCCTCCGGCAGCCGGTCAAGGCGCCGGTCGATCGCCCGGAGGAAGCGCGACAGGTGCGGCAGCTGCTCGTGCCCGGTCTGCGACACGAACCCGTCGTGCACCAGCCAGGACAGCTGTGCACGCAGGTCTGCCTCGACCGGTGCGAGATGGGACGCGGCGAGCCCGGTGACCCGCTCCTGGACGGAGGGCACCAGCGAGAGCACCTGCACAGCCGCGGTCATGTCGGCGTACGTCACGGCGTGCAACTGTCCCGCGATGTCAGCGCGCAGCCGCTCGAAGGCGGCGGCGTCCCAGGCGGGTCCGCCGTGCTCGGCGAGGAGCTTATCGACCGCGCACGCGACGCAGTCCTCGAGCAGGCTCAGCACGTCACGGTACGGACTGGTCGCCAGCGTCAGCTTGGTCCGGTTGTCCAGCCGCTTGACGATGGCCACGACCGGGGAGGGCACGGTCAGCATCAGCAGTCGACGGGTGCCCCGCCACATGGCGTACAGCTGCTCGGCCTCGTCCTCGAAGACGCGGATGCCGACCGTGCTGCCCTCGTCGTAGAGCGCCGGAAAGCCGTGCACGACCTGCGCCCCGCGGCGGTGCTCCACCCGGCGGGGGAGTGTGTCGATGCTCCACGAGGTCAACCCGGACTCCTCCACCCGCGCGGTGACCTTCGACAGTGCGGAACGCAACTTGGGGCGCAGCTGCTCGCGCAGGGCGTCGAGGTCCTTGCCGCGCGCCACCTCCCGCTGGCCATTCTCGTCGTGGGCGTCGACGACCCGGAACGTCATGCGCAGGTGATCGGGCACCGCAGCGAGCTCGAACGCCTCGACCGGGACCATCACACCGGTGCGACGTCGCAGCGCATCGGCGGTGGCCACCACGATCGACCCGGTGCCCCCAAGCTGACCGGCGACGGCACGGGCATGGTCCGGAGCGGGCACGAACTGGCGCCTCCACTGCTTGGGCAGCGTCTTGATCAGCGCCGTCACCAGCTCCTCGCGCCGACCCGGGACGTGCCACCAGAAGTCGGCCGGGTCGACCTGGTTGAGCTGGGCCAGCGGCACGTCGACCGTGACGCCGTCGTCAGCGGCACCCGGCTCGAAGACGTAGGACAGTGGCAGTACCACATCACCGCTGCGCCACTCGTCGGGGTAGTCCTCCTGGACCTCGGTGTTGACGCCGTCGCGCATCACCAGCGACTGCTCGAAGTCGAGCAGGTCGGGAGTCTCGCGCCGGGCCTGCTTCCACCACGTGTCGAAGTGCCGGCCGGACACGACCCCGTCGCCGACCTGGGCGTCGTAGAAGTCGTACAACGCCTCGTCGTCGACCCGGATGTCGCGCCGACGGACCCGCTCCTCGAGCGATTCCACCTGCTCGAGCATGGCCCGGTTCGCGCCGAAGAACGGGTGCCGGGTGTCCCAGTCGCCCTCGACCAGCGCGTGCCGGATGAACAGCTCGCGCGAGGTCACCGGGTCGACCCGGCCGTACGGCACCCGCCGACCTGCGACCAGCGGGACGCCGTAGAGCGTGACCTTTTCCAAGGCCACGACGGCAGCCCGTCTGCGCTCCCAGTGTGGTTCGGAGTACGAACGCTTCACCAGGTGCCCGGCCAGCTGCTCCGCCCAAGCGGGGTCGATCCGGGCGCAGTCGCGACCCCACAACCGCCTCGTCTCGACCAGCTCGCCGGCCATCACCCACTGCGGTTGGCTCTTGAACAACGCAGAGCCGGGGAAGATGGCGAAACTCGCTCCACGTGCCCCCTCGTACGTCCGGGTGTCGGGGTCACGCAGCCCGATGTGCGAGAGCAGGCCGGCCAGCAACGACTGAGTGACGGCGGCAGCATTCACCTGGTCGCGCGGTTCACCGAGGGACAGACCGAGCTCCCTGCAAACCGAGCGCAGCTGGGTGTGGACGTCCTGCCACTCCCGGATGCGCAAGTAGTGCAGGTACTCGCTGCGGATCATCCGCCGGTACGCCGACCCGGACAGCTCACGACGCTGCTCGCGCAGGTATCGCCACAGATTCAGGTACGCCATGAAGTCGGAGTCTGGGTCGGCGAACCGTGCGTGCTTGGCGTCCGCCGCCTGCTCGTGTTCCAGCGGCCGCTCGCGCGGATCCTGCACCGACAGCCCGGCCACGATCACCAGCACCTCGCGCAGCACGCCGAAGCGGTCGGCCTCCAGGACCATGCGGGCCAACCGTGGGTCGAGCGGCAGCTGGACGAGCCGTCGGCCGGTGCCGGTGAGTCGCTGCGGTGTCCTCGACCCGCGCTCGTGCGGCTCGAGCGCACCGAGCTCGAGCAGCAGGTCGACCCCGTCACGCACGCTGCGGCGGTCGGGCGGCTCGATGAACGGGAAGTCGGCCATGTCGCCGAGACCGAGCGCGGTCATGGACAGGATCACCGAGGCGAGATTGGTCCGCAGGATCTCCGGATCGGTGAACTCTGCCCGTGCGTCGAAGTCCTCTTCGCTGTAGAGCCGGATCGCGATGCCGTCGGAGGTACGCCCGCAGCGGCCCGAGCGCTGGCTCGCCGACGCCTGCGAGATCGGCTCGATCGGCAGCCGCTGGACCTTCAACCGCTGGCTGTAGCGCGAGATCCGTGCCAGTCCGGTGTCGACGACGTAGCGGATGCCGGGCACGGTCAGCGATGTCTCAGCCACGTTGGTCGACAGCACGACCCGTCGTCCGGTGTGCGGTGCGAACACCTTGTGCTGCTCGGCGGTCGAGAGCCGGGCGTACAGGGGAAGGACCTCGGTGTCACGCAGCCGCATACGTTCCACGGCGTCGGTGGCGTCGCGGATCTCGCGCTCCCCGGAGCAGAAGACCAGGATGTCGCCGGGTCCCTCGGCGACCAGTTCACCGACGGCGTCGCAGATCGCCACGTCCTGCTCGCGGGCCTCACGCTCCGGCCGGTCGGGGTCGACCAGCGGGCGGTAGCGTACCTCGACCGGGTAGGTACGACCGGAGACCTCGATGACCGGTGCGTCGTCGAACGCCTCGGCGAAGCGCCCCGGGTCGATGGTGGCCGACGTGATGATCAGCGTGAGGTCCGGTCGTCGGGGGAGCAGATGGCGCAGGTAGCCGAGGATGAAGTCGACGTTGAGGCTGCGCTCGTGCGCCTCGTCGAGGATGAGCGTGTCGTAGGCCCACAGCATCGGGTCGCGCTGGATCTCGTTCAGCAGGATGCCGTCGGTCATGACCTTGACGAGGGTGTCGGGACCGACCCGGTCGGTGAAGCGGACCTGGTAGCCGATCGCGCCCCCGAGCTCGACCCCGACCTCCTCGGCGATCCGGTCCGCGACCGTGCGCGCCGCTATCCGCCGCGGCTGGGTGTGCCCGATCATCCCGCGCACGCCACGCCCGGCCTCAAGGCAGATCTTCGGCAGCTGCGTGGTCTTGCCCGAGCCGGTTTCACCGGCCAGGACGATCACCTGGTGCTCGGCGATGGCCCGGGCGATGTCCTCCCGCCGGGCGGTGACCGGCAGCTCCGGGGGGTAATTCAGCGCGGGGACGGACGACCGCCGGGTTCGCAGTCGGGCCTCGCTGCGCTCGATCGCCGAGGCGATCTCGGCGTACGCCTGCGAGCGCCGGTCCGGGTCGTTGACCCGCCGCACACCGTCCAGGCGGCGGGACAGCCGGTGGGCGGCACGCAGGTCGACGTCGCCGAGACGCGCGCGCAGGTCGTCGCCGTGCCGGGTGGGAGAGGTCATGACCGTCCCAGTCTAGGAGGGCCCGATCCTGGTCCGGTCAGGCCGCTCTGGCACGCTGCAGGAGTGTTGATCGGGGGCGTGCCGCCTGCGCTGCGCGCGAACGTCGTCGAGGTGTGGGGTGACCCGGGTCGCTCCTGGCTCACCGGTTTGCCAGACACTGTGCGGAAGATTGCCGAGCTGTGGGGCCTGCAGCTCACCAGGTCTGCCTACGAGATGAGCTTCCACTGGGTGGCGCCGGTGGCGGCGCCGGACGGCACCCCTGCCGTGCTCAAGCTCGGCGTCCCGGGTGAGGTGCACCTGGAGCGTGAGGTCGCCACGCTGCGGGCGTACGACGGGCACGGCGCGGCCCGGCTGCTCGCCCACGCACCCGAGCACGGTGCGCTGCTGATCGAGCGGCTGCGTCCGGGTCAGCACGCGGCCACACTGGTGCCGCACGCCGACGAGGACGCCACATCGGCGATCACCGGGGTCCTGCGACAGCTGCACGACGCACCTGTCCACGGGACGACACTGCCGGAGCTCACCGCGCTGGGTGACGACTTCCGGCTGCTGCTGGCGCAGCCGCAACTGCCCGGACCTCCCCGACCGCTGGTCGAGCGCGCGCTGGGCCTGTTCGACGAGCTGTGCGCTGACGTCCCCCGGCGCTGCGTCGTGCACGGCGACCTGCACCACGACAACGTGCTGGCGGGCTCGCGCACGCCCTGGCTGGCGATCGACCCGCACGGCCATCTCGGCGACCCCGGCTACGACGTCGGCGCGATGCTGTTCAACCCGCGCATCGACGAGCGTGACGAGCAGCTGCTGGCGCTGGTGGACGCCCGGGTCGCGCAGATCGCCGACCAGCTGGCGATGCCGCTCGACCGAGTCGTCGCGTGGGGGTTCGTCAAGGCGGTGCTGTCGGAGGTGTGGAGTGCCGGCGAGGGGTGGCAGCCCACCCGCGCGCTCGACGTCGCGGAGCTGCTGGCTCCTCGGGTCGGCGGGTAGGGCGGCGTAGTGTCACGGTCGGGAGGAGCCTGATGCAGCTGACAAAGTACACCCACGCGTGCGTCCGCCTCGAGGACGGTGACCGGTCGTTGGTGATCGATCCGGGTTCGTTCTCCGAGGTGGAGGAGGCCCTCGACGGCGTGCACGACGTCCTCATCACCCACGAGCACGCCGACCACGTCGACACCGGCGCGCTCGCCCGCGCCGTCGCGGGTGACTCGTCCCTGCGGATCTGGGCGCCTGCCGCGGTCACGGCCCAGCTGGGGGACCTCGGTGACCACGTGAGCACCGTGGGGCCGGGGGAGTCGTTCAACACGGCCGGGTTCGAGGTGACGACCCACGGCGGTCAGCACGCCCTCATCCACACCTCCATCCCCGTCGTGGCCAACGTGGGCTTCAACGTCGATGGCCTCGTGTTCCACCCCGGCGACTCGCTGGAGGTCCCGGCGATCGACGTCGAGACGCTACTGGTGCCGGTGCACGCTCCCTGGTCCGACGTGGGCCGGGTGATCGACTTCCTGGTGGGCGTGCGTCCACGCCAGGCGTACAACGTGCACGACGGCCTGCTCAACGAGCGCGGCCGTGGCCTGGTCACCGGCCACCTGCAGCGCCTCGGTGCCCGCCACGGGGTCGACTACCGCCCGCTGGACCCGCGCGAGCAGGTCACGCTGTGACAGGACCGCTCCCGTACGGGGTTGTCCGCGAGAAACCTGGGCCCGGTCAGGAGTCGGTCTGGGACTACCCTCGCCCGCCGGCGCTGGAGCCCAGCGACGAGCTGGTCGAAGTCGTGCTCGGCGGTGTCGTGATCGCCTCCACCCGCGCGTCGCTGCGGGTGCTGGAGACCAGCCATCCGCCGACGTACTACCTGCCGATCAGTGCGTACGTCGAGGGATCGGTGCGTCGGGCCGCGGGCGGCTCGTGGTGCGAGTGGAAGGGTCAGGCCCGCTACTTCGACCTGATCGGCGGGGACGTGGTCGCGCACCGCTGCGCGTGGGGGTACCCGACGCCGACCGAGCGCTTCTCCCGGCTGCTGGACCACCTTGCGGTTTATCCCGCAGCGGTGGACGAGGCACGCGTCGAGGGGCAGGTCGTGCGCCCGCAGCCGGGCGGCTTCTACGGCGGTTGGATCACCGATGGGGTGGCCGGCCCGTTCAAGGGCGTCCCTGGCAGCACCGGCTGGTGAGCTCAGGCCGACCAGCGGTAGTCAGCGAAACCGACGTGCTCGGTGGGCGGCGTGCCGTCACCGAACGGTGATCCGCCGAGCTGATCGCGGTGGTGCGGTCGGTTCCAGTCCTGCACCGGCCCGCACGGGACGATGCCGCTCGGGTTCACGTTCGTCTGCACCTGGTAGTAGTGGTGCTTGATGTGCGCGTGGTTGACCGTGTCGCCCAGGCCGGGGGTCTGCATCAGGTCCAGCAGGTAGGCGTCCAGCACCGGATCCTCGCTGATCTTGTTGCGGTTGCACTTGAAGTGGCTGTGGTAGACCGAGTCGAAGCGCACCAGGGTGGTGAACAGCCGCACGTCCGCCTCGGTCAGGTGGTCACCGACCAGGTAGCGACGGGTGGCGAGCCGCTCGGAGAGCCAGTCCAGGCAGTCGAAAACGGCACCGTACGCCCGCCCGTAGGATCGCTGACTGCGGGCGAAACCGGCCCCGTACACGGCGTCGTTCAGGTCGGTGTACACACGCTCCATCACGGCGTCGATCTCCTCGCGCCACTCCTGCGGGTAGAGGTCGGGCGCGCCTTCGCGGTGGTAGTCCGTCCACTGCGAGGACAGGTCCAGGGTGATCTGGTGGATGTCGTTGGTGACCAGTTGCCCACTCCGTACGTCCACGACTGCGGGCACGCTCACACCGTTGGTGTAGTCGCTGCGCCGTGCGTCGTAGGCCTCGAAGAGGTAGTGGATGCCGAGAACCGGGTCGACACCGCCGGGGTCCAGGGTGAATCGCCAGCTCTTCTCGTCCTGGATCGGGTCGACCACGGCGAGGGTGATCGCATGCTCGAGACCGAGCAGCCGCCGCACCGCAACGACACGGCTCGCCCACGGGCAGGCCAGCGAAGCCACCAGCCGGTAACGGCCGGGCTCGACCGGCCAGTCGGCGGTGGGCTCGGCGAGGATGCGGTCGGTGAACTCCGATTGCCCATGGGTGTAGGAGTCGTCACTCATGTGCCCTACCCTCGCCGACCGGAGGCCATCGGCCAAACTGGATCCTCGTCGGGCGATGGTCACGACGTGCTCGGGCCGCGCCAGATGTCCACCCCGGACTCCACCGCGTGCTCGTCGATCGCGCTGAGCTCGTCGGCGGAGAACTCCAGGTTCTCCAGCGCCTCGAGGTTCTCGTCGAGCTGCTCGACGCTACTCGCCCCGATCACCAGGGAGGTCATGCGGTCATCCCGCAAGGCCCAGGCGAGTGCCATCTGTGCCAGCGACTGGCCGCGCTGCTCGGCAATCGCATGCAGCCCGCGGACGCGATCGAGATTTTCCTGCGAGAGCATCTCGGGCTCCAGCGAACCCTCGGTGGACCCGCGGGAACCCTCGGGGATGCCGTCCAGGTACTTGCCGGTGAGCAGGCCCTGCGCCAGGGCGGTGAAGCCGATCGCGCCGGCACCCACCTCCGTGAGCGTGTCGAGCAGCTCGGGCTCGATCCAGCGATTGAGCATGTTGTAAGACGGCTGGTGGATCAGCAGCGGTGTCCCGAGGTCGCGCAGGATCGCCGCCGCCTCCTTGGTCCGCTGCGCGCTGTGGGAGGAGATGCCGACGTACGTCGCCCGTCCCGAGCGCACCGCCGTGTCCAGCGCGCCCATCGACTCCTCGAGCGGCGTGTCGGGGTCGAACTTGTGGCTGTAGAAGATGTCCACGTGGTCCAGGCCCATGCGGCGCAGCGAGTCGTCCAGGCTGGACAGGAGGTACTTGCGCGACCCGAACTCGCCGTACGGGCCGGGCCACATGTCCCAGCCGGCCTTGGTGGAGATCACCAGCTCGTTGCGGTACGCCTGCAGGTCCGCGGCCAGGATGCGACCGAAGTTCTCCTCGGCCGACCCGCAAGGCGGGCCGTAGTTGTTGGCCAGGTCGAAGTGCGTGATGCCCCGGTCGAACGCGCGGGTCACGATGTCGCGCTGCGTGCTCAACGGGTTGTCCTCGCCGAAGTTCTGCCAGAGGCCGAGGCTCAGCAACGGCAATTTGAGTCCGCTGCGCCCGCAGCGACGGTAGGTCATGGAGTCGTAGCGGTCAGGGGCGGCGGCGTACGTCATGCGACCAGTCTGCCGACTACCCTGCACCCGTGCCGACACGACCCCTCAGCGAGCTCGTCGCACCGGACTGGGCGCAGGCACTCGCACCGGTGGCGACGACCATCACCGGTCTGGGGGCGTTCCTGCGGGCCGAGGTGGCCGCGGGCCGGGCGTACCTGCCGCCGGGACCGCGAGTCCTGCGCGCATTCGGCGAGCCGATGGCCGACGTCAAGGTCCTCGTCGTGGGGCAGGACCCGTACCCGACGCAGGGCCACGCGGTGGGCCTGTCGTTCTCGGTCGCACCGGACGTACGGCCGGTTCCGCGCAGCCTGGCGAACATCTTCACCGAGCTGGAGAGCGACCTGGGCGTGCCGCGGCCGACCAGCGGTGACCTCACACCGTGGGCCCGCCAGGGGGTGCTGCTGCTCAACCGTGTCCTCACCGTGCGTCCCGGCGCGCCGGCGAGCCACCGCGGCAAGGGCTGGGAGGCGGTCACCGAGCAGGCGATCGGGGCACTGGTCGCCCGTGACACCCCGCTCGTCGCCCTGCTGTGGGGGCGGGACGCACAGTCGCTGGCCCCGATGCTCGGCGACGTGCCGCAAGTGGCGAGTGTGCACCCGAGCCCGATGTCGGCGGCCCGCGGCTTCTTCGGGTCGCGACCGTTCAGCCGGGTCAACGACCTGCTGGTACGCCAGGGCGCTGCGCCGGTGGACTGGCGCCTGCCATAGGAGGTGCCAAGGGGAGTCCCCACTGAGCTTGTGCTCCCCGGGCCTACCCGCCCGGTGGAATCCGCCGTCCCAGTGCGAACCTAGCCGCGACGCGGAGAAGTATGTAAGGTGTCGGATTGTCAACAAACCTACGACAATGCACGACGCCGTTCGGCCGGTGGGCCCGCCCTTGCTGATCGACTCGTCAGGGAGTGGTCATGGCCTCCGACCAACCGACCGACGGCAGCGCAGCGCAGACACACGACG
>JACCXZ010000162.1 GCA_013696745.1 Nocardioidaceae bacterium | reverse complement strand
CTTGCCGAGTCGACCACGCAGGCCCTGCGCGAGCACGGGGTCGACTCCAGCACCCACGTCGTCGAGCTGCGCGAGCACGCTCACGACCTCGCCAACCATCTGCTCACCGGGTTCCCGGGGGAGGTGCTGCGCGAGGCGATCGACGGTGTGGTGCGGGCCGACGCGTTGATCGCTGTGACACCGATCTTCACCGCGGCCTACAGCGGGCTGTTCAAGTCGTTCTTCGACGTGCTGGAGGTCGACTCGCTCACCGGCAGGCCGGTGCTCATCGGGGCCACCGGCGGCACCGAGCGCCACTAGCTCGCCCTCGAGCACGCCGTGCGTCCGCTGTTCGCGTACCTGGGCTCGGTCGTCGTGCCGACGGCAGTGTACGCCGCGTCCTCGGACTGGGGCAACGCCACCGACCAGGGCCTGGCGCAGCGAATGCATCGAGCCGGCCGCGAGCTCGCGGCGCTGGTCGAGGGTCGACCGGCGGCCCGTCCGGTCGATCTGTTCGAGGACCCGACACCGTTCGAGCACCTGCTCCGCGGCACCTGATCCACTGGCGGTAGAGGACATGTGCGACTCACCGGGCGTGTCGCACCCCTTGTCTACCCCCAGCGGGAGCACACGTCGGTGACACGCAACCCAGCGTGCGCGGAGTACCGCCGGTTGATCGCGATCAGGTTGGCGGTCAACGCCTCGACCTGACCGGCGTTGCGCAGCCGGCCGGCGTAGATTCCGCGGCAGCCGGCGATCCGGGACGCCAGCGACTGCACGAGGTCGGTCGCCGCACGGTCGTCACCGAGCACCAGCACATCGGCGTCGACGCTGTCCACCGCGTCGTCCAGCAATGTCACCGCGGACAGGTGGTGGAAGGCCGCCACCACAGTCGAGGCCGGCAGCAGGTTACGCGCCTGCATGGCCGCACTCCCCTCGGCGACAGACTGCGCGTACGGACCGTGCCGGTCGAAGGCCAACGGGTTCACGCAGTCGACGACCACCTTGCCGGCGAGGGCTCCGGCGAGCGATGCGAGGGTCTCGCGGTGACCCTCCCAGGGGACCGCGATGACCACGATCCCAGCCGCAGCGACGGAGTCCTCGTTGGTCGCACCGGCCACGCCCGGCCCCAGGCCGGCAGCCGCATCGGCAGCCCGCTCGGCGTCTCGCGACCCCAGGACCACCCGCACGCCACCGGCCGCCAAGCGCTTGGCCAGACCCCGCCCCAACGCGCCTGTCCCACCGACGATCGCCACGACGGGAACGTCCTGGTCAGGTGGCTGCGACATGGGTCTCCTCGGGCATCACGGTCCTCTGGCGGCGTACCGCCTCGCCATCCTCCCACCAGCCGGGTCTCGCCCGTACCAGCGGTTCGCGGGCACAATGCCCCATGCCCACCTTGCGCCCCGACTCCCCCGACACCGACCACGTGGAGCGGGTGTCGATGCTGTTCAAGTCCCTGTCCTCACCGGTGCGGCTGACGCTGCTCATCCACCTGATGGAGGGAGGTCACACCGTCCACGAGCTCGTCGACCACCTGAGCGTCAGCCAGCCCCTGGTGTCCCAGCACCTGCGCGTGCTGCGCTCGGCGGGGCTGGTACGAGCCGAGTCGGTGGGCCGTGAGCGCGTCTACACGATCACCGACGAGCACGTCAGCCACATCGTGCGCGATGCACTGCAGCACGTCACCGAGGTGCATGACGGTCCCGCCCACTGACTCAGGCCAGCAACAGCGTGCTGACCAGCAGCACGGGGACCGACAGGATCGTGGTCACCAGCGTGGCGTCACGGGCCAGCAGCACACCCTGGTCGTAGCGCACCGCGTAGCCGAAGACGTTCTGCGCCGTCGGCAGCCCGGCGGTCACCACGACGGCGAGCAACGAGACGCCGTCGAGATCGAGGAGCAGCACGCCGACGAGGTACGCGAGGACCGGGTGCACGACGCTCTTGAGCGCCACGATAGTCCACAGGGAGGCGCCGATGCCGCCCTGTCCGGGCCGCTGGAACCCGTGCAGGGAGATTCCGAACGACAGCAGGATCGCCGGGATCGCCAAGGCGCCGATGAGCTCCACGGGGGCACCGATGGCACCGGGGACCTGCCAGCCGGTCGCCGACACCGTGAGCCCCGCGACCGACCCGATCGTGATCGGGTTGCGCAGCGGCGCGGTCGCCGTCCGCAGCAGAGACCGAGCTCCGGTGACCTGCTCGCGCGCGGCGGCGAGGTCCAGCACGGTGGTGAAGACCGGTGCCATGACCGCGAGCTGGAACAGCAGTACGGGGGTGACGATCGAGGCGTCACCGAACACGTACAGCGCGATCGGGATGCCCAGGTTGCCCGCGTTGACGTAGCTCGAGGCCATCGCCCCGACCACCGACTCACCGAGCGGTCGCCGCCGCAGCACCGCAGTCAGGACGTACAGCGACGCCACGACCGTGCAGGTGACGACCGTGACCACCAGGGCCACCGAGAACACAGCCGGCAGGTCGGTCTGCGCCAGCGTCGTGAAGAGCAGGCACGGCGTGGCGACGAGGATCGCCGTACGCGACAACACCGTGCGGGCCTCCGGCCCGAGCACGCCGAGTCGTCCGACGACGTAGCCGACCGCGATGATCGTCCCGATCACCGTGAAGCCCTCGAGGATGCCGCTCACGTGAGGACATGCTCCCGCACGTCGTCGGTCACAGGTCGGCGGACGCCAGCAGCAACGCGCCACCCGCGAACAGCGATGCAGCTGTGACCGTCAGGAAGATCGCCACCCACGCCGGGGCAGGCAGGAAGGTCAGCCGTCCGAGCTGGTCGGCGTCGGATCCCCGAACACCGCCACGACAGCGTGCCGCGTGCAGCTCGAGCACCGGCCGTGGCGCCGCCAGCAGGAGGAACCAGGCAAGGACGTGCGCGACAGCCACCTGGACCGGTTCGTCGAGCCACCGGGTCACCGCCACGACCGCGGCGCCGCACACCAGTACGACCCACAGACCGAAGAAGTTGCGGATCTGCACCAACAGCAGCGCAAGGCCCAGCAGGAGCGACCAAAGCATTGCCACGGCGTACCCAGCAGACACGAGGGCCGCCGCGCCCAGTCCGAGCACCGCCGGCCCGATGTAGCCCGCGCTGGCCGTCGCGGCCATGCCCGGTCCCGCGGGCCGGCCCCTCGACACGGTGACACCGGAGGAGTCCGAGTGCAGCCGGATACCGCTCAGCCGGCGACCTCCGAGCGTCGCCACCACACCGTGAGCGCCCTCGTGGACGACCGTGACGACGTGTCGGGTCAGCGACCACGCCGGGCGCAGCCATACGAGAGTGAAAGCGAGGGCAGCCGAACCGAGGACCACTGCGGCGCCGGGTGCCGGCTGGGTCGCGATGACCTCAGCCACGAAGTTGCGCACCCGGTCCGACATCCCTCGGCATGTTGTCACCTCCCATGGGAGGCAACCCATGGGAGGTGCGGTTTACCAGGGGACCCTGGTAAACCGCAGCCGCGCCGCCCGCACGCGTCAGTGCAGTCGGCTCAGGACCCGGCCGCCACGTTGGCGAAGGCGAACTTGTCCCCACGCAGGAAACGCGTGCCGAGGGCCTGGTTGAAGGCCCGGGCACCTGCGAAGGTGAAGGTCAGCCGCGTGTCGCCGAGCTGGCTCTTCGACGGTGTGAGCCGCAGGACGGCGTCACGGTCGCCACCGTTGACGACGGCGTTCACCAGTCCGCGGTTGGTGTTGATGCGCAGGTTGCGAAGCGACACCCGCTCGCCGCCCTTACGGAAGGCGACCGTCCCATCGTGGCGGACCGAGTTCCTGGTCCGCCTGACGATCGGGAAGTGTACGGCCGTAGAGCCGGCGTGCAGGTAGGCGAACGCACCGCCGTACGCGCGGATGTTGACCCCATCACGCTCGAACTGGCGTGCCACCGGGGGGGCGATCACGACCCTCGTGTGCGTGTGCCGCAGTTCGCTCTGCGACGGCTTGTCGGCCGCCTGGGCACTGGTGGCCACCAGTCCTGTGCTCGTCGTCACCAGGGCCGTCATGATGACGGCCATGATCTTGCTGAAGGTCTTGATCATTGTTCACTCCCTGTCCGAGTTCACGGTGCGTGGTAGGAGCCTGACCGACGACCGGTCGACGCGCAAGCCCAAGCCGTGATCGAGGTCACACCTCCGGACTCGCCGGCGTGACGCCTGCTAGGTACCGCAGCGCCGCGGCGTATCCCTCGATGCCCAAGCCCACGACCACACCGGACGCGATGTCGGAGAGGTACGAGTGCCGCCGAAACTCCTCACGCCGGTACACGTTGGACACGTGCACCTCGACCCACGGCGCGCTCAGCAGTGCCGCGGCGTCGCGCACTGCGATCGAGGTGTGCGTCCATGCACCGGCGTTCAGGACGACGGATGCGTGGCGGTCGGCCGCGTGGTGCAGCCACCCGATCAGCTGGGCCTCGACCGCGGTCTGCCGCACCTCGACGCTCAACCCGCAAGCCTGCGCCGTTCGCTGACACAACCGCTCGAGATCAGCGTAAGTGTCAGTCCCGTACACCGTCGGCTCGCGGGTGCCGAGTCGGTCCAGGTTGGGTCCGTTGAGCACCAGGGCGGTCATCGGCTGCTCCTCGTGTGGCCGCTGGGCGACCTCGCGCCGCCCGCCCGAGCGTACAAGTCGGTCCAGCTCACGGGCCGAGGCTCCCCGGAGCCGATAGGTACGAAACGGGTGGTCCGTGACAGAATGGGCACCGATGAGAGGCGGCTGGCGGTGGCGATGGATGCCATGATCGTGCTGGAACCGCACCCCAGCTCAGCAGCGCGGGCCCGCCGTTGGGTTGGCGAGCAGCTGCGGCTCCTCGGCCGTGACGATCTCGTCGACTCTGCAGTGCTGGCCACGTCGGAGGTCGTCACCAACGCGATCCTGCACGCGCGTACCCAGATCACGGTGCGCGTGGTCGGCAGCAGCGATACGTCCGGCGCCGAACGCATCTGCGTCAGCGACCTGTCCGGTGAGCCCCTGCGTGCGGTCCAGGAGCGCGACGAGGTGTGGTCCTCGGGACGGGGCCTTCGCATCCTGTCGGCCGTCACCCGACAGTGGGGTGTGGACGCCGAGCACCCGGGTAAGTGCGTGTGGTTCGAGCCCGTTCCACAAGCGGAGACACCGGCTGACGCCGACCTCGACCTGGTCGGCTGGGAGGGGCTCGACCTGACCGGGCTCGCTGACCTGTCCGGCGCCGAGGAGGGGTCGTCACCTGCGTCCGGATCTGTCGTCGTCGTGCTCCAGGACGCGCCGCTCCAGCTGCTCTGGCGGGCGCGCCGGCGATACTGCGACATCAAGCGCGAGATGATCCTGCTGCTCAGCGTCGAGGAGTGGGACACACCACGACGACTGGTGGAGCTGGCCCATCAGATGGACCCGCTGCCTGCCGGATTCATCGGCGACATCGACGAGTCGGGACCCGCTCCCACCGGTGAGCAGACAGTCAATGCGTACCTCGACGTCGAGACTGTCCAGCAGCTGACCGCGGCGGCAGACCTGTTCGACGAGGTGGACGCCTACTGCCGGGCCGAGCACCTGCTGACCCTGGCCGCATCGCAGACCGAGGCCACGGCCAGGCGCTGGGTGCTGTCCGAGATCGGTCGCCAGGTGAACGGGCTGGCACCACAGCCGTGGACGGCGTACCTCCCGCGGCAGTGACCGCTAGCTGTGCAGCTCCCAGACGAGCAGCTCAGCCGGCTGCGTAGCGGTCACGACCAACGGACCGGCGGCCACGCACCGCAGCGCGTCGCCGGGGGTCAGAACCCCTACCCGCTCCACCTCGACCATCCCGTGGCTGACCAGCAGATGAATGAAGGGCGCATCGGGCAGCTGACGAACCGCGGCTGTCGCCGGACGGGTCACCCACAGCGCGGCATCGTGCCGACCCAGCTGCACGATGGCCCTACCGCCCGCCGCGGCGCTGCCCCCGACGACCGGGACCCAGCCGTGGGCCAGCGCCTGGGTGTCCACCTTGCCGATCAGGTACGACGGCGCAGCATCGGGGTCGTCGGGTGCCACCCAGGTCTGCACCAGGTGCACCGGCTCGTCGGCCGATGCATTCACCTCGGCGTGCCGGATGCCCGAGCCGGCGCTGGTGAGCTGGACCGTGCCGGGCACGACGACGCCTCGGTTTCCTTCGGAGTCCTCGTGCACGAGCTTTCCGGACAGCACCCAGGTGACGATCTCGATGCCGGCGTGCGCGTGCATCTGGAAGCCTGCACCGCCCTGCACGA
The DNA here is from genome assembly GCA_013696745.1 of Nocardioidaceae bacterium. Lineage (GTDB taxonomy): Bacteria > Actinomycetota > Actinomycetes > Propionibacteriales > Nocardioidaceae > JACCXZ01. The sequence goes on along the minus strand of JACCXZ010000162.1, from coordinate 2,130 downwards.
CCTCGTCGTTGCATGCCAGCAGGCTGGCGAAGCCCATGTTGTCGGGGTCGTAGTGGGATCCGTGGGAGAAGCTGTGCCGTGACTCCAGCCAGTCGGTGCGGGTGTCGTACCGGTCGGCCGCGGCGATCACCGTCACGCTCACTGGTACCCCAGTTCGTGCAGCCGGTCGTCGTCGATCCCGAAGTGGTGAGCTATCTCGTGAGCCACCGTGATCCGGATCTCCTCGATCACCTCCGCCTCGCTCTCGCACATGGCCAGGATCGGACCTCGGTAGACGACGATGCGGTCCGGCAGTGTGGCCGCGTAGGTGTCGCCCCGCTCGGTCAGCGGGGTGCCGTCGTAGAAGCCGAGCAAATCGGGATCGTGCGCGGGGGCGTCGTCCTCGATGAAGAGGACCACGTTGTCGAGCAGTCCGGTGAGTGCCGGGGGGATCCGCGCGAAGGCCAGCTCGACGAGGTAGTCGAAGTCCTCGTCCGGCATCTCGATCATGGCCCCATTGTGGCCGGGTCACTCGGTTTGGATCACACCAGCGTCGACCTCTATGCTGAGGCGGTTCCTGACGGTTCGAACACGGACCTCGCCCTCATCGTCTAGAGGCCTAGGACGCCGGCCTTTCACGTCGGTAGCACGGGTTCGAATCCCGTTGGGGGCACGTGACACGCGTACGGTAGGCTCGCGCACCGTGCCCGTGGAGCTCCGCACCACCTGGTAGTGCACGCGAGGCCCCGTAGCGCAGCTGGTTAGCGCGCCGCCCTGTCACGGCGGAGGCCGCGGGTTCGAGTCCCGTCGGGGTCGCAGACGACGCCCTGGTCCATCTGGACCAGGGTGTCAGTGCTGTTCCGAGAGTGCCGCCGGCTCGTCCGGGAGGTGGCCACCGGACAGGATGCGCTCGGCCAGCTGCCCGAGCAGGCGGGCTGCGTCGCCCATGCAGACCGACGGATCCGGCTCGAGGTCGAGCAGTGCATACGCCGCGTCGATGCCCACTTCCTGCAGCTGGGCGTCGCTCAGGGTGCAGCGGCCGCAGACTGCGACAACCCGTGTCCCTGCTGCGCGGCCAGCGGTGGCGACACCGGCGACGGCCTTGCCCCGCAGGGTCTGCTCGTCGAGCGAGCCCTCCCCCACCACCACGAGATCCGCCGTACCGACGAGGTCGTGGAACCCGATGAGGTCGAGCAGCAGGTCGATGCCCGGGCTCAGCCGGGCACCCAGCAGCGACAACGCGGCGAAGCCGACGCCACCGGCGGCTCCCGCACCGGCCGACTCCCGCAGGTCCACCCCGGTGGCAGCGGTCACCACGTCGGCCCAGTGCGCCAGCGCCGCATCCAGTGCCGTCACGTCGGCGGTGGACGCCCCTTTCTGTGGCCCGTACACGGGCGCCGCTCCGTGCGGTCCGGTCAGCGGGTTGTCCACGTCGCAAGCCACGACGACCTCGGCGTCTGGCAGGGAGGGGTGCAACCTGCTGACGTCGAGGACGCTCAGGTCGGACAACCCGCTCCCCCCGGGACCGATCTCGGCACCGTCACGGTCGAGCAGTCGTGCTCCCAGCGCCTGCACCATGCCGGCACCACCGTCCGTGCATGCACTGCCGCCGATCCCGAGCACGATGTGTCGGCAGCCGGCGTCCAGCGCGGCGGCTACCAGCTCACCGGTGCCCCGGCTCGTCGCGGTACGGGCGCACGGGCGACCGCCGGGCAGCCGGGAAAGTCCGGAGGCATCGGCCAGCTCGACGAGGGCGACGTCGCCGCTGCGCGCGTACGCACTGGTGACCGGTTCGCCGGTGGGGCCAGCGACCGTCACCGGGACCTGCTCGTAGCCGGCAGCCAGGGCAGCCTTCAGGGTCCCGTCACCACCATCGGCCACCGGTAGGGTGAGCACCTCGAGGTCGGGACGCCGGGCCAGCAGCGCGTCGCGCAGCGTCTCGGCGACGGCGTCGGCGGCCAGGGAGCCCTTGAACTTGTCAGGAGCGATGAGGATGCGTGGCACGGCGTCAGTCAAGCACTCACGCCGATCCGTTTCCATCACGGACGAACCGAGCACTACCCGGGCAATTGAACACTTCGGAACCGCCCGACCCGTTGGCCGCGTCGTCGACCGGTCCGATAGACTCATCGGCGGCCCCGGGGCACCGGG
>JACCXZ010000088.1 GCA_013696745.1 Nocardioidaceae bacterium | reverse complement strand
ACGCGCTGCGTTCCTCACCGCCATGGAGGCGGCGCGGGACCGCTCGCGTGCCCTGGCCGCCGGCGACGACGAGTAGCCGTCAGGTCACGCGCTCGCAGCCGCTCCGGATCTCCCCGTTGATGCAGTGGTCGGTGCCGGCCCCACCGTCGGTGCGGTCTCGTCCGGCGCCGACCAGGACGTCCACCGAGTCACCGGTGCACACCGCCAGGGTCTCCAGCAAACTCGACACCCCGGGCTGCTCGACCGGGTCATACCTGACATCGCTGCGGGAGTCGGTCACCCACGCATGACCTTGCGACGGATCACGTCGGGGCCGTCCAGCATCCGGAGCACCCCGCGCGCATCGACTGGGGCCGACTTGCTCATCTTCACCTGCGGGTCGCAAGGGTCGGCGATGCGTGCCGCCACCGGGGCGCGGACCGTCCGCGGACCGTGAAGGTTGGACCGTACCGATGGTTGAACTGCAGCGCCAGGTCGCGGGTGAGCTCCACGTGCTGGTCCTGGTCGCCCTTCTCCCTGAACTGGATCATGCGGGACAGCTCGCCGACGTGGGCCGTGCATGCAGTAGGTACGCCAGCTCCACGTGCTCGTGGACGTGCGACCGCACGAAGACCACCGAGGCCTCCCGGTCGATGCCGGTGGCGAGGAACAGCATCGCCGTCTCGCGGGTGAGGGCCCGCAGCCGGTCCGGTTCGTGCGGTGTGGTCAGGGCGTGCAGGTCGGCGACGAGGTAGCGGGTGCGTGGGTGCGATCGGCAGCGGTCCGCCTACGAGGCGGGCCACCAGCGGGTTACGTGGGTCAGCACGCGGTCACAGTACACAGGCTGCCCGGCTGGGTAGTGTGCCCGCCATGTCCGGCGACGCGTGCATGGTGTTCGACCCCACCCTCGTGCAGTACGACTTCGGGATCGGACACCCGATGTCGCCGCTGCGGGTCGACCTCACGTACCGCTTGGCGCAGGCCCTCGGTGTCGTCGGCGAGGGCGGGCTGACAGTGCTGCCCGCACCGGCGCTGGCCCCCGAGCTGCTCACCAGGGTGCACACCCCCGAGTACGTCGAAGCCGTCCAGGGGATCGTGGACCGTTACGACGAGCGGCTGGACTTCGGCGTCGGCACTCCCGACTGCCCCGCGTTCGCGGGAATGCACGACGCGTCGGCACGCATCGCCGGGGCGAGCGTCGAGGCAGCGCGGGCCGTGTGGTCCGGGGAGGTACGCCACGCCGCCAACATCGTCGGCGGCCTGCACCACGCGATGCCGGCGGCTGCGAGCGGGTTCTGCATCTACAACGACGTGGCGATCGCGATCCAGTGGCTGCTGGACTCCGGGGCCGAGCGGGTCGCCTACGTCGACATCGACGTGCACCACGGCGACGGGGTGCAGCGGATCTTCTACGACGACCCTCGGGTGCTGACCGTCAGCCTGCACGAGACCCCCCAGACGCTGTTCCCTGGCACCGGGCTGCCGACGGAGTCCGGCGGACCGGGGGCGGAGGGCAGCGCCGTCAACGTCGCCCTGCCGCCCGGCACGGCCGACGCCGGCTGGCTGCGGGCGTTCCATGCCGTCGTGCCCGCGGTGGTCCGGGAGTTCGCACCGCAGGTGCTGGTGACCCAGCACGGCTGCGACTCCCACATGGACGACCCGCTGGCGAACCTGATGCTCAGCGTCGACGGGCAGCGCGCGGCGTACCTCGCTCTGCACGACCTCGCTCACGAGGTGAGCGACAGCCGCTGGGTCGTCACCGGCGGTGGTGGCTACGCAATAGTCGACGTGGTACCCCGGGCCTGGACCCATCTGCTCGGCATCGTTGCCGGCCGTCCCGTCGACCCGGACACGGTCGTGCCGGCGGCGTGGCGTGACCACGCCGAACAGGTCACGGGGTCACGCGGTCAGCCCACGATGACCGATGGCCGCAGTGCTCGCTGGACCGACTGGTCGCAGGGCTACGACCCCGGCGGCTGGCTGGATCGTGCCATCATGGCGACGCGCGCCGAGGTGTTTCCGTCGCACGGACTGGACCCTCAGCCTTGAACCGACACGCACATGCGCTCGGTTTTCTTATCCGTTTGCTTTCCCATCAGCCACACCAGGCACTATTCTCACGCCAGGACACGTGCGTCCGATCTGCGGAGGGGAAGCCCCAGGAGCGCGCCGTGATGAATGGAGCGCACACATGGCCGGCAAGGACGAGGGCGATCCCGTGTCCTCCATCAAGTTCCTCACAGTCGCGGAGGTGGCGACGGCGATGAGGGTCTCCAAGATGACCGTCTACCGTCTCGTGCACAACGGGACACTCGAAGCCGTGCGTGTCGGGCGGTCCTTCCGGGTGCCGGAGAAGGCGGTCCAGGCGTACCTGAAGTCGTCCTACTACCAGGCCGGATGAGAGGCGGGCAGGCCGGCTGAGCGTTCGGTCGCCGTGGGTACGTAGAGTGTGCCGCTGACATTCCTTTGTGAGAGGTACACCGTGGGCTCCGTCATCAAGAAGCGCCGCAAGCGCATGGCCAAGAAGAAGCACCGCAAACTGCTGAAGAAGACACGCGTTCAGCGTCGCCGTCTCGGCAAGTGACGCGGAGCCTCTGCGCGGACCTTGGTTGGTGACATGGGGCGCAACGTGCTGGTGACGGGGGTCTCCCGCGGACTGGCGGCGCAGCACGCGCGTGTGCTCGCGCTGCACCCCGACGTGACCAAGGTGGTCGGCGTCGACGTAGTACCTCCGCGCCAGGGCATCGACGGCGTGAAGTTCATCCGCGCCGACATCCGGAGCCCCGTGGTCGGCAAAGTGCTCGCGGTCGAGGACGTCGACACCGTGGTGCACCTCGCCGTGGCGCCGTCGTCGACCGCTGGCTCCCGTACGTCGACGAAGGAGAGCAACGTCATCGGCAGCATGCAGCTGCTCGCGGCGTGCCAGCACTCGGCAACGGTCCGCAAGCTGGTGTTGAAGTCGTCCACCTCGGTGTACGGCGCCTCGCCGCGCGACCCGGCGATGTTCAGCGAGGGGATGGGTCCCACCAGGTCGCCGCGCTCGGGCTTCGCCAAGGACTGCGTGGAGGTGGAGGGTTACGTACGCGGCTTCGCCCGCCGGCGTCCGGACGTACACGTGACCAACCTGCGACTCGCCAACGTGCTGAGCCCGGTGTGGGACACCCCGATGAGCAGCTACCTGCGGTTGCCCGTGCTGCCCACCGTGCTCGGCTTCGACCCGCGCCTGCAGGTGGTCCACCCCGAAGACGTGCTCGAGTCGCTGCTCCGGGCTGTGGTGCACGATGTCCCCGGCACCTTCAACGTGGCGGGTCCCGGCGTGCTCGTGCTCTCACAGGTGTTGCGCCGCCTCGGCAGGCTCGCGGTCCCGGTGCCGGCGTTCACGCTCAGCCGGGGCGGGTCCACCATCCTCGCGGCGTTGCGCGCGAATGTCCCCGGCGACCTTGTGCAGTTGTTGATGCACGGTCGCGGCGTGGACATCACCGCGCTCACGGAGGTCTTCGGCCACCGGCCGCGGCACACCAGCGCCGCCACCGTGGATGCCTTTCTGCTCGGGCTCCCGCCGGGATCAGTCGCCGACAGCCGAGTACGCGCAGCGCAGGCTCGCCTCACCGAGGACCGCTCACACCGCGAGAAGGTCGACAGCCATGGGTGACGCCGAGATCATCCCGCTCGGCGTCCGCGGCGAGCCCGGTCGAGGTTCGCGCCGCTCGACCCCGTCGGCGGCCGCCCGTTCGTTGGCCCCGCCCGTCTCCAGTCACCAGCAGGGTCCGGTACGTGCAGGAGCGACCCCGCAGGCGGCCGACGCCGAACAGCCGGGCACCTCGGATGCGAGCGCCACCCCGCGCGGCATCCCGATGGAGGATCTCCTGCATGCGTTGGCCGCCGCCGCCGGGCAGTTCTTCGGGGAGGAATGGGAGGCGAAGGCCGCCGAGCTGATGGCGTTCGCGCGCCGGCGACTGGCCGGCAGCTACGAGGTGGACGACTTCGGCTTCGATGCCGAGCTGACCTCCCGCTTCCTGATGAGCGCTCTGCGGCCGATCGCGCAGTCGTGGTTCCGGGTCGACGTGCGAGGGATCGAGAACATCCCCGACCAGGGTGGCGCGCTGGTGGTGTCCAACCACTCCGGAACCATCCCGGTCGACGGCTTGATGACCATGCTCGCCGTACACGACCACGCGGGTCGGCACCTGCGTCCGTTGGGCGCCGACCTGATCTTCGCCTTGCCCGTGCTCTCCGAGCTGGCCCGGCGCAGCGGCGCCACCCTGGGCTGCTCGCAGGATGCCGAGCGGCTGCTTGCCGGCGGAGAGCTCGTCGGTGTCTGGCCCGAGGGCTTCAAGGGCATCGGCAAGGCGTACTCCGAGCGCTACAAGCTGCAGCGGTTCGGCCGGGGCGGTTTCGTGGCCGCTGCGATGCGCACCGGCGTCCCGATCGTGCCCTGCTCCATCGTGGGAGCCGAGGAGATCTATCCCCTCATCGGTAACATCCCGTCGCTCGCCCGGCTGCTCGGAGTGCCGTACATCCCGATCACGCCGTTCTTCCCGTTGCTCGGTCCGCTCGGGCTGATCCCACTGCCGAGCAAGTGGCTGATCGAGTTCGGTGAGCCCATCCGCACCGATGCGTACGGCGCGGGTGCGGCCGACGACCCGATGCTGGTCTTCAACGTGACCGACCAGGTGCGCGAGACCATCCAGCAGGCCCTGTACGAGCTGCTCGAGCGTCGGGGTCGCGCGTTCTTCTGACCCGGTCTGACTGCTGTCGCCGGCGCGGCGCCAAGCTCGTCAACCGAGGGGGTCGTCGATCGGGTCGTCGATGAGGTCGTCGGTCGAGTCATCGGTGAGGTCGTCGATCGGGTCGTCGATCGGGTCGTCGTCGCTCCCGCCGCCGCCCCCGCCACCGCCGCCTGGGCCGTCGGGTGGGTCGGGAAGGTTTTCCACCACGTCGTCCACATCGGGGATCCCGCCGTCGCCGTCGCCGTCGCCGCCGTCATCGCCGCCGCCGTCGGACCCCCCGCCGCCGCCCCCGCCACCGCCGCCTGGGCCGTCGGGTGGGTCGGGAAGGTTTTCCCCCACGTCGTCCACCTCGGGGATCCCGCCGTCGCCCTCGCCGTCGCCGCCGTCATCGCCGCCGCCGTCGGACCCCCC
>JACCXZ010000007.1 GCA_013696745.1 Nocardioidaceae bacterium | reverse complement strand
CACCCCCACCCGGTGGCCAGGTGGCCCACTTCCTCGTGCCGGTCGAGCACATCTGGGACGACGTGGTGTGGACCTGCAGCAACCAACGCCTGTTCTGCGAGGTCGGGTGCGTGGACCGGTGGCTCGCGCGGGAGGGTCTCGAGCGCGGGTACGTGATGGACCTGGCGACTCTGTGGCGGCTGGCGTCGCGCTGGTACGAGGGGCGGCTGCAGCCCGGTTACCAGCGGCGCGAGCCGGCCGCTGCGGCGGACTACCTGCGCGGGGTCGGCCTGGACGGGTCCTTCTGGGGACTGTGAGGCACGACGGCCGCGCGCACCCTTGACATCGGCCATCGCACCGGGCCAAACTCCTAACTATGTTAGGCAAACCGGTGCGTGATAGGAAGACCGAACGACAACAGGCAACGCGCTCCGAGATCCTGGAAACGGCCTGGGAGATCGCCCGGGAGAAGGGCCTCGCGGAGCTGACCCTGCGCGACGTGGCCGCCCGGATCGGGATGCGGGCGCCCTCCCTGTACTCGTACTTCGCGTCGAAGAACGCCATCTACGACGCGATGTACGGCCAGGCGTGGACCCGGTACCTCGCCGTCATGGATGCAATCGAGCCCACCCTGTCCCGCTCCCCGCGGGCGGCGCTGAAGACGATGGCGCGCACGTTCTTCGACTACGCCGTGGCCGACCTGGCTCGCCACCAGCTGATGAACCAACGGACGATCCCGGGTTTCGTGCCCAGCCCGGAGTCCTACGCGCCCGCAGTGGAGGTGCTCGAGCGAGGACGCGTTGAGCTCGCCCGGCTAGGTGTCCAGGACGCCGGCGCGTTCGATCTGTTCACCGCCCTGCTCGGCGGGTTGATCAATGCGCAGCAGGCCAACGACCCCGGCGGGGACCGCTGGGCGCGGCTGCTCGACGAGGCCGTGGACATGTTCGCGGACCATCTCGGGTTACCCGAATCCACGAGGAGAAGAGCATGACCCGAACAGCAGACGCGACAGCCGCGCCGCGGACCTCAACCCTCGACAGAGCGACTCTGATGCGGCTGGCCAGCACCGAGTACGAGCGGTTCGGTGCGATGTTGCTCGACCTGGCCACCGAGGACTGGCTGCGCCCCACGGAGTGCCCCACTTGGGACGTCCGTGCCATGGTCGGCCACGTGCTGGGAATGGCTGAGATGGCTGCCTCCATCCGTGAAGGGATGCGACAGCAGAAAGCCGCCAGGAAGCGCGGCGGGGTGTTCATCGATGCACTCACCGCAGTGCAGGTCGACGAGCGCGCCGCTTTGACACCGCAGCAGGTCACCGAGCGGTTCCCACGTGTCGGCCTTCGTGCCGCCCGCGCTCGTCGTCGTACCCCCGGTCTGATCCGGCGGCGCCGCATGCCCGACGTTCAGACGGTGGGCGACCGGCTGGAGACCTGGACCTTCGGCTACCTCATCGACACGATCCTCACCCGTGATCCGTGGATGCACCGCATCGACATCGCCCGTGCCACCGGGCGACACCATGAGCTGAGCGCTGACCACGACGCCGTCCTGGTCGCCGACGTCGTCACCGAGTGGGCTGCCCGGCACGGGCAACCCTGCCAGCTTCACCTCGTCGGCGTCGCCGGTGGGCGTTGGTCATTCGGGACGGGTGGGCCGACCCTGGCCCTCGACGCGATCGACTTCTGTCGCACCTTGTCCGGCCGTGAGCCAGGCGCCGGCCTGCTCACTACGCAGGTCCCGTTCTGAAGCGTGACGACGGCTCAGTCGGCAGGCGCGGCCGGATCGAACAGCTCCTGCACGTCGCCTCGCGCAATGATCGCCACGCGGCCGTCGGACAGCGGCAGCGCCCGGGTGTCGTTGCCCCAGCCGGGCACCGTCAGCCGTGCGGTCTCGCCCAGCGACCCGTCCGTGCCGACCTGGACCACAGCCACGACGGCGCCCCCGCCCCAGTCGGTCACCGGCACCAGAGCCAGGCGCTGCTCGGCCAGGTAGCTGAATGCCCGCGCGTCCTCCTCGACCGGGCTCCCCATTCGCCGGCCGAGGTCCAGGGCAGCCACCCGGGTCGGAGCCGCGAGGTCGGACAGGTCGAAGCTCGACACCTGTGAACCCTGCGTACGCCCTTGTGCGGTGGCGTCCTGCCCGACGCCGAGCAGCAGGTCGTCGCCGATCGGGTGCAGGTACGCCGAGAAGCCGGGGATCTTCAGCTCACCGAGCACCTGCGGCTGCTGCGGGACGGAAAGATCCACGGTGTACAGCGGATCGGTCTGACGGAACGTCACGATGACAGCCAAATCGTCGAACCAGCGGACGGACTGGATCTGCTCGTCCTCGCCCATGCCGCCGACGGAGCCGACGGCCCGCAGCCGCTCCCCGTCCTCCTCGAGGACGGTGACCACGGTCTCGCGAGGGCTCCAGACCTCCCCGAGCATGGAGGCCACCCGCAGCCGACCCTCGTGCTCGGAGAAGGACGAGCGACCCGGGGTCCAGCCGCGGACCTCGCCAGAAGCGACGTACGTCGTGGTGTCAGCGCTGACGTCGAAGGCGTGGATGCCGGTGCTCATCCGGTTGGCGGTGCCGATGCTCGAGCCACCCGCCACACCACGCGCCACGTCCATGACCAAGGGCATCAGCCACTGGTCAGACTCCGACGTGGCGACGTACATCCGGTCGGTGGAGGAGTACACGAGATTGCCGTCCGCCGCGACGGCGAGGGTGTCGAGGTCGTCGCTCTGCGGGTCGAAGGTGAGCACCGAGAGGGTGCCCAGGCCGGCCTGCTCCTGGGGGCGGGTGACGTCGGAGCAGTCCAGCAGCGGCTCGCTACCGCCGCCGTCGATTCGCTGCTGCGGCAGCCAGTCCTGGGCCTCTGCCTCGCGGACGATGCGGCGGTTCTCGCTCGACGCTTCGCTCTCGGTCGTCCCACGTCCGGGGTACACGAAGTCCAGGACCGGGGTGGCACTCAGCACGAGGCGGACCGTTCCCTCGTGCTCCCTGGCCGAGACGTTGCTGCCCTCGACCGTGCGCTCGGATTCCAGCGCGGGCTGGGCCGGGTCCGTCACGTCGACGATGCCGACCCGGGTGTCCTGCCAGCCAGGGTAGTGGCCCGGCACAACCCGGTCGGACGTCCACGGGCCGCTGCTGCTGTCGGCGTAGCCGGACGCGATCAGCACCAGTCGGTCGCCGACCAGGAGCAGCTCCGACCCGTACAACTCGCGCGGCAGGTCCAGCCGGGCCATGACCGCAGGCTCGTCTCCGGTCACGTCGGTGACGAGGAGGGTCCGGCCGCGTACGACGTACGTGTGTGAGCCGTCGGTCTTGGCGATGTCGGGCTCGTCCACGCCCGCCTCCTGCACGTTGGTGCCGGTGGCTCCGTTCTCGACCGGTGCAGCGCCGGTGTCGTCGGCTTCCTCCAAGACGGCGCCTCGGGCGGCGAAGTCGCTGGTGGCGTAGACCCCGGAGCCGCCCAGGCCGTAGGCACTCACGTCGGCGAGTGCCGCCTGGACGTACCAGTCGTTCAGCTCGTCGCAGTCGTCGAAGGCGTGCAGTCCGGTCGCCGCGGTGGCCGGCGCCGGACCGAGGACACTGCCAGTCGGTCCGATAGCCGACACCACCACGGTCGCGGTCACTGTCAGCGCAGCGATCCCGCCCACGAGAACCGTTCGGTGTGTCGTACGCATGTGCGGCTCCCCAGCTTTGGTGCCGGTCCTGACGACCGGTACGAGGCTAGGACGCGCCGGTGTCGCCACCGGTTCCGCGGAGGACTCAACCCAGCGCCTCGACCAGCGCCTTGCTGAAGGCCGGGATGTCTCCGGGATTGCGGCTGGTGATCAGGTTGCCGTCGACCACGACCTCGTCGTCCGTCCAGGTCGCACCCGCGTTGCGGATGTCGGTCTGCAGGCTGGGCCACGAGGTCAGCGTCCGTCCCGTCAGCACGCCGGCCTCGATCAGCGTCCACGGAGCGTGACAGATCGCGGCCACGGTCTTTCCTGAACCGACGAACGAGCCGATGAATGCGACAGCGTCGGCGTCCAACCGCAGCGCGTCGGGGTTGGCTACGCCACCGGGAAGCACCAGTGCGTCGAAGTCGTCAACGCTCACCTCGCCGAAGGTGGCATCGACGGGAAACGTGTCGGCCTTGTCGAGGTGGTTGAACGCCTGAACGCTGCCGGACTCGCTGGACAGCAGCCGCGGCGTGCCTCCGGCCTGCTCGACGGCTTGCCACGGTTCGGTCAGCTCGACCTGCTCGATGCCTTCGGCCGCGACGGCGAAAGCGACGGTCTTTCCCTGCAGTTCTCCAGCCATGATGATCCTCCGGTCGAGTAGGGGTTGCTGCTCGTCGGCGCAACCGGGCCCGGAGGGGGCCTATTCCCTGCTCGACGTGTGGCGCAAACGCGTTGCGGCCGATGGCTGGAGTCGCCTAGCGTCCTGAACATGAGCATGCTGATGGTGCGTCGTGTCCGGGGCGCCGGGCGCGCGCTGGGGCTGGAACCGGCTGGAACCGGAGTGGGCCTACCGGGTCGTCGTCGACGCTGGCATCTCACCCGGTGACCTGGTCGTCGACCTCGGTGCCGGCACCGGTTCGCTGACCGATCCACTGGTACGTGCCGGAGCGCGCGTGCTGGCCGTCGAGCTGCACCCGGGTCGTGTTGCCGCGCTGCGAAGGCGCTTCGAGGGGCACGACGTCACGGTCGTGTACGCCGATGCCCTACACGTCCGCCTGCCGTCCCGACCGTTCCGGGTGGTGGCGAACCCGGCGTACGCGATCTCGTCCCCGCTGCTGCGGCGACTGTTGGCCCGTGGGTCGGCGATGTGGAGCGCTGACCTGGTGCTGCAACGGGCGGTGGTGAACAGGTACGCCGTGGGGAGTCGGCGAGGGGAGCAGCACTGGCGCCGGCGGTATGTCGCCGAGCTGGGGATGCGCCTGCCCCGGCGGGCTTTCAGCCCACCGCCGGTCGTCGACTCTGCGGTGCTGCGCCTGCGCCGCCGCTGACCCTGCGTGTCGGCATCACAGGTGTTGGCGCAGCCACGCGATGTCGGCCGCCTGACCCTGCGTACCACCGGGTGTCTCGCACACGACGGGGGCTCCCGCCGCTCGCACCACCCCCAGCAGGGCGCTCTGGTCGATCTGGCCTTCCCCGAGGTTGGCGTGCCGGTCGGCGCCGGAGCCGAACTGGTCCCTGCTGTCGTTGGCGTGCACCAGGTCGATGCGCCCCACCAGCCGCTTGACCTGAGTCACCACGTCGGCGAGCTCGATCCCGCCGGCGTGGGCATGGCAGGTGTCCAGACACAAGCCGACCTCGTCACCGCCGGACGCGTCGGTGACCGCCTCCCAGAGTCGGCCGATGCGCTCCAGCCGGCGAGCCATGGCGTTGTCACCGCCGGCTGTGTTCTCGATGAGCACCGGCACCGTCGCGTCGAGCTGCTCGATGCACTTGCGCCAGTTGTCGAAGCCCGCCGCCGGGTCGTCGCCCTTGAGCATGTGGCCGCCGTGCACGATCAGACCCAGGGCACCGATCGAGGCGGCTGCATCGACGTGCTGCTGCAGCAGCTTGCGGCTCGGGATGCGGATGCGGTTGTTGGAGGTCGCCACGTTGAGCACGTACGGAGCGTGCACATAGATCCCCACGCCGGCCTGTTCGGCCTCGGCGCGCAGGGAGTCGGCCCCGCCGGCGTACTGGACCACCGGACCCTTCCAGCCCTGCGGGTCGCCGAGAAACATCTGCACCAGGTCCGCGCCGCGCGCGGTGGCCTCGGCGAGCGGGTCGGCCTGGTCGACATGGGCTCCGATGGCTGGTGTCGACGACATGACGCCGAGCCTAGGCGCAGCCACAACCAGGGTCGGATCGGGGAGATTCCGGTGGCCGGCCAGGGGTGCTCACCCCCTAACGTTTGATCCATCACACCGAGCCTCCAGGGGGAGACAGTGCCGTACGTCAGCACCGAACAGCCGGCACTCACCGGTGGAGGCTACGCAGCCCGCGCGGTGGGCCTGACGAAGGTGTACGGCTCGGGGGAGTCTGAGGTCCACGCACTCGCCGGGATCAACATGGACATCGCCAGCCGAGAGTTCACTGCGGTCATGGGTCCGTCAGGCTCCGGCAAGTCCACCCTCATGCACTGCCTCGCCGCACTGGACACCGCGACGTCCGGAGCGGTCCTCATCGGCGATGCCGACCTGGCCCTGCTGAACGACAAGGCGTTGACCGCGCTGCGGCGGGATCAGGTGGGCTTCGTCTTCCAGTCCTACAACTTGGTCCCCACCCTGACCGCGCAGGAGAACATTCTGCTGCCGCTGTCGATCGCGGGCCGCAAGCCCGACCAGGAGTGGTACGACACGGTCATCGACACCGTCGGCCTGCGCGACCGGCTCGGGCACCGGCCCAACGAGCTGTCCGGCGGCCAGCAGCAGCGGGTGGCGTGTGCCCGCGCCCTGGTCAGTCGGCCGTCGATCGTGTTCGCTGACGAGCCGACCGGGAACCTGGACTCCACGTCGGGAGCCGAGGTGCTCGGGTTCCTGCGCCGTAGCGTCAGTGAATTCGGCCAGACCATCGTGATGGTCACCCACGACCCGATCGGCGCCGCCTACACCGACCGGGTGGTGTTCCTCGCCGACGGCCGGGTTGTCGACGAGCTGCGCCAACCGACCGCGGAGACAGTCCTGGAGCGCATGGCCTCCATCCAGACCGCCGCGATCGCCGCGGCCGACGCGCGGCTGGGGCACTGAACAGTGCTGCGCGTCACGCTGCGCAACCTGTTGGCCCGCAAGCTGCGGCTGCTGCTGTCGGCCTTCGCGATCATCCTGGGCGTCGCGTTCGTCGGCGGGACGCTCGTCTTCACCGACACTCTGGCCAAGGCCTTCGACGGCATTGTGGACGGTTCCGTACCAGACGGCTACGTCCGTCCGGTCGGCTCGACGGCTGACGACAGTGGCGGCTTCGGCACCGACGGACGCACCATCCCGGCCTCGGTCGTCACTGAGCTGGAACAGGTCACCGGTGTCGCTCGGGCCGACGGCACCGTCGAGGGCATCGGCCTGTTCATCGTCGACCGCGAAGGCAAGCTCGTCGGCGGCCGGGGTGCCCCCACCCTGGCGTTCAACTACAACGACGCCCCCTCGATGACCGGTGAGCCGTCGGTCACCATCCCGGTGGGCACCGAACCCGAGGGCGCCGGCGAGGTGGTGTTGGACGAACGCACGGCCGACGCCGCCGGCTACGACATCGGGGACGCGGTCTCGATGGTGGCCGCGGGTCCTCAGCCGCGGATCGAAGCCGAGCTGGTGGGTATCGCGGAGTTCGGCGGTGGGGGGCTGGCCGGCGCCTCGCTGGTGTTCTTCGACACCCCCACGGCGCAGGGGATCTTCCTCGATGGTGAGGACGTCTTCGACTCGATCGGACTCACGGCCGAGCCGGGAGTCTCCCAGCAGCAGCTCGTCGATGCCGCCACCGCCGTGCTGCCCGAGGGAGTCGAAGCGGTCACCGGCGACCAGTCCGCCGAGGAGACCGAGGACATCGTCTCCACCGCCCTCGGCTTCCTCAGCACCTTCTTGCTGATCTTCGCGGCCATCTCGCTGGTCGTCGGCACTTTCCTCATCATCAACACGTTCTCGATCCTGGTCGCCCAGCGCAGCCGTGAGCTGGCGCTGCTGCGGGCGATGGGGGCGTCGCGTCGGCAGGTCACGCGCTCGGTGCTGGCGGAGGCTACGGCAGTCGGTTTCGTCGGTTCCACGCTGGGATTGGTGCTCGGGTTCGGCCTGGCGGTGGGGCTGCGGGCGCTGTTCGGCTACTTCGGGCTCGACCTGTCGGGCACCCCCCTGCAGTTCGAGCTCCGTACGGCGCTCGTGTGCTACGTCGTCGGGATGACGGTGACCGTGGTGGCGGCGTATCTGCCCGCCCGCCGCGCCAGCAGGATCTCACCGGTCGCCGCGATGCGTGACGACGTGGCGCTCCCGGAGTCCTCTGTCCGGCGCCGCACACTGGTAGGTGCTGTGCTCGCTGCTGCCGGGACGTCGCTGATGCTGGTCGGGCTCTTCACCTCGGTGGACTACACCGCTTACCTCGTCGGCGGCGGCGTCCTCACCGTGCTGATCGCTGTCGCACTGATGAGCCCGGTACTCGGGCGCCCGGTGCTGCGCGGGCTCGGAGTCGCGTACGGACGGGTCTTCGGCACAGTCGGCGTCCTGGCGACCCAGAACGCCCTGCGTAATCCCCGGCGGACCGCCGCCACCGCGTCCGCGCTGATGATCGGGCTCGCGCTCGTCTCGACGATGGCGGTGCTCGGTGCGTCGATCAACAAGTCGATCGAGGTGGCAGTGCAGGAGGAGTTCACGACCGACTACCTGCTTTCCAGCCCCACCTTCACCAACTTCTCGACCACCATCTCCGACGATGTGCGCGACCTCGACGGCGTGGACGAGGTGTCCCAGGCCCAGAGCCTGCCGATCGACATCGACGGTACGGGCGCGTTCGTGACCGCCGCCGACCCCGACGAGCTGCTGGCGGTGTACGAGCTGCGGGACACCTCCGGCAGCCTGAACGTGGGTGACGGCCAGGTCGCGTTGTCCGAGGATGCGGCGCAGGAGCGTGGGGTCACGACCGGTGACGCCGTGACGCTGACGTTCCCCTCCGGCGACCAGGAAGCCGAGGTGGCCGGTACGTACGAGACGTCGCAGGTCGTCGGCAACGCACTGCTGCCGTTCTCGACCCTGGAGGCGGCACAGGTGCAGCGCCAGGACTCCACGGTGAGCGTCAACGCGGCCGAAGGCGTCTCGCAGTCCGAACTCGGCGCGCAGCTCGACGAGGTGGTGGCGGACCTGCCGACGGTCACAGTGCAGAACCAGGAGGACTTCACCGACGCGCAGCGCGCCAGCGTGAACCAGCTGCTCTTCCTGATCTACGCGCTGCTCGGCCTCGCCATCGTCATCGCGGTCCTCGGGGTGGTTAACACCCTGGCGCTGAGCGTCATCGAGCGCACCCGTGAGGTCGGGCTGCTGCGTGCCGTGGGCCTCAGCCGGCGTCAGCTGCGGCGAATGGTTCGGCTGGAGGCGGTGGCGATCGCGGTGCTGGGCGGGGTGCTCGGCGTCGCGATGGGCCTGGTGTTCGGCGTGGTGCTGCAGCGCTCGGTGGCCGACGACGGGGTCACGGACCTGGCGATCCCGGTCGGGCAACTGGCGATCGTGGTTGCGGTGGCGGCTGTGCTGGGCGTGCTCGCGGCGGTGCTGCCCGCCCGGCGTGCGGCCAGGCTGAACGTGCTGCGGGCGATCACGACTGAGTGAGCGGCCTCGCCTCGAGGCGTGGCTGGCCAGCGGGCGCGTTCAGCCTCGCCGCTGCAACTCCAACCCCACCCGTCACGTCGTACGGGAGAAAGCACCTGGCGCCGCGGGTCGGGAGGTGCTTTCTCCCGCCCCGTGGTGCGGGTGGGTCGCCTGGGACGTCGCCGGTGAGCGGTGAGCGGCGGCGCTCGAAGCGCCTGTGGACGACCGGCTCGGGAACCCGCCGCACTGGGCCATGCTCGAACGTGCCCACCTCAGTGCCGCAGCAGTTGCGGGGAGTGCCCTTCACAACAGGCCGGGCGAAGCGGCTCGGCGTGACCGCCCGGATGCTCGCAGGCTCCCGGTTTCGAGGCGTCCTGCACGGCGTGCACGTCTGCGCGGACGTGCCCGACTCCGCGCTGCTACGGCTTGACGCCGCCCTGCTGCTGGCGCCGCGTGACAGCTTCGCCACCCACCACAGCGCCGCAGCGGTGTGGGGGCTGCCGGTGTGCGACCCAGTCCGCCCGCACGTGGGTGTCGGCCGCGGACTCCGGGCGCCGCAGGTGCAGGGGGTCAGCTGGCACGCGTACGCATCACCGCCCTCCTTGCGGCTCGTCGACGGTCGCCTGGTCGGCGACCCGGCTGTCACGTTCGTGCAGCTGGCGGGCACCCTCTCGCTGCTCGATGCCGTCATCGCCGGGGACGCGTTGACACGGCGCGGACTCGTGCGGCCAGGGGACCTGGTGGCGGCCGCTGCCGGCTTCACCGGGGTGACCGGGCTGCGCGTGAGCCGGGCCGCCGCACTCGTGCGTCCTCGCGTGGACTCGCCGATGGAGACCTGGCTGCGGCTCCTGATCGTCGCGGCAGGACTGCCCGAGCCAGTCACCAACCTCGACGTCCATGACGCGAACGGGCGGTGGATCGCGCGGCCCGACCTGCTCTACCCGGCGTACCGGGTGGCGATCGAGTACGACGGCCGTCACCACGATGGGGAGACACAACGGGTGGACCGCGACGTCTTCCGCAACGAGGACCTCGCCCAGGCAGGCTGGTTCGTCCTGATCGTGCACGCCAAGGACCTGTACGTCCGCCCGGCCCGGACGCTGGAACGCCTGGTCCGTGCGCTGCGCAATCACGGGTGTGTGCTCGGCCCGGTCGACGATGCGTGGCGCTACCTCGGTCGGCCCTGCTCGACGGGCCCTTGGCCGGGCGTCACAGCAGCCCCACCGGCACCGTCGAGCGGGAGAAAGTACCTTCCAGCGGGTCGCGGAGGTGCATTCTCCTGTCCGCTGTGACGGATGAGGTCGGTGAGGTCAAACTCCACCGATCCGCCGCCGGATTGGCCCGGCACGGCTGCTCACGGCTACACTCCCCAGGTTGCCCGGCGACGAGCCGGGCTCGCGTGTGAACGGGCGTGCCCGTCCGCACCGGATGCATCGCCCTCCTGCCACGGAGAGACCGTGGCCGCCTAGCCCGAAGGAGGTGAGGTCGCCTTGCGTCGTTATGAAGTCATGGTCATCCTCGACCCTGATCTCGAGGAGCGCACGGTCGCACCGTCGCTCGACACCTATCTCAACGTGGTCCGCCAGGACGGCGGCACCGTGGAGAGCGTCGACGTGTGGGGTCGTCGTCGTCTGGCCTACGAGATCAGGAAGAAGACCGAGGGCATCTACGCGGTCATCGAGCTGAACGCCGAGCCCGCGACGGTCAAGGAGCTGGACCGCCAGCTCGGCCTCAACGAAGCCATCATGCGGACCAAGGTCTTGCGCCCCGAGCTGCACGGCGCCTGAGCCCCTCACGACCCGGAACACTGTCGGCACCTGGCCCTAGGGTCGTCGACACACCGGTTCATCTCTGACACCCACCTGTAGGAGCACCCATGGCAGGCGAAACCGTCATCACGGTCGTCGGCAACCTCGTCGACGACCCGGAGCTGCGCTTCACTCCCTCGGGGGCCGCAGTCGCCAACTTCCGCATGGCGTCCACCCCGCGGACGTACGACCGCCAGACGGGGGAGTGGAAGGACGGCGAGACCCTGTGGCTCGGCTGCTCGGTGTGGCGCCAGGCGGCGGAGAACGTCGCCGAGTCACTCACCAAGGGCACCCGGGTGGTCGTGCAGGGGCGGTTGAAGAGCCGTCAGTACGAGACACGCGAGGGTGAGAAGCGCACGGTCTTCGAGATCGACGTGGACGAGATCGGCCCCAGCCTGCGCAGCGCCACCGCCAAGGTGACCAAGGCGAGCCGCTCCGGCACCGGTGGAGGCGGCTGGTCCGGCGGGAGCGACTCCAGCGGATCGGCCGGCGGCCCGTCCGCAGGTGCGGGCGGCAACGACCCGTGGGCGTCCCAGCCCTCACAGTCAGGCTCCTCGGGCGGGTCACCGGCCGGCTCTTCCGGCGGCAACGACCCGTGGGCGTCCTCCCCGAGCGGCTCCACCGACGACCCGCCGTTCTAGCACCTGTCCCGTCCCGTCTGTCTGACCATTCCGGCCCAGTCGCCGGGCTTTCTGAGAGGAAGCACCACAATGGCCAAGCCCATCGTCCGCAAGCCGAAGAAGAAGTCGAATCCGCTCAAGGCCGCGAAGATCACCTACGTCGACTACAAGGACACCGGCCTGCTCCGCAAGTTCATCTCCGACCGCAACAAGATTCGTGCCCGCCGAGTGACCGGTGTGAGCGTCCAAGAGCAGCGCCAGATCGCCACGGCGATCAAGAACGCCCGCGAAATGGCGCTCCTGCCCTACACCTCGACGACCCGCTGAGGAGGGGACTGCAATGAAGCTGATCCTCACCCACGAGGTGACCAACCTCGGAGCCCCCGGCGACATCGTCGAGGTCAAGGACGGGTACGGCCGCAACTACCTCCAGCCTCGCGGCCTGGCCATGCGGTGGAGCAAGGGCGCCGAGAAGCAGATCTCTTCCATCAAGAAGGCCCGTCAGGTGCGAGACGTGCGCGATGTGTCACAGGCCGAGGAGGTCAAGGGTCGACTCGAGGCCTCCACCGTCGCCCTGACCGTCCACGCCGGTGGCGGCGGCCGGTTGTTCGGCGCCGTGACCGTTGCCGACATCGCCTCGGCCATCAAGGCCGCCGGTGGACCCGACATCGACAAGCGACGGATCGAGGTCGGCCAGCCGATCAAGAACGTCGGCGAGCACACCGTCGACGTCCGCGTGCATCCCGACGTGTCCGCGACCGTGCGGCTCGAGGTGGTCGCCGGCTGAGCCGGTCGGTCATGGGCCCGCGTGACGAGCCGCGTATCAGCTGCCGGCTTGCAGGGCCGGCTCGCGGCTCAGGGTGAGCAACAGGACGCCAAACACGATGCCGGACAGACCGGACAGCAGCAGCAGCACCGCAAGAGGCGTGCTGGGCAGCCCGGCACCGGCCACGACCAGGATGTCCAACACCACGATGGCCACCGTGGTCGTCGTGACCACGACGCTGGTGATCGTCAGCGCGAGCATCTTGCCGGTCGGCCGTCCGGCGGGCACCAGGCGCTCACTGACGCCCCGGGCCACCGTGAAGGCGATCGCGGCCTGGGTGAGCGTCAGGGTGTAGATCTGGGCTCGGTCGAGAAAGAGCTGGAAGAGCAGCGTCAGGATGAGCACCAGCGCCACCACCGTGAGCCAGAAGGCACGACCGAACCAGTCGTTGCGCCAGCGGATGTGCTGCAATCCGTAGGCCATGACACCGTGGCCGAGCACCGCGATCCAGCCGCCGATTCCCCCGAGGAAACCGCCGAGCCCGAGCGTCGAGAGCAACCAGCCGGCACCGGCGAGGTTCAGGGGTGACATGAGGCCAGAGCCTACTGAGCCTCGCCAAGCGGCTCGCCGGCGTGGGCCGGACGAAGGATCCCGGTGACGAGCCAGGCATTGGAGCGCTCACGCAGCACGAGCGTGAGCATCCGGGCCACCATCAGCGCGCCGTACGCCGCCCACAGCCAGGCCAGCCCGGCCCCCACCCACCACACCAACAGCGCGAGCGGTGCGTAGGCCAGCAGGGTGAGCAGCCCGGCGTACGCGAGGTACCGGCCGTCGCCGGCGCCGATCAGGACGCCGTCGAGGACGAAGACGATGCCGGACACCGGCTGGATGAGCGCGGCCACCAGCAAGGCGGCGACCGAGACGTCGCGCACCGCGGAATCACCGGAGAACGCATGTGCGAGCCAGGGACTGGCCGCAGCCACGCCGGCTGCGGCGATGACGCCGGACCACGTGCCCCACTTCACCATCCGATGGGTCACTCGGCGCGCGCCGACGACGTCACCGGCGCCGAGGTAGCGCCCGGTCATGGCCTGTCCGGCGATGGCGATGGCGTCCAGGCCGAAGGCCAGCGTGCTGACGACGCTGAACGTGATCTGGTGGGCGGCCACCGACGCGGCCGGCATCGTCGCCGCGACCACGACACCGAGCAGCAACGCTGCCCGCAGAGTGAGCGTACGGACGAACAACGGCACGCCGGTACGGGCAGTGCGCAGGATCTCGGCCGGAGCCGGGCGCAGCGAACTGTCGTGCTGCCGGGCGGCACGCACGACGACACCGGACAGCACTATGGCGGCTCCCCACTGGGCGATGACGGTGCCCAGTGCCGAGCCGGCCACCCCGAGCCCGACCCCGTACACGAGGACCAGGTTGAGGACGATGTTGGCCAGGTTGGCGACAACTGCGACCACCAGCGGCGTGCGGACGTCCTGCAGCCCGCGCAGGATGCCGGTCGTTGCCAGGATCATCAGCATCGCCGGTAGCCCGAAGGCCGAGACCCGCAGGTACGTGACCGCGTGCTCCTCGATCTCGCGGCTGGTGCCGAACCAGCCGATGATGGGCTCCGCCCCGGCTGCGAAGACAAGGGTCGCGACCGCACCGAGGCCCAGTCCGAGCCAGACACCGCTGACGCCGGAGCGCAGGGCCCCGGCCAGGTCGTCGGCTCCCAGGTGGCGCGCCACGGTCGCGGTGGTCCCGTAGGCGAGGAACACCGCCAGGCCGACGATGGTCTGCAACACGCTGGCCGCGATCGCCAGGCCGGCGAGCTCCGGGGTGCCGAGGTATCCCACGATCGCGGTGTCGGCCAGCAGGAACATGGGCTCGGCGAGCAGGGCGAAGAAGGCGGGGACCGCGAGCCGAGCGATCTCGGCGTCGTCGCTGCTCCAACGCGGCCGACCGCGTCTAGTCATCCGAACCACTGTAATGGCCGTCACCGGGGCAGTACCAAATGATGGGTGACGCATCGTCCGTGGCTTTGTCGACACGGCGATGTGGGAGAACATCGATGCCGCGGACATCGGCGGATGATTCTTGGCTCCACATGGGGTGGATGGGGATCGTCGCAGGTCAGAGCCACGCGCGGAGCGGAGACTGGACGATGTACACAGGGCTACGCACAGCCTGTGCACAGGGACGACGGCGAGTTTCCACAGCAGACAGGAAGTTGTCCACAGACCCCTGTGCACGGTCGCCTATCGCTGGGCGTGCGTGTTCCCTAGTGTCTGGCCGGGCACACCGCTACGTAGGTGTGGCCCGCTCGGCCGGACTTCGCGAGGCTGTCGGAGCCGGTCCGTAGCGTGCCTGACGACGGGAGGTCAGGCGTTCGTCGGGCGACCCTCCCGGTGTCCCGCAAGTCGTCGAGGAGAGGTCGGTGAGCACACCGTGAGCGTTGCGGACACGCGCGACCTGCCGGAGCCGCCGGACGACTTCAACGCGATCTTCGGCGGTTCTCCGGGTGGTCGCACGAGCTTCGACTCATCCCCGGCCGGGCGCACCCCACCGCAAGACCATGCTGCCGAGCAGAGCGTGCTCGGCGCGGTCCTGTTGTCCAAGGACGCCATCGCCGACGTGCTCGAGGCGATCACCGGCACGGACTTCTACCGTCCCGCGCACGAGTCGATCTACGACGCGGTCATCGATCTCTACGGGCGAGGTGAACCTGCCGACGCGGTCACCGTGGCCGCTGAGCTGTCCCGTCGCGGCGACCTCGCCAAGGTGGGCGGCGCCCCGTACCTGCACGACCTCGTCTCCGGCGTGCCGATCGCTGCGAACGCCGGCTACTACGCCGAGATCGTGCGGGAGAAGGCGATCCTGCGTCGCCTGGTCGATGCCGGCACCAAGATCGCCCAGCTCGGGTACGCCGGCGCAGGCCAGGTGGACGACACGGTGGACCGGGCCCAGGCGGAGATCTTCTCGGTCACCGAGCGCCGCGCCAGTGAGGACTACCTGCCCCTGAGCGAGATCATGGCGGGGACGCTGGACGAGATCGAGGCGATCAGCGCACACGACGGCGGCATGTCCGGGGTGCCGACCGGGTTCGCAGACCTCGACGAGCTGACCAACGGGTTGCAGGGCGGCCAGATGGTCATCGTCGCGGCGAGACCGGCGCTGGGCAAGGCGCTTGCGCTCGACACTCCGCTGCCCACCCCCGAGGGTTGGACGACGATGGGTGAGGTTGCGGTCGGCGACCGCCTGCTCGGGGCCGACGGCCGAGCTACCCGCGTCGTCGCCGCCACCGACGTAATGCGCGGGCGTTCCTGCTACGAGGTGTCCTTCTCCGACGGCGCCCGGATCGTCGCTGATGCAGAGCACCAGTGGCTGACCGAGACCTGGGCAGTGCGCAAGGCCCGAGCCGAGGTCTCGGCCTCGAGACACGCGACCACGACGCGGCCATTGATCGGTTCGGTCGTCACGACCGAACAGCTGGCCGCAACCGTGCGTGTCGGCACTGATCAACGGCTCAACCACTCGGTGGTCAACGCCGCGCCCGTCACATTGCCCGATGCCGACCTGCTGGTCGCGCCCTACACGCTCGGTGTATGGCTGGGTGACGGTCACACGGCGTCGGCCCGCTTCACCAGCGCGGATCCGGAGATCGCCTCGTTGGTTGAGCTGGACGGCTACGTGGTAGGACACGCTGGCAGACTGCTGTACCACGTAGGTCTGCCGGTCCAGCCTGTTCTGCAGCGGTCATGCGAGGTGTGCGCCGACTGCGGTGAACCCTTCTCGGGGATGCGACGATGCACGCGCTGCCACGCCCACCACGGCACCGTGCAGGCGCGGTTGAGAACGATCGGAGTGCTCGGCGACAAGCACATCCCCGCCGTGTACCTGCGCGCCAGCGAGCGTCAGCGACGGGCGCTGCTCGCCGGTCTGCTCGACACCGACGGCACCGTCACCAACTGCGGGTCCGTTCAGTTCGCCGTCTGCGACCACGGGCTGGCTGACGACACGTACGAACTGATCGTGAGTCTGGGATACAAGTGCAGTCGCACCACCAAGCGGGTCGGTGGCCGCGACGAGGCGCACTCGACGTGCCACATCCTCGACTTCA
>JACCXZ010000132.1 GCA_013696745.1 Nocardioidaceae bacterium | reverse complement strand
GCCGTGGCGCCAGGATCAGCGGCCCGCCGCGCGACGGACCATCCGCATCTCCTGCAACCCGAAGGCGGGGTCGTGCTTGGCCGTACCGGCGGGGACGAAGCCGTGTCGCGTGTAGAACCGCCTGGCCCGCCAGGTGCGTTCCCCGGTGCTGATGAGGCGACGCCACAGTCGGGCGCGCCGGTCGGGGTCGGCTGTGCGCCGTGCAAGCACCTCGTCCCCCGCAAGGTCCGCGTATGCCTCACGCCAGCAGGCGAACTGGCATCGGGCAGTGGCCACGGCGTCCTCCGTCGTGGCCTGCCGGACCGTGAGCGTCGTCACGCTGCATCTCTCCTCTGGTTGCCACGGCTGGTCAGCACGACTGGTCAGCGGAGAAGCCGCGTCACAGCCGCCCCATCCGTACCACCGCTCGGGAGGATCGACTCGGCGGACTCCCCATGGCATGTTGTCACTGCCCATGGGACGCAACCCATGGTTGGTGGGGTTTACTAAGGGACCCTGGTAAACCGCGGCCGGCCTCTCACAGGGTGAAGACCACTTTGCCGAACACGTCGCCGTCGGCCATGGCGGCGAAGCCGTCGCGGGCCTGGTCCATCGGCAGGACGCGGTCGATCAGCGGCTTGGTGCCGGTGATCTCGAGGAACGCCGCCAGCTGCCGGAGCTCCTCGCGGGTGCCCATCGTTGACCCGACGACCTTCATCGACAGGTAGAAGATGCGCGTGAGCTCGGCGTTGGACGGGTCGGGCCCCGAGGTGGCGCCGGAGATCACCACCGTGCCGCCCGGCTTGAGGGACTTGATCGAGTGCGACCAGGTGGCCGCCCCGACGGTCTCCATCACGGCGTCGACCTTGGCCGGCAACCGGGCACCGCTCTCGACCGCCTCGTGGGCTCCGATCTCGAGCGCGCGGGACCGCTTGGCCTCGTCCCGACTCGTGGCGAACACCCGCAGCCCGGCGGCGCGCGCCAGGGTGATGACCGCGGTGGAGACACCACCACCGGCCCCCTGGACCAGCACCGTGTCACCCGGCTTGAGCCCGCCGTTGGTGAACAGCATCCGGTACGCCGTCAGCCACGACGTCGGCAGGCACGCCGCCTCCTCGAACGAGAGCCGCTCCGGCTTGGGGACGACGTTGCGACGCGGCACTGCGACCTGCTCGGCGAAGGTGCCCTCGTACCGCTCCGATAGCAGCGAACGCTTCGGGTCGAGAGTCTCGTCGCCGAGCCAGCTCGGCTCGCTGATCACGGAGTGCACGACGACGTCGTTACCGTCGGTGTCGACACCGGCCGCGTCGCAACCGAGGATGCGAGGAAGCTCGTCCTCTCCGAGCCCGACCCCGCGCAGCGACCACAGGTCGTGGTGGTTGAGAGCCGCTGCCTTGACCGAGACAGTGGTCCACCCGTCGGGAACCGACGGGTCCGGTCGCTCCCCGAGCACCAGACCTGACAGCGGATCGTCATTGCTGAAGGACTCGACGCAGGCGGAGAACATGTGCTCGACCCTAGGCGGCCCGATCGCGGCTGTCAGACCACCTGCCGTCCGGGGGCGGCGTCGCGGTGAACTCTGGGCACATCGGGGCCGCATCTCGCAGGAGTGACCCCCGTCCCGATACATTGCGCTGACCAGCGTGCGCACCCGCAGCGGCCCCGCCAGGGAGAGGAAGCTTGTGACCGACGTCGAGGCGCGAGACGACGCCTTGCACGACACGAAGATCGATGTGGAGGTCCCTGCCGCTGGGGAGTACCTCTCGGTGCTGCGGACCGCAGCCGCCGGCCTGGCCGCACGGATGGACTTCACGCTCGACGACATCGAGGACCTGCGGATCGCGGTCGACGAGGCGTCCTCGATGCTCCTGGCCCAGGCGAACCCGGGCTCACGGCTGTCCTGCCGCTTCGTCCTCGGCGGTGACACGGTCACCTTCAGCGCGTCGGTGCGCTCTCGATGCCCGCAGCTGCCCTCCAGGGACGGCTTCGCCTGGACGGTGCTGACCGCCCTGGCCAGCTCCGTCGACGTCCGGCTGACCGAACCTGACCTGCTGACCATCGAGCTCACCCGCCGCCGACCCGACGCACAGGGCTGAGGCGGTATCGGTTGGCCGTGAACTCCACTCCTCCCCCGCACCTGGACGACCTCCGGTCGGCGCCGCTGCCGCTGTCGGTGCCCGCCAATGAGGATCCGCGTGCGGCGACGCGGGCAGCCCTGCTCGCCCTCGTGCAACTGGACGAGGACAGTGCGCAGCGCGCCCAGCTGCGTGAGCAGCTCGTGCGGGCGAACCTGCCGCTGGTCCAACACCTCGCACGTCGCTTCGCCAACCGCGGCGAGCCGCTGGACGACCTGACCCAGGTGGGCACCATCGGTCTGCTCAAGGCCATCGACCGGTTCGCACCCGAACGGGGAGTCGAGTTCTCGACGTACGCGACGCCCACCATCGTGGGAGAGATCAAGCGGCACTTCCGCGACCGCGGCTGGTCCATCCGGGTACCCCGACGCCTACAGGAGATGCGGCTGTCGTTGGGGACCGCCACCAGTGAGCTCACCCAGCAGCTGGGGCGGTCACCCACCGTGGCCGAGATCGCCGACTGGATGCAGGTGAGCCAGGACGTGGTCCTGGAAGGGCTCGAGTCGGCCAACGCCTACGCCACGGTCTCGCTCGACGCCCAGGACTTCCCGAGCGAGGGCGACGGCCTGAGCATGGTGGACACCCTCGGTCAGATCGACCACGAGCTCGGCAACGTCGAGTACCGCGAGTCGCTGCGTCCCCTGCTGGCCGAGCTCGACCCGCGTGACCGGCAGATCCTGGTGCTGCGGTTCTTTCACGGGTGCACCCAGTCCCAGATCGCTGCCGAGATCGGCATGTCGCAGATGCACGTGTCGCGGCTGCTGTCACGGACACTGGCGCGGCTGCGGGCTGGGTTGTCACAGGACTAGCACTGGCGGGTGTGACCTAACCGACAGCAGCTTTGGGGTTGTGAAGAGCGACAAGACTTGTCAGGCTGGAACCTGAGGTTCGCAAGCGGGCTGGCCCGCTCTTGCTCGCGGGCCGTCCATCAGGTGGGATCAGCGCTTCCCCTGGTGACCGAGTTCGTGAACAGATTCACAACGTAACGAAACGCGGCGGTCGGACCCGGACCGTCGCTCCCGCAACTGACAAGGAGCCGCCGCCATGGATTGGCGACACCGCTCGGCGTGCCTCGACGAGGATCCCGAGCTGTTCTTCCCGATCGGCAACACCGGTCCCGCCATCCTCCAGATCGAGGAGGCCAAGCAGGTGTGCCGTCGCTGCGACGTGCGCGAGCAGTGCCTCGCGTGGGCACTGGAGTCCGGCCAGGACCACGGGGTCTGGGGTGGTCTGAGCGAGGACGAGCGCCGGGCTCTCAAGCGCCGCAACGCTCGTGCGCGCATCCGTACCGCCTGAACTCAAGCACGTGACTGCCCCATGTCCGATGCGCGGCTCAGCCGCCACCTGGCAGGGGCAGTGTCGCGCTCACAGCCGTGCCACCGACGCCGCCCGACGGTGTCGAGAACGTGAGCTTCCCCCCGAGATCACCCTCCACCAGCGTCGACATGATCGACACCCCGAGGTTGCTCGACGACACCGGGTCGAAGTCCGCCGGGAGGCCCCGTCCGTCGTCGGTCACCGTGACTGTCAGCCATCCGTCGGTTCGCCGGGCGCCGATGCGCAGGTGACCGGCCCGAGCGCCGAGACCGTGCTCGACGGCGTTCTGCATCATCTCGGTGAGCACCATCGCCAACGGCGTGGCAACCTCTGCCGGCAGCACCCCGAACGTCCCGACCCGCGAGGTCGAGACCGTCGCACCCTGCGACGAGACCTCGACGACCATCAGACGCAGGCGATCAGCGATCTGGTCGAAGTCCACAGTTTCGTCGAAGGCCTGACTGAGCGTCTCGTGCACCACTGCGATGGTCCCCACCCGCGTGACGGCCTCCTCGAGGGCTTCACGTCCCGACCCGGGCGGGAGACGCCGGCCCTGCAGCCGCAGCAGCGCTGCCACCGTCTGCAGGTTGTTCTTGACCCGGTGGTGAATCTCCCGGATCGTCGCCTCCTTGGTCATCAGCTCGCGCTCACGCAGTCGCAGCTCGGTGACGTCGCGCATCAGGACCAGCGCCCCCGTCGCTGACCGGCCGGTCGACAGCGGGATCACCCGGATCACCAGGGAGGTCGTCTCCCGCTGGAGCTCTGCCGACCCGGGGACGATCCCGGCCAGCATCGATGCGATCCCCCGGTCGACCGGCTCAGGCGAGGGATCGGTGAGTTCGCGGACCGCCTCCGCGAGCGACAGCCCGACCACGTCGCCCACCAGACCCAGTCGACGCATGGCCGACATGGCGTTGGGGCTCGCGTAGATCACCCGTCCGGCCACGTCGACACGGACGAAGCCGTCGCCGACCCGCATCGAGTCGGCCAGGTCCGGCCGCTCCCCCGGGATCGGGAACGCCCCCACGCTGATCATCCGGGTGAGGTCACCCGCCGTCTGCAGGTACGACAGCTCCAGCCTGCTCGGCGTCCGTATCCCGAGCAGGTTGGTGTTGCGGGCGATGATCCCGAGCAGCCGCTCCCCCCGGCGTACCGGGATCGTCTCGACGCGCACCGGCACCTCGTCGCGCCACTCCGGATCGCCTTCGCGAACGATGCGCCCCTCGTGCCACGCGGCGTCGATCAGCGGTTTGCGGCCGGCTGCGACAAAACTGCCCACGATGTCGTCGAGGTAGGCGGTCGG
The DNA here is from genome assembly GCA_013696745.1 of Nocardioidaceae bacterium. GTDB lineage: Bacteria > Actinomycetota > Actinomycetes > Propionibacteriales > Nocardioidaceae > JACCXZ01. The sequence goes on along the minus strand of JACCXZ010000132.1, from coordinate 18,635 downwards.
TCCCGTGGTGGGCCGCATCTGGGCGCCGGCCCAGAAGCCCGCCCGGTCGGAGTCAGGCAGCCACAACACGAGGTCGGCGAAGCTCAGGTCGGCGATGATCTGCCAGTCGACGATCAGCAGGTGGAGCCAGGCCAGGTCTTGCGCCGACAGGGTGGTCCGGTGGCGCACGACGTGGTCCAGCGAGGGCACGCCAGAAGCCTAGCCGTGGGTAGGGTTCTGGCCATGAACGCCGACCCGACTTGCGCGACCGCGTCGAGCGTGGAGGGTCACGGCGCTCAGCTGGCCCCGTCCCCCACCGTTCGCCCGGCTCGGACCGATGAGCACGTGACGGTCGGGCGCATCACGGTCGGTGCCTACGCCGCGGACGGCTTCCTGGGCGAGGACGACCCGTACGCCGCTCAGCTGGCGGATGTCACTGACCGGGCCGGCCAAGCCGAGGTCTGGGTGGCCGAACTCGGCGGTGCGGTCGTCGGCACGGTGACGTGGTGCCCGCGCGGTTCGCCCTACCGTGAGCTCGCTGGGCGTGACGACCAAGCGGAGTTCCGCATGCTCGCGGTGGACCCGACGCTCCGGCGGCGCGGTGTGGCCCGCTCGTTGGTGGATGCGTGTCTGGCGCGAGCCCGGGCCGACGGCGCCCGTGAGGTGGTCCTGAACAGCCTTCCGCAGATGTTCGACGCGCACCGCCTGTACGCGGCGTACGGCTTCATCCGCGCGCCGGAGCTCGATCGGGTCCTCCATGCGGCACGCGACGGCGACGGCGTCACCCTCTGGGGCTTCCGTCTCCCGCTCTGACGCCCGTCCGTGAGTTTGCTCCCGCCCGTCCGTGAGTTCACTGACGCCCGTCCGTGAGTTTGCTCCCGCCCGTCAAGGAGGCGCGACAGGAACCGCTCCCAGTTGACAGCCACGCGCGTCACTTCGCCGTGCCCGGCAGCCCGGCCGTTGCCCAGTGTCAGGCTGGCCTCAAAGCGCACAGCTGCCGTCCACGTACATCAGCGTGGCCGTGACGTCGATCCGGGCTCCGACCGGGCTGGCGATCAGATGCTCCAACGACACCGGGCGAGTGTGCCCGCGCGGGTGACGGCCACCGAACATACGGATCGGCGCGACCAAACTCACGGACCGGCGCTGTGGGAGGATGGTCTACCAGCACGCACAGGCGGCGAGGAGGACAGCATGGGCAAGACCGGCCGCAAGCGCCGCGCTCGCAAGAAGAAGGGCGCCAACCACGGCAAGCGTCCCAACGCGTGACGCTCTGAGCACAGCCCGAGTCCCGTACCACATTGAGGTACGGGACTTCCAGGATGCTCAGAAGGCCGAGCCGGGACCCCGCTCGTCGACGCTGATCTGCACCTGCACCTCGCGGATAGACAACAGCACCCGCTCACGCAGCGGAACCGGCGCCCGCTCCGTGCAGGAGCGCGCGACGAGGGTTCGTACGATCTGCTCGAGGTCGTACTTCTCCAGGCACGGGGCACAGGCCTCGAGGTGCTGACGGATCAGCCGCGAGTTGGCCACGTCGATCTCGTCATCGATGAACAGGTACAGCGCCTCGAGGACGTCGGAGCAGTCCTGTGGTTCGTTCGGGTCCTGGGTAGCCATCAGCGCTCACCTGCCGACGCGCCGGCCATGCCTCGACCGCGTGCGTAGTCCGAGAGCAGCTCACGCAACTGGCGGCGGCCGCGATGCAGACGCGACATCACGGTACCGATGGGTGTGCCCATGATCTCGGCGATCTCCTTGTACGGGAACCCCTCCACGTCGGCGAGGTACACGGCGTACCGGAAGTCCTCGGGCAGCGCCTGCAAAGCATCCTTGACATCGGAGTCCGGCAGGTGCTCCAGGGCCTCCATCTCGGCGGACTTCAGACCCGACGAGCCGTGCGACTCAGCAGCCGCGAGCTGCCAGTCCTCGATCTCGTCGGTCATCTGCTGCTGCGGCTGACGCTGCTTCTTGCGGTAGGAGTTGATGTAGGTGTTCGTCAGGATGCGGTACAGCCACGCCTTGAGGTTGGTTCCCGGGCGGAACTGATGGAACGCGCTGTACGCCTTGGCGAACGTCTCCTGGACGAGGTCCTCAGCGTCGGACGGGCTGCGCGTCATGCGCATGGCGGCCCCGTAGAGCTGGTCGAGGAACGGCAGCGCGTCACGTTCGAACCGTGTCCGGCGCTCCTCGGTGGTCTCGGTGGCGAGGTCGACCTCGGGAGCGTCGTCGGGGTCGAGCAGCGGCGGTGTCGTCGGGTCCGCAGGCGATCCAGTCGTGTCGTTCATCGCCTGCCAGACTACCCGCGGGACCTGATCCCCCTCGGTGGCCGACCTCGTGAGTGCCACCGCCATTGTGAACGTCCTCGAGTCGCATCGGTCGAGGCACATTCCTTGCGGACTCACTCGGGCTCCTTCACACACGCCGGTCAGACACCAGTGAGAACAGCCGCACAGCGGCGGTTGTTCCCACGGCTCAGCGCCGCCCCCCGACCAGGGACTGCATCCAGCCCAGCGCGGCGAGCACCACGAGGTCGAGTGCCTGCTCCTGTGTGGTCCCGGACCGCTTCGGCACGGCGAACCCGTGATCGGCGTCGTGGATCGGGACCACGTTGGCCTCCCGCGGGAACGCCTGGGGAGCACCGAACGCGTCGCGCGTGCCCTGCAGCACGAGGCTGGGCAGCCGGCTCGAGGTCAGGTCGTCCAGCCGCGACTTGTGCGGCGCAGACGGCGGGTGCAATGGGTACGCCAAGGCGAGCACCCCGACGGCGCCGAGGCCGCGACCGGTGCGCGCGGCCACCCGGGCGCCGGCGCTGCGGCCTCCGACCACCATGGGCGTACGGGCGCGCAGGCGGCTGACAATGGCGTGGAACCCCTCGTCGAGAACGGCCGGAGCAGGAGCGACCCGTTTGCCGGCGTACCGCCACGGCTGTTCGACCAGCGCCACCGTGATCCCCTCGCGCGGCAGGGACCAGAACAGCCGGTCCAGGTCCGGGGCGTCGATCCCCCCGCCCGCGCCGTGACCGAGCACCAGAGTGGCCCACGGACTGGGCGGACGACGCTGCACCAGTCGGCCCGGACCTCGGGGCGTGTCGACGACGCGTTCGTCGATCACGGCGACTCCGGCAGCGTGGGCTGCACTGGCTCGATCGCCAACGGTTCGAGCAGATGGGGACCGTTGTTGCGCACGCTGTTGACGTCGATCGAGACCGGGTAGGAATCCAGGCGGCCCGGCGCTGCCGGCACCAGCAGACCCAGCAGCTCGTCGCGCTCGGTGTTCGTGGTGCCCAGCCAGCTGTCCCAGCGCTCCGGCTCCACGATCAGCGGCATCCGGTCGTGGATGTGTCCGAGTGAGTCCTCGGCCGAGGTGGTCAGCACCGTGCTGCTCCAGACGAAGGCATCCGGGTCGTCGTCGGACTCCACCGCCGGGTCGCGCCAGATCTCGTACAGGCCGGCCATGGCCAGCCGGCTCCCGTCACGTGGTCGGATGAAGAACGGCTGCTTGACCGGCTTGCCGCCCCGCCCGAGCTCGGATGTCGGGTACCACTCGTAGTAGCCGTCGGCGGGCAACAGGCAGCGTCGGGACGCAAAGGCACGGCGATAGGCGGGCTTGTCGGCGACAGTCTCCATCCGCGCGTTGATCATCTTCGCGCCGATCGAGCGCTCCTTGGCCCATGACGGGATCAAGCCCCACCGCAAGGAGGTCAACCGGCGTACCGGCCCACGGTCGGGCTCCTCTCGTACGGGCCGCGAGAGGATCGCGGGCACCGACGCGGTGGGCGCCACATTGTAGTCAGGGCCGAGGTCCTCGCGCAGGACGACCTGCTCGACCTCGAACTCCTCCACCAGGTCCTCCGGCGACGCACTGGCCGCGTACCTGCCGCACATGGCCTGAAGCCTTGCACAAGCCGTCCGGAACCCGGTCGCGCTGTCCACCGCTCGCCCTCTAGCCTGGCGGCACGGCACAGACGAGGACGAGTAGGCGCACGACCACCGGAGCCCAGCGAGCCGCCGTTGCTGCGAGGGCGGACTCCGGCCGTGCACCGAAGACACCTTTGAGCCGTGGCAGGACACAGAGGTCGCACGCTCGCGTGCGACGAAGGTGTGGTGGCACCGCGAACACCCGATCGCCCACACCTCCCGGGATCCGCTCTGTGGAGGTGCCACTCATGCAGTCCCCTGCTCAGCCCCGCACGCTCGCCCGCCACCTCGCCGACCATGTCGGTGACCAGGTCCGGCTCGCAGGGTGGGTCCATCGGCGCCGCCGACTGGCTGCCCTGACCTTCCTCGTCGTACGTGACCGCTCGGGACTCGCGCAGGTAGTGGTCCGCGACGAGGACGTACGCCGGCAGCTCGACGGTCTCGGCGAGGAGTCGACCATCGAGGTGCGAGGAACTGTCACGTCGGCCGACCAGGCCCCCGGTGGCGTCGAGGTCATCGACGCGGTGATCGAGGAGCTCGGCGCACCGGCGCAGACCCCCGTGGTCGCCCTGTGGCGACCCGGGCTCGACGCGACCCTCCCGATCCTGCTCGACCACGCGGCCACCACGTGGCGCCACCCCCGCCGACAGGCCGTGTGGCAGCTGGCCGCCGCCTCGATGCGAGGCTTCCGCGACACCCTGCACAGGGCGCACTACACCGAGATCGCCACGCCGAAGGTGGTCGCGGCCGCAACCGAGTCGGGCGCGAGTGTCTTCGAGCTCGACTGGTTCGGACGCCCGGCCTACCTCGCCCAGTCCCCACAGTTCTACAAGCAGACGATGGTCGGGGTGTTCGAGCGGGTCTTCGATGTCGGACCGGTGTTCCGGGCCGAGCCGCACGGCACCGCGCGCCATCTCGCCCAGTACACCTCCCTCGATGCGGAGCTCGGTTTCGTGCACGACCACCGCGACGTGCTGGCCGCGTTGCGCGACTGCCTTGCCGGCATGCTCGAGGCGATCGGCTCCGACGCCGAGCAAGCCGTGGAGCTGCTCGGCACCCGGGTGCCCGAGGTACCCGCGCAGATTCCCACGATCCACTTCCGCGAGGCGTTGCGACTGGTCGGTGCTCCCGACGACGAGCCTGACCTCGCGCCCGAGCACGAGCGCGCACTGGGCGGGTGGGCGCTGGCCGAGCACGGCAGCGACTTCCTCGCCGTCGAGGGTTATCCGGCGGCCAAGCGAGCGTTCTACACCCACCCGCAACCCGACGACCCGCGGTGGACCAACTCCTTCGACCTGCTCTTCCGCGGGCTCGAGCTCGTCAGCGGAGGGCAGCGGCTGCACCGCTACGACGACTACATCCGCGCGCTCGAGCTGCGAGGGGAGTCGCTTGCGCCGTACGAGACGTACTTGGACGTGTTCCGACGCGGGATCCCACCGCACGGCGGCTTCGCGGTCGGCCTGGAGCGCTGGACGGCGCAGCTGGTGGGGGCCGCCAACATCCGGGAGGTGACGCTGTTCCCCCGCGACCTGCACCGGCTCACCCCGTGAGCCGGGGCCCCCTCTGGGCAGATAGGGCCCGGACACGGTAGGAATGGACCCATGACCCTTCTGCGAGTAGTTGCGCGCCCGATGATGGCCTCGATGTTCGTCGTGGGCGGGGTCAACTCGCTCAAGAACGCGACCGCCCTCGCGTCGACGGCCAAGCCGGTGGCGGACACGGTCGTGCCGATGGTCAAGAAGGCCGCCCCCACGGCACCCATCCCCGACGATGTCGCCACCCTGATCCGCATCAACGGCGCGGCACAGGTGGCCGGCGGGCTGATGCTGGCGACCGGTCGGCTGCCACGACTGTCGTCGCTGCTGCTGGCCGCCACGCTGGCACCGACGACTGCCGCCGGGCACGCGTTCTGGAAGGAGACCGACCCGGCCGCCAAGGCCAACCAGAAGACGCACTTCTTCAAGAACGTCTCGATGGCTGGTGGTCTGCTGATGGCCGGCATCGACCGCGACCCGCACAAGAAGCTCTTGGTGACGCGCGCCAAGGATTCGGCCGTGGAAGCCGGGGGGACTGTGCGCGACAAGGCCGCTGACGCGTCGCGTGAGGCCAACAAGCGGGCGACCAAGGCCAACAAGCGCGCCCACAAGGCCGGCAAGAAGGCGATGAAGCGGGCGAACAAGCGGGCCTCGGCACTGCGTTCCTGAGCCTCCGTCGCCGATGCGCGAGGAGCCGCCTCAGGTCGCCACGGCGGGGACCGTGCACACACACGACCTGTCCGACGACTTCGACCTCGGGCCGGCTGCCCCGCACGTACGGCTCGTGCTCACCGTGGTCGGCGTCCTGGTTGCCGTCGGCGCGGTCCTGGGTCTTGCGCTGACCTGGCCCAGTGAAGGCGTCGACGTCGGCGAGCAGTACGACATCACGCGCCTCGACGGGCAGGTGAGCGCCCTCGAGCAGTGTCCGGACGGCAACGACTGCCTGATCGCCTCGGTCCGGCTCGAGGACGGCGAGCAGGTGAGTGTGCAGGCTCCTCCTGTGGACGCCGCGAACGCAGTCGACGTCGGCGAGGACATCGTCGTCGGCTTCGCCGGGGCGGCGCCGGCAGGCAACCAGTACTCCTTCCTGGACGTCGACCGCGCGACGCCGATCTGGTCACTGGTCGCGCTGTTCGCGATCGGGGTGCTCGCGCTGTCCGGCTGGAAGGGTGCCGCCTCCTTGTTGAGCCTCGGGCTCACCCTGCTCGTGATCGGCGTCTACGTGCTCCCAGCGCTGCTCGGCGGCGGCTCCCCGATAGCCGTCGCCCTCGCGACGGCCGCCGTGGTGATGCTCGTCGTCATGTACGCCACGTACGGGGTCTCGGTGCGCTCGACGGTGGCGCTCACCGGTACGTTGCTCGGCTTGGCCCTCGCGGCCGTGATCGGGACCGTCTTCATCGCCGTGGGCAACCTGCGCGGATTCAGCGAGGAGGCTCAGGCATTGCGGGGGCTGACCGGCGAGGGGCAGCTGCAGTTCGAGGGTCTACTGCTCGCCGGGCTGATCATCGGGGCTCTCGGTGTGCTCGACGACGTGACCGTCACCCAGACCGCGACCGTCTGGGAGCTGGCCGCCGCCGACCTGGATGCGCCACGATGCTCGCTGTTCACCGCGGCCATGCGGGTGGGACGTGCCCACGTGTCGGCGACCGTGAACACCCTGGTGCTCGCCTACGTCGGCGCGTCGCTACCGTTGCTGCTGGTGTTGTCGACGCTGGGCACGTCGTGGACCGATGGCATCGGCACCGAACCGGTGGCCACCGAGATCGTCCGGGGTCTCGCTGGCAGCCTCGGCATCATCGCCGCTGTACCGCTGACGACGCTGATCGCCTGCTGGGCGGTGCCTCGCGCAGCCGACCAGCGCTAGCCTCGATGCCAATGACCGTCCCCGTGACCGGCACAGCCTCCTCCCCCGCCGGATTGCCGCTCTGGCCCGCCCCCCGACGCGAGCGGCCGCTGGACTCGCGGATCGCCCTGCCGGGCTCGAAGTCGCTGATGAACCGCGCACTCCTGCTCGCGGCACTCGCCGACGGCCCGTCCGTGCTCAGCGCACCGCTGCGAGCCCGTGACACCCTGCTGATGGCGGCCGCACTGCGGGCGGTTGGCGCCCAGGTACGCGAGGACGCCACGACCGGCGCCTGGCACGTCAGCCCGCCGGCGAGGCTGCGAGGGCCGGCGAGCATCGACTGCGGCCTGGCCGGCACCGTGATGCGCTTCCTGCCACCGGTCGCCGCGTTGTGCGACGGCATGGTCGATCTCGACGGCGACCCGCGCGCCCGCGAGCGGCCGATGGACACGATCATCACCGCCCTGCGCTCGCTCGGAGTCCAGATCGACGACGGCGGGCGCGGCGCCCTTCCGTTCCGACTCACCGGCGACGGCTCGGTCACCGGTGGCGTGGTCACGCTGGACGCCTCCGGGTCGAGCCAGTTCGTCTCCGCCCTCCTGCTGGCCGGCGCACGCTACACCGAGGGGATCGATGTGCGTCATGTCGGTAAACCCGTCCCGTCCGTGCCGCACATCGACATGACGGTGAGCCAGCTGCGACTGCGAGGTGTCACCGTCGACACCGACGAGCCCAACCGCTGGGTGGTGCAGCCCGGACCCATCGCCGCGCACGACGTGGTGATCGAGCCGGACCTCTCCAACGCCGCCCCGTTCCTCGCCGCGGCGCTGGTCACCGGCGGGCAGGTCCGGGTCGCCGACTGGCCCGAGCACACCGACCAGGCCGGTGACGAGCTGCGCTCGCTGCTGGCGCTGATGGGGGCCGAGGTGAGCCGGGACGGGACCGACCTGGTGGTGACCGGCGGTGCACCGATCGACGGGATCATTGCGGACCTGCACGACGTGGGTGAACTCACGCCCGTGGTCACCGCGCTCTGCGCGTTGGCCACCTCCCCCTCGCAGCTCACCGGTATCGCCCACCTGCGCGGTCACGAGACCGACCGGCTGGCCGCCATCAGCACCGAGGTGAACGGCCTCGGTGGCCGGGTCAGCGAGCTGCCCGACGGACTGCGCATCGAGCCCGCGCCGCTGCACGGGGGCGTCTTCCGGACGTACGCCGACCACCGGATGGTGCACGCCGGCACCGTGCTCGGGCTCGCGGTCGACGGCGTGCTGGTGGAGGACGTCGCCACGGCCGCCAAGACGTTCCCCGGTTTCGACGTTGCCTGGTGCAGGTTCCTGCAGTGACCCAGCGCTACGGGGAGCACGATCACGAGCACTACGAGCGGCCACGCCGGCGTACCAGGCCGCGTACCAAGGAGCGTCCCGCGCACGCCGACGCCGTCTCCGGCCGGGTCGTGACCGTCGACCGCGGTCGCTACACGGTCCTGGTCGAGTCCGACGCTGTCGACCGGACCGTCACCGCGATGCGGGCCCGCCAGCTGGGCCGCAAGGCGGTAGTCGTCGGCGACGTCGTGCAGATGGTCGGAGACGTCACCGGGGACACCGGCAGCCTCTCGCGCATCGTGCGCGTGGAACCACGACGGACGGTGCTGCGCCGCACGGCCGACGACGACGACCCGGTCGAGCGGGTCATCGTGGCCAATGCCGAGCAGCTGGTCGTCGTCACCTCGCTCGCGGACCCTCCCCCGCGCCCGCGTCTCATCGACCGCTGCCTGGTGGCCGCGTACGACGCAGGCATGCAGCCGGTCATCTGCCTCACCAAGTCCGACCTCGGGTCCTCCGCGGAGCTGATCGCGGACTACGAGCCGTTGGGCGTGCCGATGCTGGTGACCGGCCGCGACAGCGACCTCGACGAGGTACGCGCCCGGCTGCGGGATCGGGTCAGCGTGCTGGTGGGCCACAGCGGCGTCGGGAAGTCGACGCTGGTCAACGCGCTGGTGCCGGATGCGTACCGGCTGACCAGCCACGTCAACGAGGCCACCGGCCGGGGCCGGCACACGTCGAGCTCGGCCATTGTACTGGCGCTGCCCTTCGGCGGGCTGATCGTGGACACGCCCGGCATCCGCTCTTTCGGCCTCGCCCATGTCGATCCCAGCTCGGTCCTGGCATCGTTCACCGACCTCGCCGAGGCCGCTGCCTCGTGCCCCCGGGGCTGCATGCACGCCGCAGGCGAGCTGGAATGCGCCCTCGACACCGCGGTCGCCGACGGGCGCCTCGACGCGCGCCGGGTCGCCTCGATGCGCCGGGTGCTGAGCAGCCGCGAACCGCACGGCGGGGAGTGAGCGAGGGGGACCCCCGTGGCGAACCTAATGGCATGGGGGACCCCGCCGCTCAATCCGAGTAGTCGATGCTGTCCGCCGGGTTCCACACGGCACGCGACCCGAGGTCACCGACCCGGTACGTCCAGGTGGTGGCCACCACGGCTCCGACCACGAGCAGCACCGACAGGCCGACAGCGACCGGCTGGCTCCTCCGGGCGGCGCCGCGAGCCTGTGCCGGGGCGCTCGACCGGCCGGCGAACACCGCCGCCGCGACGGCCACCACGGTGTAGGCCACCATGATGAGCAGCAGCTGACTGCCGAGCTCGGAGTGCCGCTCGACCAACACGGCCGCCGTGGACTCGCTGTTCGCGCCGTCGAACCCGAGGGCGCCCTGCAACGCTTGGCCGCTCTGCGTCGCAACGAACGCCGAGCCCAGGGCCAGCACGCTGACCACCGGCAATGCCCAGCGCGCCCAGGCCCGTGTCCGCGGCACCGCGTACAGCACACCGAGTACGCCGGACAGCGGGATCAGCACCACGGCCGCATGGACCACCAGCGGGTGCAACGGCAGGCCGTTGATCGTGTCGAACATGACGACCTCCGTGGTGCTCGAGCCGTGCTGGCCCGCCGGGCCGGGCACGCGGCGACCGTGTCCGGCAGCCTAGAGGACCGTGAACACCGGTTAGCCTGACCCGGTGGCCAGCCTGTTCACCGACGACCTACGCCTCGCGCACGTCCTCGCCGACGACGCGGACGCGCTGTCGATGGAGCGCTACAAGGCCCTCGACCTGCATGTGTCGACCAAGCCCGACCTGACCCCGGTCAGCGATGCCGATGAGTCCACCGAGTTCGCGATGCGCCGGACGCTGGGCCGCGCCCGACCACGCGACGCGTTCCACGGCGAGGAGCAGGGCAGCTCCGGCCGGGGACCACGACGCTGGGTGGTCGACCCCATCGACGGCACCAAGAACTACATCCGAGGCGTCCCGGTCTGGGCCACCCTGATCGGGCTCATGGTCGACGACGAGGTGGTCGTCGGCTGCGTGTCCGCGCCGGCCCTGGGTCGGCGATGGTGGGCCAGCAAGGACGGCGACGCTTGGACCGGGCGGTCGTTGACGTCGGCCAAGCAGTGCCACGTCTCCGACATCGACGACATCGCGGACGCGTCGTTCTGCTACGCGTCGCTGACGAGCTGGGACGACATCGGCCGTAGCGAGGGGTTCCTGGCGCTCGCCCGTCGCTGCTGGCGAACCCGGGCGTACGGCGACTTCTGGTCCTACATGCTGCTGGCCGAGGGTGCGGTCGACATTACCGCCGAGCCCGAGCTGGCCCTGCACGACATGGCCGCGCTCGACGTGATCGTGCGTGAGGCCGGAGGCCGCTTCACCGGGCTGGACGGTCGTCCGGGACCGCTGGGACGCAACGCGCTCGCGACCAACGGGCGGCTGCACGACGCCGCCATGGCCTTCCTCGGCCACTTCCCCGACGACGCGGACCACGACAGCGAGGGCGATCCGACGTCCGGCAACGTGCACGACATCGGGGGCCGGCGTCGACCGGTCGGGTCGGACTGAGGCGGCAGCTCAGTGCTGCGCCGTCGACGGCGCCGCCGAATCGTGCTCCAGGTCGCGTACGGAGCGCGACGTCAACGACGCGAGCACCACAACGACGTACACCCCGGACCCCAGCAGCACGACCTCCCGGGTTCCGAGAAGCAACGCCAGCGGACCGGCGAGCAGCTGGCCGACGGGGATCGCGACGAACGAGCCCAGCGCGTCGTAGCTCGCCACCCGGGACAGCACGTCACCGGGCACGTGCTCCTGCAACGCGGTGGACCAGCCGACATCGAACACCTCTCCCGCGGCACCGGCCAGCGCCGCGAGCGCGACCAGCAGGACGACGTCCGGCGCGAGCCCGAGCGCCAGCAGCGGTGCCACCCCGATCAGCATCCCGATCATCCCGGCGCGCAGCGGGTAGCGGATCGACCACCACAGCAACAGCACGCTCATGACGAAGAAGCCCGCTGCCTCCGCGCTGAGTGCCAGTCCCCAGGACCGCTCGCCGATCGTGTCCTGCGCGATCGACGGACCGAGGGTGAGCCACAGTCCGGCGTAGATCATGTTCATGACACCGAAGGCGGCGACGATCACCCAGACCCACTCACGTGAGCGGAACTCCGTCCAGCCGACCCGCAGGTCGTGCAGCATCGACGTCTGATCGGTACGGACGAAGGCGGGCACCGCCAGCAGGCCCATGCACACCGCCGCGACACCGTACGTCAGGGCATCGACGGCGATCGCCCAGCCGGAGCCGAACGACACGACGAGCAACCCGGCCAGGGCCGGGCCGACCATGGACGTGGCGTTGCGGGTGAACGCCATCATCGCGTTGGCCTGCTGCAGCTCCTCGCGCCGGACCAGCTGCGGGACCACGCCCATCAGAGCGGGGAACGTGAAGGCCACGAGGGTGCCGTTTGCGAACTCCAGCACCACGATCATCCACAGCTCCGCCTGCCCGGTGAGCAGCAGCACGGCGACCGCCCCCTGGGTCAGGGCCGCGCCCAGGTGTGAGGCCCGCAGCACGGTACTGCGGGAGAAGCGGTCGGCGACCACCCCGCCGATCAGCATGAACCCGGCCATCGGGATGCTGCGGGCGGCGAGCACCACCCCGAGGGCGGTGGCGGAACCGGTCAGGTCGAGGACGGCGAAGGCCAGTGCGATCGGTGCCATGGCGCTGCCCAGCATCGAGACCGCGCGGCCCAGGAAGAAGATGCGGAAGGAACGGTCGCGCAGCGGTGCCAGCGAGTCGGGGACTCTCATGCACCCGGCCCCTGGTCGACGCGCATCTGGAACATCGGCATGGTGGTGCTGGTCCGGATCGTGCCCGCGGTCCGCGGCGGGCGGGCCGCCGCGTGCAGCCGTTGCGAGAGCTCCCCGACGCCGGCGAGGATCTCAGCCCAGACATCCGGATCCACCCACAGGTCTGCGTCGGTCAGTGTCCCGGGATGACCCGGGAGTCGTTGCGCGGAGCGGCGCAGGAGCTCGTCAGCCAGCACCTGGGCTTGGATGCGGTGGCCGGCAGCGTCGGTCGTCGTCCTCGGCGGGTTCTCGTGCGGGTAGCGGTAGATCTTCGCCACGCCACCGCGGATCGACCGCTCCTCGGCCACGACGAGCTCACCGACGGCGAGCAGCTGGCGCAGGTGGTAGGACGCGTTCGCCTGGCTGATGCCGAGCTCGGCAGCCACCTCGGTCGCGCTCAATTGCGCACCGGTCAGCAGCGACAGCATCCGCAGCCGCGTGGGGTGGGCCAGTGCCCGAAGGGAATCGACTTCCAAAGACATGTTGGGGAGTTTGGCTCATCCGCCGAGTGACCGTCAAGCAGTTCTTGGGGAGTCACCTCCGTCGGGTGAACATCCGCAGCAGACCCGGTGCCAGCAGCAGCGCCGCCAGGTCGAACCAGCCGTACCCACCGGCCGCACCAGAGGGTGGGTTGCCGATCGCGACGATGCCGGTCGGGTCGTGCGGCTGCCATACCCAGGTGCCCAGGTGGGTGCCCCCGACCTCCAGGTACGACACGACGACGAAGGCGCCGACGTACAGCGGCCGGGATGGGCCCCACAGCAGGAAACCGACCAGGCAGGCGTACCAGAAGGCGCCCAGCACGTCGGTCTGCTCGGCCCACACCACGCCCCACACCGCCCACCCGCCGCCGACGGCGACAGCCGCGCCCACGCAACTCCGCAGGTGCGCACGCACGAAGACGGAGCGGCCCAGACCCAGCGCCGCGAGATACACCAGTCCGTGCCCGGGAGGTACGTACGCCGGCACGTTGTCGAGGCGGTAGGTGTAGACCTCGAAGCCCGGTGCGAAGGTGTACTCGACAAGAGTCGCGAACGCGACCACGATCGCGGTCTGCGCACGTACGAGCGGCGCCTCTCCCCACAGCACCCACGCCAGCAGCACCCAGGTGAGGACGCCGAGCACGCGCTGCAGGGTGAGCGACCCGTCGGAGTCAAGCCACAGGACGACGCTGATCCATGCCATCACCAGGCCCGCCGCCGCCGGCCCGGTCACCCTCCGACCCGTCGCGGGGTGGGCGCGGGTGCCGGCATCGGCACTGGCTGCGGTCGGAAGCACGACACCATCGTCCCAAACGGTCAGCGATTCGGTGTTGCCCGGAGGGACTGCGGCGTTACCGTTGACCTCCGCACCACAGGAGGACACCCATGCGCATCAGCGACGTGCTGCAGTCCAAGGGCACCTCGACCGTCATCACCATTGCCCCGGACGCCAGCGTGCGCGACCTGCTCGCCTTGCTCTCCGAGCACAACATCGGTGCCCTGGTGGTCAGCGAGGACGGTGCTGTGCCGTCGGGGATCGTCTCCGAGCGGGACGTCGTACGCCGGCTTGGCACTGACACCTCGGTGCTCGACCTGTCGATCTCGGAGATCATGACGGCTGACATCCAGGTCTGCGAGCCGGGTGACAAGCTGGACGACCTGATGGTCCTGATGACCGAGCGCCGCATCCGGCACGTCCCGGTGCTCGAGGACGGCGTGCTGGTGGGCATGGTCAGCATCGGTGACGCGGTCAAGATGCGGATGGGCGAGCTGGAGTACGAACGCGATCGGCTCAACGACTACGTGACCGGCACGCAGTAGCCTTTTGCTCATGCAGCAATCAGTGCACCCTCTCTCTTGACGATGACTGCCTGCTGCTGAATGGATGCCGGTGCTCTGGCCCGAGGGCACCGGCTGGAACCCGTCCGCCCAGGAAGTGCGACTCTCGAACAGTGATCTCGCGGCCATGGGAGACTCGGTAACTGGCGGCGGCGGCTCCTACGGAACGGGTCACGAGCAGCGGGCGGTGCTGAGTCACCGTGAGACGCTCCTGGGATGACCATGGGTGGGTCCGATGCTGAGACGCTGGCCGCAGGCGGGGTGAGGTGGCTGCTCGGGCTGGCGGATGACGAATTCGACCCCACCCTGTACAGCGGTGCCGCGGGCATCGTGATCACGCTGCTCGAGGCTCACCGCCACTTCGGGGACGACCAGTACGGCGATGCCGCGGTACGTGGCGCCCGCACGATCGCCGCTGCGGTCGACGACGTAGACCACTGCTCCTTGTACTTCGGCCTCACCGGCATGGCTTTCGCCCTGCGTGTGGTCGACGAGCTGCTCGGAGATCCCCATGCGGCCGCAGCAGCAGACCATGCCCTCGAGCTCGTACGTTCGCGGTTCGACGGGGAGCGATGGAGTGACCAGTTCGAGCTGCTCGGCGGCAACGCCGGCATCGCACTCGGCGCATTGGCCGTCGGCGACCCCGACCTCGCCGTTCTCGCGGTGACGCCCTACCTCCGGACGGCAGAGACGACCGTGCGCGGTGTGCATTGGGAGGTACGGGCTGGGACACCGGCACGCTTCCACCACATTTCCCACGGCACGCTGGGGATCGTGCAGGCACTGGCCGCGGTGGGCCATGCGACGGGGAGCTCTGAACTGCTCGAACTGGCCCTCGCCGGTGCGGCGGACGTCGTGAGCCGCAACCAGGCCGGCCCGTCGGACTTCCTGGTCCCACACTCCGACCCCCAGCACAAACCCGAACTGACCGAGCGCTACAGCTTCGGCTGGTGTCACGGGCCGGCCGGCGACGCCCAGGTGTTCCGACTTCTCGGTGCGGTGACCGAGGACCCGGCCTGGCAAGACCTAGCCGACCGCTGCTGGCACACAGTCACTCACTCCGGACTCCCCCGACAGTTGCGCCCGGGCTTCTGGGACAACAGTGGCCGCTGCTGCGGGACCGCCGGCGTGCTGGCCCTCGCCTGCGACCGGTACGGCGAGGGTCGCGACAACCTGGACTTCGCGACCGTGCTCGTGAATGACCTTGCTTTGCGCGCGACCGTGGACGGCGGCGGAGTCCGCTGGTCGAACCATGAACACCGGGCAACCCCAAGCACACTCGAGCCACAGACCGGCTGGGCCATGGGTAACGCGGGGATCGTCCGTGAGCTGCTGCGGTTCGCCCGTGCCACTGCAGGCAGCGATCCGTCGTACGCCGTCCCCTGGCCCGACCATCCCGCAGTCGGTCGCGTCGTCGGCGCGTAGGGCGTCCACCCAGGCGACCCCGTCAAACTGGCTGAGCCTGGCCTGGTTTCCGTTCGAATCATCTTCATCTGCGGCCTATCCGCGGCCTACAGCCAACTCCTGCATGACGCGGATCCAGCCGTTCGTCACCGTGCAGCGGCGGCGTGGTGCGCGTGGGAGGACACCCACGTCGGGACATATCCCGAATACCAGCCGCACCCTCGCTACCGAGATGCGACGTTCCGGCTGTGCTTCGCCCGCATTGTGACGAACTACTTCAGCCACGCAGGGTTCCTCGAGGATGACGTCCTGCTGCGTAACGCGTCGCGGCTGACCGGCATCCCAGCCGTGCTCATCCACGGACGCCTCGACATCAGCGGCCCGCCCGACATCGCCTGGCAATTGAATCGATCATGGCCGGACAGCGAGCTCATTCTGCTGGACGACGTCGGTCACGGCGCAACCCTTGACGCCGTCCTCGCCGCAACCCAGCGCTTCGCCCGGCGCGGTAACCCACTCACGACGGCGTCGCCGGGCGGTCATCGTGCTGGGCCGCCTCGCAGGCGCAGGTCGCTTGAGTCACACTCTGAGGAATAGGAACTCTCACGACAGCATGGAGGTTCACCGATGGGACTGTTCAGCAAGGTGACCAAGGGCGCGGTCGGGAAGAAGGCGATCGACGAGGGTCGCAAGCCCGAGAACCAGCGGAAGATCAAGGGCTTGGTCGCGAAGGCTCGAGGCCGGGGCACCAAGCCCACACGCTGAGTGCCGTGGCCGGCGGCTTGCGTTGAATCGACCGTGCGGACTACGGCGTCGACTCGGCCGCCGGTTCCTCGGCAGGCTCTTGCGACGGTTCCTCGGTCGGCTTGACCGTGGGCTCCTCGGCAGGCTCTTCCGACGGTTCCTCGGTCGGCTCGACCGTGGGCTCCTGGGTAGGCTCCTCGGTCGGTTCCGCCGTGGGCTCCTCGGTCGGCTCGGCGTCCGTACCGTCCTCCACCGGTGGCACGTCGTCGGCGTCGTCGGCCGGTGAGGGTGTCTCCGGCGCCATCGCGTCCTCATCTCCCCCAGAGATGACCTTGCCCATGGTCGTACCGCCGCCGTCTTCGCTCTGAGCGATCGCCGAGACCGGTGCACCCGCGAACCGCTCGAGTGCCGTTAACGTTCCCAGCGCCAGTACCAGGGCGGCTGCGGCGCCCAGCCCGATCCTGCGCCACGACAAGCGCGTCAGGGTCGAACGCAGGCGACTGGCCCAGTCCGTGGGCTGCGCAGTCCCGGTGCGCAGCACGACCTCGTGTCCCCGGCGCAGTGACGCGGTGTAGACAGCACTGCCGATCGTCGCGAAGACGCTGGCCAGAGCAGCTCCGATGATGGTGCCGGCAACCCCGAGGAACGACGATGCCACTGCGGCGGAAACGGCAGCGAGAGCGCTGCCCACGACCTGGGCAGCGCTCAGGCCGAGGCCTTTCTCAGGCTCGGTGGTGGTGCGGTCGGACGGGTGTTGCGAGGACATGCGGGCCTTCCATTCGGGTGTTCTGGGTGACCTCATCGACGCTATCGGGGGCAGCGACCGGACCCCAAGCCATGCGCGCCGGACTCGACGTGATGCTCAGCACGTCGGGACCCTCACCCCCGCGGTGCTGACGCGGTACGGCCGGTCACACTGGGGCGATGATCGCCCTCGAGCTCGCGCAGCGCTTGCGCGACGCCGGGTTGCCCTGGTCCCCCGCTGCGGGTGATCGTTTCGTCGTGCCCGACCGCGACCTCGACGACGAGGTCTTCGTCGTCAGCGACATGGTGGTCGAGGTCCATCAACGACCGAGCGGACAGGTTCTCGGGTTCAACGGCACCACGGAGTGGGCGTTGGACAGCATCGAGACTGACACGGTCGTGTGGCTGCCCCGCGAACAGCAGCTTCGGGTGCTTCTCGGGCGGCAGTTCCGCGCCCTGGAGGCGCAGCCGCATGGGTTCGTCGTCGTCATCGAACGTGACGGTGCCGAGCAGCAGTTCGTGGACGTCGATGCGGAGCAGGCGTACGCCCGAGCGTTGCTGGCGGTCCTGGAATCCTGACGTCGTCCGACTGTGGTCGGGTGCCAGGTCATCGAGCAGCTCGCCGCTCGGGAGCGGGCCGCACCAGAACGAACGGCGTGGCGTCGAGTCCTCGACCGAGCGGATCGTCCGAAAGAATCTGAGCCAGCCCAGATGCCGGCAGTGACAGTGGGGAGGTGGCACGCACCGACCGCCCGCGGGCCATGATCGCGACACCGGTCCCCAGCGCACGTTCCAGGCAGCGGCACAGCCACTCGGCTTCGCGTGGTTCCAGCTGGCTGGTACGTCGTGGCAGGAGCCTGGCAAGCAGTCGGGGAAGTCGGCCGGATCGGACCGATTCCTTCGGCGACGCACGTCCGAGCAGCAGCACGGCCACCTTCTCGCTGACCACGACTGTGTCGCCGGTTCGGCGGTCCGGAAGATGTGCCTCGAGTACGGCCACCAGGTCGTCGCCTGGAGTCAACCATCGCGTTCCGATGGGCGCACGGCGGTACCGACGGCCAGCCGTCCCGCAGTCGCTCCACATGCGGGCCAGGCCACCGGTCTCGACGGGCGTACTCGATCGCAGCGAGCCGTGCGAAGACCGCACGGTCGAACGGGCGGCGGCGCCGACGAGCTGAGGGGACATGATCGTCTCCGGTCTAGGGGTGCGTCCACGGTGACAATCCACCCTGACGCCAAGATGAAACCGGTGTGAGAGGTCTCTCATGCTCGACGTCGACGTTGGATTGAGCCCACCTCGGGCCGGGACCCAGGATGAATTCCGGGCGAGCAGTTTCGGTCTCAGCATGTGGACGCGGCGGAGCTTGCCGGGCGGGACTGTCGGTGCCGGCTGGGATGCTGGGCACATGTTCGATTCTGTTCAGGCGTTGCTGGGTGAGGTGCTGGCGTGCGGTGCGCCGACGCC
>JACCXZ010000110.1 GCA_013696745.1 Nocardioidaceae bacterium | reverse complement strand
GCCCGGTGGCCACCAGCAGCGACGCTCCCGCGTCGCGCAACGTCGCGGCGACCTCGTCCGCGGTGAGCAGCGCGTGCACCGGCACCACGACCGCGCCGAGAGCCAGCGCCGCGTAGTAGCAGCGCGGGAAGTCCGCCACGTTGGGGACGAGCAGAGCCACCCGGTCACCGCGCTCGATCCCGCGGTCGCGGAACACGGCCGCGTAGCGGAGCGCCTGCTGCCACAGTTCGGCGTAGGTGACCTGTTGCTCTCCCTGCACCACCGCCACCTTGTCGGGATGGCGATGAGCGGACTCGGCGAGGATGGTCGCGACGGACAGGCTCACGAATGACCTCCAAGTTCAGGCGAACGCGGACAGGCCGGTGATCTCCCGTCCCACGATGAGCGACTGCACGGTGTCGGTGCCCTCGTAGGTGTAGACCGCCTCCATGTCCGCGTGGTGGCGCGCGACGTGGTGCTCGAGCAGGATGCCGTTGCCGCCGAGGATGTCGCGGGCCTCCGCGCAGACCCGACGAGCCGCGGCCGCAGTGTGCAGTTTGGCGAGTGAGGCACGCGCAAGGGAAGCCTTGCCGCCGTCCTGGAGCTGAGCCAGGCGCAGGCACAGCAGCTGCATGCCGGTGATGTCGGCGAGCATTCGCGACAACTTGTCCTGGATCAGCTGGCGGGCAGCGATAGGCGCGCCGAACTGCTCGCGGGTGCGCGCGTAGCCGACGGCGTACTCGTACGCCGCCACCGCGTGCCCGAACGCTTCCCAGGCGACGCCCTGCCGGCTGATCGCCAGCATGCGCGAGGTGTCCGCGAACGAGCGGGCCTCGGTGAGCCGGTTGTCAGTCGGTACGCGTACGCCGTCGAGGCGGACGTCGGCTTGCCATAGCGCGCGGTTGCTGGTCTTCCCGGTGATGACGCGTGACGTGTAGCCGGGGGTGGCATCCGGACCGTCCGGACCGTGCTCCACGACGAATCCACCGACGTCACCGTTGTCGTCGCGCGCCCACACGACGACGATGTCGGCGATGGATCCCAGACCGATCCAGCGCTTCTCGCCATGGAGCAGGTAGCCGTCGCCATCGCGCTCGGCGCGCGTTTCCAGCCGTACGACGTCGGACCCGTGCGTCGGCTCGGTCAGCGCGAACGCGCCCAACTGCTCGGCGCGCGCCATCGCGGGCAGCCAGCGCTCCTTTTGGTCGGCCGAACCGAGCACGTCGACGCAGCGCATGGCGAGCCCGCTGTGCACGCCGTGGAACGTCGCCACGCTTCCGTCCCCGCGCGCCAGCTCGGCCACCACCAGCCCGTCCGCGACAGCCCCGAGCCCTGGACAGCCGTGGCCGTGGATGGACCCCCCCGCGACCCCGAGGGCGGCGTACGCGGGAAGCAGTTCGTTCGGAAACTCCGCGCGCTCCCACCAGCCGGCGGCATGTGGCACGACCTCCTTGTCGGCGAAGGCGCGCACCCGGTCGCGGACGGACAGCTCGTCGTCGGTGAGCATTTCGTCAACGAGGTAGAAGTCGGTGCCCTGCGCCTGCGCCAACGTGTCCACCCCGCCACGCTCGCATATCCGTTGCGGACGTGCCGCTCAGGGTGCGAGGGCCGGTCCAGCGTGTTAGATCGGCTCCATGACCGATGCCTGGATCCACATGGTCGCTGAGGACGAGGCAGCAGGCGAACTCAGCTCGTACTACGCGAGCATGCGCGACCCATCCACCCGGAAGGTCGACAACATCCTGCGCATTCACGGGCAGCACCCGGACACGCTGGAAGCGCACTACTCGCTGTACGGGACGCTCATGCACGGTCGGTCGCCGGTGCCCCGATGGGAGCGGGAGATGATCGCGGTCGTCGTCTCAGCGCTCAACTCTTGCCACTATTGACTGGCTCACCACGGAGCAGGTCTGCTCCGCCTGGTTCGTAACCCGGCGCTGGTCGACGCGCTGAAGAGTGATTGGCGCTCAGCTCCTTTGCAGCAGCGCCAGCGCGCCATCCTCGCCTACGCGGAGAAGCTGACGCGTACGCCGGGAGCGATGGGTCGCAGCGATGTGTCCGACCTTGTGAACGCAGGGTTGAGCGAGGTCGAGGTCCTCGACGTCAACCAGATCACCGGCTACTTCGCCTACGTCAACCGCCTGGCCGACGGTCTCGGTGTGCCGCTGGAGGACTATTGGCCGGCCGAGTCCGACCGACGTCGATCCGATCCGGAGTTACCGTCGACGTCGTGAGCAGGCGGCTTCGACCGTTGCATGCGTCGTCCGCACAGCCCGCGGCGGTGTACGACGCGTCTGCGGCTGACCTGGAAGCGGTGCGGGACGCGGTGGCGGCGCAAAGCCGTCGGGTTACTCCCGGCATCGGGGACATGAAGGACTACTTGGCAAAGCAGGTAGCAGACGCTTCCCACCGCGAGGTCGTCGGACCGCTGCTGCCCGGATCGAGCGCGAGTGGTGTGGTTGTACATCGCGGCTGGGTCATCGGGCAGTGGGGTGACCCGAGTGTGCCGGAGATGTGCTTTAGCGCGACGAAGACGGTTGTGTCGATGGTCGCCGGTGTCGCATTCGACGATGGTCTGCTCATGGTGGACGCTCCGGTCGAGGAAACGATCGACCTTCCGTTGTTCGCATCCGCCGGAGCGCGTGGGATCACCTGGCGGCATCTACTGCAGCAAACCAGCCAGTGGGACGGAGACTTGTGGGGTAAGCCGACGAGGGTCGATGTGCAGAGCTGGCGCGAGGGGAACGAATCTGCAGGCGGTGAGCCGGGCTCTCGATGGTCGTACAACGACGTCCGGGTCAACCTCCTGTGTCTCGCGCTGACGGTGCTGCTCGGGCGACCGCTGCCGGCCGTGCTCGGCGAGCGGCTGCTAACTCCGCTTGGCGGGTCCTCGTCGTGGTCCTGGCACGGGTACCGCAACTCAATCATTTCTCTCGGTCATGCCGACGTTGCGGTGATGAGCGGAGGGGCGCATTGGGGAGGGGGGCTGTGGATGTCCGCGTATGACCTTGCGCTGCTGGGCGACTTGTACTCACGCGGCGGCGCGTTCTGCGGCAGGTCTCTGCTGAGCGATGAGTGGATCGAGCACAGCTGGCGTCCCTGCGTCGTGAAACCGGAGTACGGCTACCTGTGGTGGCTCAACGACACGGGACGCGTGTTTCAAGCCGCCCCGACGAGCGGCCGGTGCGCGCGAGGTAACGGTGGCAGACACCTGTTATGGGTCGACCCGGATCGAGACCTTGTCATTGCGTCTCACTGGGGAGACGGGGTCGACCAGCTGCTCGCTGCGGTGTCGGCGGCCGTACCCGCCAGCAGCTGATGGCAATCGTTGCCTCGTACGAGTACGCATTCCGGGCGCGCCGCTCAGGGCTCGTGTGTGTGGGGCCGGTGTGTCGGCCTAGTGCCGCGCTCGCGACGTCGCGGGCAGGCGCCGAGTCGCCCGAAGGCTGGTCAATGTCACCACGGTCAGCAGGCTGACGATCACCCCCAGCGAAAGCAAGGTGGGGATCTCCGGCACCCAGCTCCAGCTGCCGTGCGCCCAGTGCAGCACGAGCTTGACGCCGATGAACCCAAGGATGGCCGCGAGCCCGTAGCCCAGGTGCACCAACCGCGTCAGCGCGCCCTGCAGCACGAAGTAGAGGGCGCGCAGCCCCAGCAGCGCGAAGGCGTTGGTCGCGAACACCAGGTAGGGGTCCTCGGTGATCCCGTACACCGCCGGCACCGAGTCGACGGCGAACACTATGTCGGTGGCGAAGACGGCCATAACCACCAGGGCAAAGGGGGTAGCGGTACGAGTTCCGTGCTCCCGGACGAACATCCTCGGCCCGTGCCAGTCGCTGGTCACCGGCATGAGGCGCCGCAGCAGCCGCACCGAGCGCATCGTCTCGACGTGGACCTGCGTGGCGTGACCGGCGCGCTGGCCGCGCAGCAGCTTGCCGGCGGTCGCCAGCAGTACCGCACCGAACAGCAGAAAGGCGAACGACAGGTTGTCCAGGGCAGCCGCGCCGAGCGCGATGAAGACGCCCCGCAGCACCAAGGCACCGACAATCCCGTACAGC
>JACCXZ010000106.1 GCA_013696745.1 Nocardioidaceae bacterium | reverse complement strand
GATGAGTCCCGGTCCAGCAGGCAGGGAGCAGCACCCCATGAAGGTCGGCGTGCCGAAGGAAGTCAAGAACCACGAGTACCGCGTGGCCATCACCCCATCCGGCGTGCACGAGTTGACCGTGCGCGGTCACGAGGTGCTCGTGGAGCAGGACGCGGGGCTCGGCTCGTCCATCCCCGACGGCGACTACGTCACCGCCGGTGCCAGCATCGTGCCGACCGCCGACGACGTGTGGGCGACCGCTGACCTGATCCTGAAGGTCAAGGAGCCGATCCCGAGTGAGTACGACCGCATGCGTGACGGACAGACGCTCTTCACCTACCTCCACCTCGCCGCCTCGCGCGAGTGCACCGACGCGCTGACCTCACGCGGCGTCACCGGGATCGCGTACGAGACGGTCCAAACCCCGGACGGAACGACTCCGCTGCTGGCGCCGATGAGCGAGGTCGCCGGCCGGCTCGCGCCGCAGGCCGGGGCGTACCACCTGATGCGCCAGGGCGGCGGGCGCGGTGTGCTGATGGGCGGCGTGTCCGGTGTGTACGCGGCGAAGGTCGTGGTGATCGGCGCGGGTGTCTCCGGCATGAACGCCGCTGCCATCGCCTTGGGGATGCAGGCGGAGGTGCTGCTGCTCGACCGCAACGTCGAGCGGCTGCGCGAGGCCGACCGGATCTACCAGGGGCACCTGCAGACCGTCGCCTCCAACAGCTACGAGGTCGAGCGTGCCGTGCTGGACGCCGACCTGGTGATCGGTGCGGTGCTCGTGCCCGGGGCGAAGGCGCCGACGCTGATCTCCAACGACCTGGTCGAGCGGATGAAGCCGGGCAGTGTGCTCGTCGACATCTCGATCGACCAAGGTGGTTGCTTCGAGGACTCGCACCCGACGACGCACGCCGAGCCGACGTACGCCGTGCACGACTCGATCTTCTATTGCGTGGCCAACATGCCCGGCGCGGTGCCGCACACCAGCACGTACGCGCTCACCAACGTGACGATCCCGTACGCGGTGGCGCTGGCTGACAAGGGCTGGCGCACGGCCCTGCGCGACGACAGCAGCCTGGCGTTGGGTCTGAACACGCACGCAGGCAGCGTCACGAACCGGCCGGTCGCCGAAGCGCTGGGCACCGAACATCTCAGTCTCGACGAGGTCCTGGCCTGAGTACGCCCGGCACAGCCGCACGGTCCTACCTCGACCACCTCAACGTCGAGCGGGGCCTGGCTCACAACACGCTCACCTCCTACCGGCGCGACCTGCAGCGCTACGTCGACTTCCTCGGCCGCCTCGGGCGCGAGCAGTTGCGCGACGTCACCGAGGCCGATGTCGCGGCGTTCCTCGGCTACCTGCGCGAAGGCGACGAGCAGCACCCCGCGCTCTCCTCGGGCAGCGCAGGGCGCGCCGTGGTGGCGGTGCGCGGCTTGCACAAGTTCGCGCTCCGCGAGCGCCTCGTCATTCAGGACGTGGCCGCACCCGTACGACCGCCGTCCCCGCCCAAGCGGCTGCCGAAGGCACTGAGCGTGACCGAGGTGGAGGCGCTTCTGACGGCATCCGGGTCGGCCGGCACCGCGCTGGCCGTACGCGACAGGGCGCTGCTGGAGCTGCTCTACGGCACCGGTGCGCGGATCTCCGAGGCGACCGGTCTCGACGTCGACGACGTGGATCTGGAGGACCGGGCTGTGCTGCTGTCGGGCAAGGGCGGCAAGCAGCGTCTGGTGCCCGTGGGATCTTTCGCCGTCGACGCCGTCCGGATCTACCTCACCGGTGCGCGAGCAGACCTGGTGAGCACCGGGACGCCGGCGCTGTTCCTCAACGCCCGCGGGGGCCGGCTGTCGCGGCAGAGCGCGTGGGCCGTGCTGGTCCGCAGCGCCGAGCGCGCCGGCCTGAGGAAGGAGGTCTCCCCGCACACGCTGCGGCACTCCTTCGCCACCCACCTGCTGGACGGAGGTGCGGACGTACGCGTGGTCCAGGAGCTCCTCGGGCATGCGTCGGTGACCACCACGCAGATCTACACGTTGGTCACCGTGGACAAGTTGCGCGAGGTGTACGCCACGGCACACCCACGGGCGCTTGGCTGAGCGAGATCGATTTCAAGCGCCCGTGACTGGGTTGGCGCCTGGCGAAGAGGTGATGACGAGTTTGGCGCGCACCTGCCGTGCCTGTGGAGGCGCGTCGTGGACGCCGATATGGACGGCCTTGCGCTGCCTGTTCTGGAAGCGATGACTTGTTGACCTCTCGTCCCGGGCCGTCCCGATGCGTCCTGCGGTCGGGATCGTCGCGAGGATCAGCGACGCCGAGATGCGACCCGGGCGGTCCTGCCGGCGCTACTGGGTTTCACCAGCGAGAGCCGGTGGCTGCGAGGTCTTGCAGCCTCGAACCCGCGTGGCTAGCCTCGGACAGGTGTCTCGGCGCGCCGCCCGGCTGCACCACGCGGAGATTCGGATGCCGACCAGCTCACAGATGCCGATCGGAAGCGCTTCCGGCCAGGCTGCGCAGCGGTAGAGACCGACCGATGGATGCTCGGGAGTACGCCGCGCGAGTGGCCAGTTACGTCCCGCCAGCCACCCCGACGCTCGCCCCACTGCTCCAGGCGGCCGAGGACCTCGATGCGGCCATCGCCGCCGCAGATGCCCAGATCGACGCTGCCCGCCAGCAGTTCCAGCAGGCGTTCGACAACATCAGGGCAGCGCTCAAGCAGGCGATCCTCGACGCCGTCCCGCTGGAGGAGATCCGCGGCGCCCTGGGCGAACTCACCGTGGAACGGTCGCTGAAGCTCGAGGCGACGCTCGGGCCGCTGTACGTCGCCGCGACCTCGCCGCCGGTGCAGCTCAGGGACCCCCGTGACGGGTCGCTGATCACGCTCGGGCCGCTGCCTCCCGATGCGTTCACGGCCCGACTCGACGCTGGGCCCCTGCGCGGCGGCGGCACCCTCGTGCACCTGCCGGACGGCGTCAGCGGCCTGCTCACCGCCAATGTCGGTGTCGCGGAGGTCGCTGCCCTGGCCAGCATCCGCAAGCTCGGCAACGGCCCCTCGTTCCTGGCAGTCCTCTCGGCCGGGTTCACTCCCGGGCTGCAGGTCGGGTTCGGCTTCCAGATCAACAGGGTCGGCGGCGTGATCGGGATCGAGCGCCGCCTCGACGCGGACATCCTGGCGCGGCGGCTAGGCGACGGGAGCGCCACGGCTGTGCTGTTCCCCCTCGACATCGCCAAGAACGGCCGCGCCGTGCTGGACGCCGCGGAGGGGCTGTTCCCGCCCGAGCCCGGATCGGCGGTCGCCGGTCCGACGTTCCGGTTCGCCTGGCTCGAGGTCGCAGGCAAAGGCTTCGCCTCGGTCGACCTCGGCGTCCTCCTCGAGCTGCCGGGTCCGCGAAAGATCGCTCTGGTCGGCGTGCTCAAGGCCGGCATCGACCCCGTTGTCCGGCTGCGCGCCGACTTCGCCGGCGTCATCGACTTCGCCCAGCAGCGCGCGACGGTCGACGCCACGCTCGTCGACAGCGGCGCCCTCGGCATCTTCCGTATCTACGGGGACCTCGCGTTCGCCAGTTCGTGGGGTCCGGCCTCCTACACGGTGCTCTCACTGGGCGGCTTCTATCCCGGCTTCCGTCCCGAGCCCGCACAGATCCGGCCGCTCAGCCGGCTCGGCATGGCCCCGGAGGTCGCCCTCCCGGGATTCCGGATGCGCGCGGAGGGCTACCTGGCGGCCACCTCCAACACCCTGCAGATCGGTGGTCGCCTCGACGTCGGGGTCGACGCCGGCATCGCGTCGATCTCCGGCTTCCTGGGTGTCGACGCCCTCGTGCAGTTCACGCCGTTCCACATCAATGCCCAGATCGCGGCCGGTCTGGACGTCCGGTTCCTCGGACAGACCTTCTGCGGTGTGTCCTTCCACGGCACCCTCGACGGGCCGGGGCCGGTCACCCTCGCCGGGCGGCTGAGCGTGGAGACGTTCTTCAAGGACTTCGACTTCGACAAGACCTTCGTGATCGGCAGCCCGGCACCCCGCGAGGAGATCTCCGACTCGCGCGCGCTGGAGGCGGTCCGGCTCCAGGCCGTGCCCGACAACCTCACGGCGCTCGGTGGGGCTGACCGGCTGGTGACGCTCGCGCCGCTCGACCGCACCGGCAAGTACGCAGTGGTGGCCCCCCTCGGTGGTGTCGAGTGGCGACAGCACGCCGTACCTCTCGACACCCCGATCGACCGCGTCGCCGGTGTCCCCGTCGGATCCGTGCAGACCGTGACCGCCCGGGCCACACAGCCGCAGCTGACCAGCCAACAGGTCAAGGACCGGTTCGCTCCCGGCTCCTTCATCACCCTCACCGCGGCGGAGTCCCTCAACGGCCCGACGTACGACGAGCTGCCCGCGGGCCTGCAACTGCACGGTGCCACCGTGCCTGGTGCCAAGCAGCCGCGAGGCCCGGCGGTGACGGTGCTCCGCAAGGTACGCGGCGAAGAAGAGCTGACCTCTGGTCCGGCACAGGGCACCTTGCTGTTCGCCGGCGCCCTGCTCGCCATGGTCGCGGAGCGGGACCGCGCCGCTGCCGTCCACAGCAGTCAGGTCGCGGTCGACGTGGCGCCGTCGCGGTGGGTCACTACCGGCGGCGGCTCCCACGACAGCGCGACGCAGGCCATGCAGGCCGCCCGGCTGGGCGGCGGGGTCGCGCTCGCCGCGGCCGACGCTGCCCGGCCAGTCACCTTGGAAGGCTTCTGAGATGGCCGAGGCCTTCCTCTCCTGGCGCCGCCCCGCTCTGAGCACCCTCATCCCGGCGAACCCGCCGCAGCTCGACGGCCGGATCACCGCCGACTTCCCGCTCGCCCTCAACGACGGCGGCGCCGACGTCGCCGCCGCCGTTCCGTTCGTCCTCACCGGCCCCCAGGACGTGCTGCAGATCAACCCCCAAGCCGTCGTCACACGCCGTCCGACGCCAGGCTCGGTCAACGTCGAGATCACCCACGCTCCGTACGCCGAGCTCGCCGAAGCCGACCTGCCCTGGCGCTACTCCCCCCGACCCAACACGCCAGCGGGCATCCAACCGTGGGTGGTCCTGATCGTCGGCGAGACCGGGCGCGAGCTCACCGTCGCCAGCGGCCAGGTGGTGGCCGCCGGTCAGCTGCTCGACGAACACAACCTCGACATGGCTGCGGCGTGGGCGCACGTCCACCAGATCCCCGGCCACTCCGACATCGCCCGCATCCTCGCGTCCCGCGTCGTCGTCGACGCCGCCGGCACCACCGTGAGCGCCCTTCGCCAGGACACCGACTACACCGTCGCCCTGGTGCCGGCCTGGCTCGCCGGTGCGAAACCAACGGATCCTCCCGAGCGCGCGTGGCGGGCCACCGGCAACGCCACGAAGCGCTTGCCGTGCTTCGACAGCTGGTCCTTCCGGACCACCGCCGAGGACGACGACTTCAAGAGGATCGCCGAACGGCTCAACCCGCTCACCGCTGCCGAGGAGGCCGCGCTCGCCGCCGTGAAGGTCGGCCTGGCCGCCCTCGCACTGGGCCCGGTCGGCCCCGGCCGCCTCACGATGGGCGGTGCGATCACCGCTTCGTCCGGGCCGGGCCCCACTGTGCTCAAGCCACGGACCGCCGCGGCCACCAGCCGCCTTGCGCGCTTCCAGCGCACCGCGCGGGGCCGCTGGGTGCTCGGCCTGCCCCGGTACGACGAACCGTGGGCCAGCGGGCCGGGGGAGGACCCGGTGCCGGCCAGGCTGCAGGGCTGGCGCAAGCAGCTACACAACGACCCACGCCACCGTGGTGCTGCCGGTCTCGGCGCCTGGGCAGGCATCGCGTGGCAGGACCGGATCGCGGACGCGGCGGCCGCCCAGGCGGGCGCGATCGCGCTGGCCGCCGAACGCATCCGCAACCTCGGGCTGGGGCTGCAGGCGAGCCGGAGCCAGTGGCAGCGCCGGGTCCCGGACAACCCGGAGCATGCGGTTGCCGTCCTCGCCCCGCTCCTGGGCCGGCTGCCGACCTCGGAGTCGACTACGGCCCTCGACACGCTGTCGGGGCGGACCGCGTGGCTGACCCCTGCTCTGTTCTCATCCGCGGCCCGCCGACTGCTTCGCCCACGCGGGACGATCGCCCGGCACGCAAAGCCCGGCGCCCGTCGTCTGCGCCGGCTCGCCGCCGTGGCCGCTACGACCTGTCCGAAGCCGCCGCTCCCACCCCCCGGGCAACGTGACCTGACCGACCGGCTCCTCGACCCTCAGGCGACGCGGGCCGCCTCCGACGCGCTCCGCGAGAATGCCCGGTCCCTGGTGGCCGAGGCATTCGAGGCCATTGACGAGCACGACCGGCGCCGCAGCTTCCCGAGCCTCGTCATCGACCCGAACATCCCACTCGTCCCTGACGGCGAACCCGACCGGCGCGGCACCGGCACCGGCGACGGCGAACGCGATCCCGACCGTGAGCATCTCGCAGACGTGCTCGGCGAGGTGCCCGAGGAGGTCGTCGACACGGTGGTGGCGGCCGCTCAACCGGTGTCGCGCTGCCGGCCCCTGGAGCCGCCGGTCTGGACCGGCGTGGCGACCGCCGTGGTCAAGGGCATTGACCCGCACGTCAAGCGACCGGTCGTGGTCGACCGGGTACTCGGCGGGATCACCGGCCTGCGCGAGCCGGTTCTCGCGGTCCCGGACTTCGCGCCCGAGCTCGACATCCCACTCTGGTCGTTCCTGCGCGACAACGCCCCCGACTGGCTGTTGCCCGGCGGCGGCGACGTACCGCTGGACCGGGTCATGGCGATGGTGACCAACAACGAGTTCGTCGACGCATTCATGATCGGCGCCAACCAGCAGACGCTGGCCGAGCTGCGGCGTCGCAACATCCCGGTGACCACCGGCTGGACGCCGCTGCGCCGGTTCTGGCAGCGCGTCGACGCCGAGGGGCCGGTCACAGACATCCAGCCGGTGCTCGACCTGCTCACCGAGCCCGCTCCCGGCCGGCCCCGGTGGCCCGAGGGCACCCCGCTCGGTGACCGTACGCACCAGCGTGACGGCGCCACCTCGCAGCTGATCATCCTGCTGCACACCGAACTGTTCCGGCGTTATCCCGCCACACAGGTCTACCTGGTCGAGAACCCGGGCGGCGCCGACACCTGGGGTGACCCGCCGGCAGTGGGCGACCCCACCACCCACGTCCAGCCGATCCTCGGCGGAGCCCTCGAGCCCGAGCTGGTGTTCTTCGGCTTCCCGCTCTCGCCCCAGGAGGGCACGAGGTACTGGCTGGTGCTCGAGGAACCACCGCCCGGTTTCCGGTTCCGGGCCCCTACCGCGGCAGAACGCCAGCTCGGCAACGGCGGTCGCTACGCCGCGAGCACCCTCGACCCACCCGTGCGCGCCTTCTTCGGGAATCTGCTGTGAATGCCAGCGTCGTCCGGGACGAGATCACCGCGGTCCGCGAGAAGCTGGTAGCCGTCGAGCAACAGCTCCGCGACACGTTCAAGGCCCTCAACGCCATCCCCGACTGGCTGCGGGTCGGCGACCCCGACCGGTTTGCCCGTCCGGCCGACCGACGCAAGGCGAAGCGGGCCGACGACCTCCGCGCTCAGGCCGAGGACCTTGCCCACGAACAGGTGGTCCTCCGGTCACGCCTGGACGACCTTGACACCGCCATCTCGGGCTTTCCGACGGACTCGTCGTACGGTGTCGTGCTGCCGGTGCGCCTTGAGACCCGATTCACCCGACCCCGACCGGGAGCCGCTCCCGGCAGCCGGGACGCCCGCTGGAAGCTGCGAGTCCGGGTCGAACCGGACCCGATCGCGATGCCCGTGCCTCCGAGCGACCCGACCCGGCGCGAGGCCGATCTGGTCGTGCGCTGCTGGAACGACGCCAAGGGTGACCTGTCCACCGAGGCCGGCGGCCGCGCGTTCCAGACGTTGGGTCGCCGGGTCGGCCTGGCGCGCGCCGCCTGGCTCCGGCGTGCCGTCCCTGTCGACCGCCGCACCGGCGGCGGCTTCGAGACGGTCGAGGACTATCCCGCCAGCACCACCGTTCCTCCGCCGCTGGTCGGTCTGCCGCACCGGCTGGAGATCTGGGGCGGCCCGGCCGACGATCCGCGTCGACTCCTGCGCCTGACAGCCAACCGCCAGGCCATCGCCGCCCAGGCCGGGCTGCACGCGGTCAAGCCGATGCGCGACGGGCGGATCCCTCGTACCTGGTGGAACTCCTACGAAGCGGCGCGCCGGGTAGGGCTGGCCGGCGAGATCGTGCTGGGCGAGGAGCGACCGGCACTCGACGTCCTGATGTGCGTCGGACTCTGCGAACCCGGTAGGAAGCCGTCGCCGAGAGAGGTCTTCGTCGCCCATGCCCGCGCCGGGCGTCTGGGCACCCTCCCCCCGCTCAGTCCCACCAACACCGTCGCCGGTGTGCCGGCAGCCGACACCGGCAAGGACCCGAAGGCCTGGCTCGAGATGGCACGGCTGCCGAAGACGACCGCCGGCGGACTGTCCGACGTCCTCACCGGGGATGCGCTGCTGACCGGGGTACTGACCCCCGACCTCGACCGGCACCGCGCGGCCAGGGCGCTCGTGCGGGCGTTGTGGCCGGTGCTGTGGCAACGCAGCCTCAAGGACCTCGCCGGTCTCGGTGAGGAGATCTTCCGACTCGGCAGCTACGCCGGGCGCAACCTGCATCCCTTCGGACCCTTTCCGGTGCTCCGCATCGCAGACCTGCCGTACGGCGTCCTGCCCATCGCGGACTACGACCGGATGGTGGCGCGAGGCGAGCCGCTGCCCAGGCTCGAGCGAGCGGTCCTGCGAGCCGTCGACCACCTGACACCGGCGCTCGTGGCCGCAGCCGGTCCGGAGCCGGCCCTCGTCGGCGGAGACGAAGAAGCGATCCTGAGGGTCCTGAGCAAGGTCCCGACCGCGCGCGAGTACGGCTCCCGCAGTCATCCCGCCACCGTATTGATGGCTGCCCTGATCGCCTCGTTCGGCGGCCCCTCACCCACCGAGACGGTGTCGGCGTGGGAGGAGCAGGCCGCGCTCTTCCGTGAGTTGCTGCCTGTCCCTCCGGCTCGCCGCCACTCACCCGCCTTCCACGTCGAGCCGTGGCCGCACAAGACGTCACCGGAGTGGCGCGAGGTCCTGCAACGCCTTCTCGACGCCCGGTGGGAGGAACTTGCGACGAAGAGCGATGGGTCCGGGTTCTGGGGCGGCGGCGACGAGCTGCCGATCCACCCTCTGGCGCGGCTGGTGCGCCAGGCGCTGCTGCTGACCATGGTCGAGGCGGGTCGGCTCGGCACCCTCACGTCGCCGCCGCAACCGCCGGGATACCTGGTGCCGCTGAGCGAGCCGGACAGGATGGCCGTGGATGCCCAACTGGTGGACGAGGACGGGCCGGTCTTCGAAGTGCCCGGCCAGACCGCAGAACTCGTCGCGGAGGGGGTGGACCGGCTGCCGCGGCGCGACGCCGTCGTCCACCAGTTCGAGGACGTCCGGCAGGCGGTCCGCGAACTGGTGGACTCCGACCCGGTCGCCGTCGAGTCGGTGCTCAACGGCGTGCTGGACTCCGCCGGGCACCGCCTGGACGTGTGGTACACGGCGATCGCGCACCGGCGCCTGCGGCAGCTCCAGGCGCTCCGGGCGACACCCGTGCTGGGCGCCTACGGGTGGGTCGACGACCTGCGCCCCGCCGACGACCCGACCCCGCCGACGACTGCAGGGCTGCTGCATGCCCCCGGCTACCCGCAGGCCCTGACCGCGGCGCTTCTGCGCGACCACGCCGTGCACGACACCGACGACGAACGGTGGAAGCTCACCCTGGACTCCGCGACCGTGCGGCTGGCCTCCGAGCTGGCCGATCAGGTGCGCTCCGGCACCCACCTCTCCGAGGTGCTCGGCCGCGAGATCGAACGCAGGTTCCCGGCACCAGGACGGGTGATGAGCCTGCGGCGGCAGTACGCCGCGCGACCGGAGTGGGAGGGTCGCCGGGTCTGTGACGGCCAGCTGGTCCTCGACGACGCGCGCAACCATCCCGACCGGCTCCCCGGCTGGCTGGACCGGAAACAACTGCGCGACCTGCTCGACGCGATCGACGCCTACGCCGACATGCTCGTCGCCGACGCCCTACACGCGGTGGTCGAGGGTCGCACCGACGCAGCCGCCGATGCCCTCGAGGCTTCCGCAGGGCTCGGTGCACCTCCCGAGCTGCGGCTGTTGCGCACGCAGCGTGAGGGCGCCACGGTACAGACCGACGTACTGTTTGCGATCCCGTGGCAGAAGTCGTGGGAGTCCACCACCATCACGGCTTCGACCTCGCCCGTCACGGTCGCGGACCCGGCGTTTGCCCGCTGGCTGACCCGCGAGCTGGGTCGTACGTCCGCGGTGACCTGGACGGACCGCGACCGCCCAGCGCGACACGTGAGCCTGTCCAGGCTCCACCTGACCTTGGCGGACACATTGATGTACTCAGCCGACGCATTGGACGACCTGGCCCGCAGCCGGCTCGACCACGCCGGCCGCCTGGGCGGCACCGCACACGAGACCCTTGCCCAGGTGACGAGGCTGGCGTCCCTGCTGGGAGCCCGAACGCCCGAGGGGGCACTCGCGGAGCAGCAGCTGCGCTCACGGCTGGGCAGGCTGCGCGCAATGGCGAAAGATCTCGCTCAGGATCTGGCCTCGCCTCCGCCACCCGGACCGAAGCGCCGAAGACTCATCGAGCGGACCCGCCGATGGGGGCTCCCAGTGGACATCGCGTCCGCGAGGGTCGAGCTGGCTCAGCGCCGCAAGATCGGCACAGGTGACGCCAAGGCGCCCGCCGAGGAGGTCGCACGGCGGATCCGGCAGTTGGTCCCGACCCTGGCGCCGCTGCCGTTGGTCTGCCCGCGCACGCTCCCACAGGTGTTCGGCCACCGGGAGGTGCTGACCGACTGGTTGCCGGTGATGGCTGCCGTCCGCCCGCCGATGGCGAAACTCGAGGCGGCCGCGTTGCTGAGCGACCAGCAGTGGGCCAGCGCCACCAGTGACCGACGAGACGACCCGTGGGCCGCGCCCGAACCCGACAGGCACGGCGTCTCGACCGACCAACACCTGACCGTCGTCGTGGGACCCGGTCTCGGCACGCGGCCCGGCCGCCCGGTGGGGGTCGTACCCCTGGACGCCTGGGGTGAGACCGTGCCGGCGCCGCGGCACACCAGCTGGACCGCGTTCGGGTACGACGCCCCGCGGGCTCGCGCCCCACAGGCCGTGCTGGTCGTCGTACCCGCCGACACGGAGTCCCCGCTCGACCTCGCCCAGGTGCGCGGCGCCGTGCTCAAGGCTCGACAGCTCGCACGGGTCCGGTCGAGCACCGGCCAGACACCCGACGGGGTGTTGGTCGGGCTGCCGCTGGGCGTGGTCGAGGCCGTCGGAGACGCGGCGGCCACGTTGACCCAGGAGGAGCCGTGACGATGATCGTCGAGTGGCTACGCCGCCTCGAACCGGTGCCGCCGCACGGCGACCTCGAGCGCGGGTTCCGGCAGGAGGTCGCCGATCCGCTCTGGATGTTGGGGCGCCAGTGGCAGCTCGGCGAGCACACCGGCGAGGACGCCGGTGCGCCGGTCGGTGTGACGATGTCGGTGTCGCACACGCCGATCGAGCCGCTCGACGGACTGAACCCGACCCGGGTACCCGCGGAAGCCATCATCGAGGGAAATGCCGCGGACTGGTGGACGATCGGACGGCGGATCCGGGTCGGCCGTGTCATCGCCCGCTCCCTCAGCGCCCAGCAGCGCTCCGCGGTGGCCTTCGCGGGCGATCTGCCAGCGCCGTACGGCAGGGCGTTCGAGGGAATGGTCGACGGACGCGAAGCCTGGCGCCGCAAGCTGATCGCTGCCGACCACCCGGCACTCGATGGGTTCCGGCCGCAGCGGCGTGACCACTGGGACTCGTCGAGGATGCGGTACGACGCGACGTTCCGCGCCGGGCGCAGTCGCCTGACGGTGAAGAACCACAGCGGTAGCGAGGTCGACTGGTACACCGCCGACGCCGACCAGCCTCTCGGCCGGCTCCCGAAGGCCACGCGGGTCGAGGTGATCCCGATGAGGCTGCAGTACCCCGGCGCCCCGCTGCCCCGCGTCTGGCAGATCGAGGACCACGCGGTCGACATCGGCGGCTACCCACCGGATCGGTCACACCTCGCGACAGCGCTACTCATCGAGCTGGTGACCGACCACGCCGGCGACTGGTTCGTCGCGCCGGTACCGGCGCCGTCCGGGCGGTCCAAGGCCCCGGGCATGGGTGCCGTGGTGACCCTTGCCGATGTGAAGGTCCGCAACAGCTTCGACGAGGTCGACACGCTCCTGGTCCCGCCCGGCGAGGGTGACGACCCAGCCGGACCGGACGAGCCGACCGGACCTTGGTCGCTGTTCCGCACCCGTGGCCTGGGCCGGTCCAGCCTGGTGCTGTGGCCGACTGCAGCGACGCCGATCACCGGACCGGTGCTCGACGACATCGTCTTCGGAGTCGACGAGGACGCCAACCTGATGTGGGCAGTCGAGGAGCGCGTCGACGGCCTGCCACTCGCCTCCGGCGCCGAGGCCCGACAGGCGCTCGCCGACGGCCGCTCCACCGGTTCGCGCGAGTTCCGCTGGCTGCCGACGAGCACGTTGCCGCCGCACTGGCACCCCTACCGAGGTGTCCCGATCAACGCGCCCACAGTCTTCGAGCAGGGCCTCGTCGCCAACTTCTCCACAGGCACCCCGAAGCCGCGGCCGGGCCCCTTGTCCGACCTGATCCGCAGCACGCCGAGCAAGGGTCACCTGCTCGACCTGCACGCCGTCCCCTACCAGGGGCTCCGGCTCGAACGGCGCTACATGCTGGCCCGCTGCACCGACGGCAGGCCGGCCTTGTGGCGTCAGCGCCGTACGGTGCCGTTGCTCGCGCCGCCCGCCTCACACCTGCGCTTCGACGTGATCCGGGAGGCGCCGGTCGAGGAGTGAGAGCGCTGAGCGGGTCGCCTTGCCGTCGCCACGAGCCGACGCCTAGGCTCTGGCGTCGAGTCGAGTTGTCGACGTGGCACGCGGCGAACATCTGCCGTGACTTCGGGACCGGGGAGAGTGAGCACGAGTGAACGACTCGACCGGGGGACCGCAGGAGCCGTCGCTGTTCGGTGACGAGGTCCCCGGTCGCAGGCTGGCACCGGTCGACGGAGGCGACGACACGGTCGGCCCCACCGGACGTCCGATGCCGCACTTCTCGCAGCCGCCACCGCTGACCACCCACGGATCGGCCACCGTCATCGCGATGTGCAACCAGAAGGGCGGCGTCGGCAAGACGACGACCACCATCAACCTGGGCGCGGCGCTGGCCGAGCTCGGCCGCAAGGTGCTGCTCGTCGACTTCGACCCGCAGGGGTCGCTGTCGGTCGGTCTGGGGTTCAACCCGCACGAGCTCGACCTCACGGTCTACAACCTGCTGATGCAGCGGGACGTCACGCTGACCGACGTCATC
>JACCXZ010000100.1 GCA_013696745.1 Nocardioidaceae bacterium | reverse complement strand
AGCATCAGCTCGACGTCGACATCGGCCTCGATCTTGACGGTGGCGTCGTGCTCCCAGGTGGCGTACGGGTCGCCCCACGACTCGATCCGGAAGGTCCAAGGACCCATCTCGTCGGCGCGGATCAACGCGGCGTACTCGTCGGGCTGGTCCCCGTGCTTGCGCAGGGAGACCAGCGGCCGGTCCTCGCCATCGGGTCCGGTCAGGACCACCCCGCACCCGAGCCGGTCGTGACCCTCACGAAAGACGGTGGCGCGCACGCTGAACGGCTCGCCAACGGCTGCTTTGACCGGGTAGTGGCCGCCTTCGACAACGGGCTGGACGTCCATGATCGGGATGCGGGTCACCATGGGCCCAAACGTAGTGCCGCTGCCCCGGGGGTCTGCAAACCCGAGGCGGCCGAGGCCGGTAGCCTCGCCCCTCGTGCGCGCCATCCGACGGTTCACCGTCCGCCCCGTCCTTCCACCCGCCCTGAGTGCTCTCGCCGACCTGGTGACGAACCTGCGGTGGTCCTGGCATCCCCCGACCCAGGACGTGTTCGCCGCCGCGGACCCGGCCGTCTGGGAGGCGTCCGGGCACGACCCCGTACGCCTGCTCGGCGGCCTGTCACGCGTACGACTGCAGCAGCTCACCCACGATGAGGACTTTCTCGCGCGACTGGGTGCCGCCCACGCGGACCTCGAGCAGTACCTCGCCGGGCCGCGCTGGTACCAGCAGTCGGCGCTCGAGGGCGCGCCGGAGACGATCGCGTACTTCTCCCCGGAGTTCGGGATCACCGCCGTGCTGCCGCAGTACTCCGGCGGTCTCGGCATCCTGGCCGGTGACCACCTCAAGACCGCCAGCGACATGGGCGTCCCGATCATCGGCGTCGGGCTGCTCTACCGCGCCGGCTATTTTCGCCAGTCGCTGTCGCGGGAGGGCTGGCAGCAGGAGCGTTACCCGGTCACCGACCCCGACGGCCTCCCGCTGACCTTGCTGCGCGAGCACGACGGCAGCGTCCCGCATGTCACCATCAACCTGCCCGGCGGCAAGCAGCTGACCGCGCGGATCTGGGTCGCCCAGGTCGGGCGGGTGCCGCTGCTGCTGCTCGACGCGGACCAGCAGCGTGCCGCCGAGCTCGGCGTCGACGTCACCGACCGGCTCTACGGCGGAGGTGCGGAGCACCGGTTGCTGCAGGAGATGCTGCTCGGTATCGGTGGGGTACGGGCGCTGCGCACCTTCGCGCGGATCAGTCGTACGCCCGAGCCGACCGTGTTCCACACCAACGAGGGTCACGCCGGCTTCCTCGGTGTGGAGCGCATCCGCGAGCTGACGACCGGGCGCGGCCTGTCCTTCGACGCGGCCCTCGAGATCACCCGGGCCGGGACCGTCTTCACCACGCACACCCCGGTGCCCGCCGGCATCGACCGCTTCCCACGCGAGCTCGTCGAGCAGCATTTCGGCGGTGACGCTGCTTCCGACGGCGTACCGGTCGAACGCGTCCTCGCGCTCGGGGTCGAGAACTTCGACCGTGGAGATCCCGGGGTCTTCAACATGGCGCTGATGGGCCTGCGCCTGGCCCAGCGCGCCAACGGCGTGAGCCCGCTGCACGGTGAGGTCAGCCGCGGCATGTTCGGCGCCCTATGGTCCGGCTTCGACGCACCCGAGGTCCCGATCGGCTCGGTCACCAACGGCGTACATGCTCCCACCTGGGTGGCACGCGAGCTGATGGAGCTCGCCCAGCTCGACGGTGCGGACGGGTTCAAGTTCGTCGACCGGGTCGACCAGCGCACGCTGTGGGACCTCAAACGCGACCTGCGCCAGCGGCTCGTCGAGGACGTACGCCGGCGGGTGCGCGCGTCGTGGTTGCAACGCGGCGCCGCGCCGTCCGAGCTTGCCTGGACCGCGCGCATCATGGACGCCGACGTGTGCACGATCGGCTTCGCCCGCCGTGTGCCCTCGTACAAGCGGCTCACGCTCATGCTGCGTGACCCCGAGCGGCTCAAGGCGCTGCTGCTGCACCCCGAGCGGCCGGTCCAGCTGGTCATCGCCGGCAAGGCGCACCCGGCCGACGAGGGGGGCAAGCGGCTGATCCAGGAGATGGTGCGCTTCGCCGACGACCCCGAGGTCCGGCACCGCATCGCGTTCCTGCCCGACTACGACATCGCGATGGCCCAACCGCTGTACCCGGGCTGCGACGTGTGGCTCAACAACCCGCTGCGCCCGTACGAGGCGTGCGGCACCTCTGGCATGAAGGCCGCTCTCAACGGCGGCCTCAACCTGTCGATCCTGGACGGCTGGTGGGACGAGTGGTACGACGGCTCCAACGGCTGGGCGATCCCGTCAGCGGACGGGGTCGACGACCCGGACCGGCGCGACGACATCGAGAGCCGGGCGCTGTACGACCTCGTCGAGCAGCAGGTCACCGCCCGGTTCTATGACGTGGACGAGACCGGCGTGCCGCTGCGCTGGCTGGAGATGGTGCGGCACACCCTCAAGACGCTCGGCCCCAAGGTGCTCTCCAGCCGGATGCTGGGCGACTACGTCGAGCAGCTGTACGTCCCGACCGCGCAGACCTCCGCGCTGCTGCGCGCGGACCACGCCGCAGCGGCGGCGCTGGCGAAGTGGAAGGCGGGGGTGCGGGCCGGCTGGCCGCACGTGCACATCGACCACGTCGAGGCCTCCGGGATCGGCGACTCGCCCGAGGTCGGCGCCGTCCTGTCGGTCCAGGTGTTCGTGTCGCTGGGGGAGCTGAGCCCGCAGGACGTGTGCGTGGAGGTGGTGTACGGCCGGGTCGGTGACGACGATGCCCTGACCGACACGCGCCGGCTCGGTCTCACGCTGGTCGAGAGCCATGAGGCCGGGCGGCACCGCTTCGACGGGATGGTCGAGCTCGACCGCACGGGAGGCTTCGGTTACTCGGTACGCATCCTGCCGCGCCATGACCTGCTGGCTGCCCCGGCCGAGCTCGGGCTCGTGGCGTGGCCACAGCTGCCGGGACGCGAGTCGTGACTGCATGTGGCGCAGCAGGGTGGTGGTGACCCCCGCACCTGCATACTGGTGGGTCGGCAACGACTGACCGAGGGGTGGGTGTGATGGCGATCGGGGCTCTGCACGACGACGTCGCTGCCCTGCGGTCCGGGCTGGACGGAGTGACACACGAGCTGGAGTCCGTCGCCCGACGTCTGCGGGACAGCACCCCGGAGGACGTTGGACCGAGCGCATGCGCCTCAGCCGTGACCGACGCGGTCCGGGCGTTGGCGAACCGGCTGGACGCGCTGGCTCTGCAGGCTGCCGACGGATCAGTCGCGGTGACCCACCACCTGGACGAACCGCCGACGGGGGACGGCCGGTGAGGCCGGAGCGGTTCCTGGGCAGCGACCCGACGCCCGGGGACCTCGCGGCGGTCGACTTGCTGGCTGCCGACCTGCGCGAGGTTGTCATCGCCCTGTCGGCCGGGCGCCGCCATCTCGACGCCCTGGTCGGACCCGGCAGTCTCTGGCACGGTCGTGAGGGACGTGGCCTGGTCGAGGCCGTGAGTGACATGTCCCGTCGGTTGCGGGTCGTCGAGGACGCCGTCGTCGACCTCGCCCGGCCCCTCGAGTCGTGGCGGACCGGTCTGGTCCAGCGTCAGGAACGCACGGCGTCGCTCACGGAGTGGATGAGCCAGCTGTCCGGCAGCCCCGACGCGGACGAGCGACGCACGGCGCTGCGTGCCGAAACCTCCGAGCTGGCCGCCGATCACGAGTTGGACGCCGCCTCGCTGACGGACGCGGCCGAGGCTCTGTCGCTGGCGATGACCGTGATCCACGACGAGCCGGACCTGGCAGCTGATCTGGAGCGCAGTCTGACCGCTCTCACCGAGGCCGTCGAGCAGTGGGTGGCAGCTGCCGCACAGCCATTGCTGAGCGCTGTGCAGTCGGTCGAGGACGCCGCAGACCTCACTGCGGCGGTCAGCGTGCTCGTCGGCTTCGACGGTGAGGTCTCCCCGCAGGCTCACGCGGTCGGGCGGTCGTCCACGGGAGCGCACCGGGTCCAGCTCGCGCTCCAGCAGGCAGGTGCCGCGACGGCACTGCCGGACCTGCCGCGGGCGAACTTTGAGCGCGCCGACGTCTCCCTCGCTCAGCGGTTGCGTGGCCTCGCCGACGACGACGACGCCGCCCCGTGACCGGGACCGGCGCACCGGCACAGGGCATCGTCCTCGACATCCCGCCAGACTTCCACGAGGTGCCGCTCGACCTCGCGGTCGAGGACCGGGTCGCCGCCCGGATTGCGCTGCTCGACCGGCTCGGGCTCACCGAGTCCGCGCGTCGGGAGGGGTTCGCGCTGTTTCTCGAGGCGGTCTCACGAGCGGTGGGCGACGGACCAGTGGTCGCCACGTCGTTCTGCGCCGTGCAGCTGGGCGGCCGGCCATCGACGGCGACGCTGACCGTGGCGACGCAGACCGGCGTGGGCACGGACCCGCTGGTCAGCGTCTACGGGGTTGCGGAGACCCTGATCCGCCGCGGTGCGTACCGTTCGGTACGGGTGGACCGCGCCGGGCCACACCCGGTGGTGCTGGCCACCTCGCAGGTTCGCGGCGGCGCATCCGCCGAGGCCGGCTCACCGGACCTGCACGAGGTGACGGTGGTCGTCCCCGTCCCCGGGCTTGCGCTGCTGACGTTGTTGACGATCACGTGCACGGCTGCTGACCTGGCCACCTACACCGACGTCGTGCGAGCTGTGGCCGCGTCGCTGCGGGTCGCGTCGGACTGAGCGGCGTCCACGACCTGCAGGACCATCAGGCAACGGTCGGCCACGTCGACCGGCGCACCAGCCTGGAGCCGCCCCGACAACGTTGCACTGGTGTCCACCACCACGTCGTACCCGGCTGCCCACGGTGCTCCCGGGAGGGTCCACGGACCCACCTGCGGTCCTGCGTCGAAGAGCAGCAAGAAGGAGGCACCGCCCGTCTCCAGCCCTGACAGGTACATCCCCACGCCCTGGACGCTTGGGTCGTCCCAGTCCGGCGGGGCCATCTGGTGTCCGTTGGGGTGGAACCACGCGAGATCCATGACGCCCGTGTCGCGCACGTGGTGACCGCGCGGGAAGTCCTTCGGCCGCAGTGCCGGGTGACGTGCTCGCAAGGCGGTCAGCTGTCGGGTCAGGTCGTACAGGTGGGTCCACTGCTCGTCGCGTGACCAGTCCAGCCACGACACCTCGTTGTCCTGGCAGTACGCGTTGTTGTTGCCGTGTTGCGTTCGTCCCCGCTCATCACCGGCGGTCAGCATGGGTACTCCGGTCGACAGCAGCACGGTGCCCAGCAGGTTGGCCGCTTGCCGGTGCCGCAGCCGCAGGACCGGCTCGTCGTCGGTGGCACCCTCGACGCCACAGTTCCACGTCCGGTTGTCCCCGTGGCCGTCGCGGTTGCCCTCGCCGTTGGCCTCGTTGTGCTTGCGCTCGTAGGACACCGAGTCGCGCAGCGTGAACCCGTCGTGCGAGGTGACGAAGTTGACCGACGCGCAGGGGCGACGCTCACCGTAGAGGTCCTCGGAGCCGCTGAGCCGGTACGCGAGCTCGCGCACCCCGTAGGCCTTCCCGCGCCAGAAGTCGCGGACGGTGTCACGGAAACGGTCGTTCCACTCCGACCAGCCTGGCGGGAACCGGCCGACGAGGTAGCCCTCGGGGGTGGCGTCCCACGGTTCGGCCACCAGCTTCGTCCCGGCGAGCACGGGGTCCTGGGCTATGGCTTGCAGCAGCCCGGCCTCCGGCCGAACCCGGGCGCCCTCGCGCGCCAGCACCGACGCGAGGTCGAAACGGAAGCCGTCCACGTGCATCTGGGTGACCCAGTAGCGCAGCGAGTCGAGGATCAGCCGGGCGGTGACCGGGTCTGATGCCTGCACGGTGTTCCCGCAGCCGGTGACGTCGAGGTAGCCACTGCCATCGGCGAGCTGCAGGTAGTACGCAGCGTCGTCCAGGCCGCGCAGGGACAGGGCAGGCAGGTCGGGGCCACCCTCGGCTGTGTGGTTGTAGACCACGTCCAGCAGCACCTCGATGCCCGCGGCGTGCAGTGCTCGCACCATGTCCTTGAACTCGCGGACCTGCATGCCGGTGGCCGCCGCGTACGCGTCGTGCGGGGCGAAGAAACCGAGGGTGTTGTAGCCCCAGTAGTTGCCCAAGCCGCGGGCGGCCAGGCCCGGCTCGGAGGCGAACTGGTGCACCGGCAGCAGCTCGACCGCCGTGACGCCGAGCCGGGCGAGCTCCTCGACGAGGGCGGGATGGGCCAGCCCGGCGTACGTGCCGCGCAGCGACTCCGGGACGCCCGGGTGGCGCATGCTGAGGCCCTTGACGTGGGCCTCGTAGACGACTGTGCGCTCCCAGGGGTGGCGAGGGTGTGCGTCGCCGCCCCAGTCGTACGACTCGTCGTCGGCCGGGTCGGTCACGACCCCGTACCAGTCGGTCCCGTGGCGAACCACGGTGCGGGCGTACGGATCGAGCAGCAGCCGGTGGGCATCGAAGCGTAGGCCCAGCGTCGGCACCTGCGGGCCGTCGGCGCGCAGACCGTACCGGGTCCCGGGTGCGAGCGGCTCCAGGAGCCCGTGCCAGACACCCTCGGTGCGGCCGGGCAGGGCGATGCGGTGTTCCCTGCCGTCCTGCCTGAGCAGGCACAGTTGCATCGAGGTGGCGGCGGGGGCGTGCACGGCGACGTTCGTGCCCGCTGCGGTCCGGGTGACGCCGAGCTCCGAGCACGAGCCGGCTGCGAGCAGGCGCCGGACCGGAGTGTGCAGGGGAGAGGTCACCGTCTCGTTCATCGGGACATCCTGACAACATGGCTGGCACCGCCGGACGGGAATCGCCGATCCGGTCGCCTGCTCGGTTGCCGCTGTCGCCGTTGGCCGGCGCCGTGCACCGACGCGCAGGAGGATCCCGTGAACGACCTCGTCAGGCTGGACGTGGCAGCCGGAGTGGGAACGATCAGGCTCGACCGACCGAAGATGAACGTCCTGGACATCGCGTTGCAGGAGGGGATCCGCGCTGCGGCCCACGAGGCCGGCGAGCGTGAC
The DNA here is from genome assembly GCA_013696745.1 of Nocardioidaceae bacterium. Taxonomy (GTDB): domain Bacteria; phylum Actinomycetota; class Actinomycetes; order Propionibacteriales; family Nocardioidaceae; genus JACCXZ01. The sequence goes on along the minus strand of JACCXZ010000100.1, from coordinate 2,158 downwards.
GACGTACGGGCCGTGGTCGTCTACGGCGGGGAACGCGTGTTCGCCGCGGGCGCAGACATCAAGGAGATGGCGAGGATGTCGCACACCGACATGCTGCGCAGGTCGGGGCTGCTGCAGTCCGCGTTCACCGCGGTCGCGGAGATCCCCAAGCCGACCGTGTCGGCCGTCACCGGGTACGCCCTGGGGGGTGGCTGCGAGCTGGCGCTGTGCACCGACATCCGGATCGTGGCGGAGGACGCCACGCTCGGTCAGCCCGAGGTCCTGCTGGGCATCATCCCTGGTGCCGGTGGCACCCAGCGCCTCACCCGGCTGGTCGGGCCGTCGCGCGCCAAGGACATCATCCTCACCGGCCGATTCGTCGATGCTGGCGAGGCGCTGCGGATCGGCTTGGCCGACCGGGTGGTCCCTGCTGCCGAGGTCTACCCGAGGGCGTTGGAGTGGGCGGGGCAGTTCGCGAACGGTCCAGTGCATGCGCTCACCGCCGCCAAGCAGGCCATCGACTCCGGCCTGGAGGTGGACCTCGTCAGCGGACTGGAGCTCGAGCGCATGCACTTCGCCGGGCTGTTCGCCACCAGCGACCGTGCCGCCGGGATGGAGTCGTTCCTCGCCAGCGGCCCGGGCAACGCCGTCTTCGGCGACGGCTGAGCACTCAGTCGCGCGAGCGCCGCCGGAACGCCGCCATCGCCAACGGGGCGAAGATCAACGTGAACACGACCGACCAGACGATCGACGCGATCACCGGATGCTGCATCGGGAACTGGGCGTCCGGGGGCGCGGCTTCACCGTTCCCCCACAGTTGCCGACAGGCCTCGGTCAGTGCGGACACCGGGTTCCACTCGGCGATGACCCGCAGCCACGACGGCATGTCCTCTGTCGGCGCGAAGGTGTCTGCAACGAACGTGAGCGGGAACATGACGGTGAACATGAAGCCTTGGACCGCCTCGACGGATCGCATCAGCGAGCCGACCCAGATCCCGAACCAGATCATCGAGAACCCGAACAGCAGCAGCAGGCCGAACGCGAGAAGCGCGTTGACGACTCCCTCCCGCATGCGCCAGCCGATGAGCAGCCCGGTGATCGCCATCACGACGATGCCGAGGCTGGAGTGGATCAGGCTGGACACGCTGCGCCCTACCAGCACCGAGGCGCGGGACATCGGCAGCGACTTGAACCGGTCGACTATCCCCTTCGCCAGGTCGTTGGTCAGCCCGACAGCGACCACGAAGCAGGAGAACACGATCGTCTGAGCCATGATCCCCGGCAGCAGGAACTCGCGGTACGACGCGCCGGGCGTGTTGATGGACCCGCCGAAGACGTAGGCGAACAGCAGCGTGAACATCACCGGCTGGATGGTGACGTCGAGCAGCATCTCCGGCATGCGCTTGATGTGCAGCAGGTTGCGCCACACCACGGTCAGGGACTGCTGGATCAGGGATCGGTCCTCGACCGGAACCCGGGTCCGGGTCTGGGTTGCGGTGCTCATCACACGACCTCCGTGGTGGCTGTCTCGTCGGACTCGTTCGCGTCGCCGTGTGCTGCGCGCCGCCCCGTCAGGTGGAGGAACACGTCGTCCAGACTCGGGCGTTTGAGCCCCAGGTCGTCGACGGCGATGCCGCTGCTGCTGAACGCGTCGGCGATCCGGGTCATGTCACCGAGACCATCGGCCTGCGCGGTGAGCCGCCGGCTGGCCTCCTCCACGTGCACCTCCGGCGAGCAGGTACGCAACATCTGCTCGGCTCTGTGCAGGTCCGCGGCGGACTTCACCGTGAGGACGACGCTGGCCTTGCCGGCTTCGTCCTTGAGCTGGGTCGGGGTGCCGGCGGCGATCACGCTGCCGCGGTCGATCACCACGATCTGGTCGGCGAGCTGGTCGGCCTCCTCGAGGTACTGGGTGGTCAGCAACAACGTCGTCCCGTCGCGAACGAGACCGCGCAGCACATCCCAGAACTCAGCGCGGCTTCGCGGGGCGAGCCCGGTCGTCGGCTCGTCGAGGAACAAGACCGGCGGTGCCGCGACGAGGCTCACCGCCAAGTCGAGGCGCCGGCGCATCCCACCCGAGTAGGTCTTGGCGATGCGATCTCCCGCGGCCGAGAGGGAGAACCGCGCCAACAGATCTTCGGTGACCTCACGGATGTACGTCATCGGCAGCCCGTACAGC
>JACCXZ010000097.1 GCA_013696745.1 Nocardioidaceae bacterium | reverse complement strand
CACCGATCGGCCTGGCCACCCGCTCGAACAACGCGGCCAACGGCTCGGACCCCAACCGTGCCCTGGCCTGGAAGATCGCCGACCTGCTCGGCGGGCTGTACGTCTCCTGCCACCCCGAGGCCCACGACAGCCCATCTGTCAACTGCGAGAGCACATCCTCATACGAGCCCTCGGAGTACAACGCCATCCCGATCGAGAAGTACGCCATCACCCGTGCCGGCAACGCCCGATGACGCTGCTCGGTCCGGCCGACCTCGGCGATCACCTCATCGACCAACCCCGGCGGGAACACCCGGGTCAGCACCCCCACCGACACCAGATCCGACAACCGACGATCCGACTCCGGCTTCTTCCAACCCGCTCTCGGCATGCCACCAAACTACACCCATGACACTCTAACTTGACGGTATTGGTCTAGGGTGCTGCGGAGAGGAGGCGGCATGCGCGTCGAGGGCTCGGTGACAGCGGTGTCATGGATTCCGAGCGAGGCCGTGACAGGTGTGGTGTTGCGCATTCCGTTCGAGGTCGGGCTCGCGCACTACGACGAACCGCCGCCGGACGTCCTGCTGGAGATCGAATCCTTCCTGGCCGCAGACCGCGCGCGGTTCGTCAACCGGTTACACGCCTGGATCGAGGTGCGCGACGGCGTGGTCGTCGACTACTGGCAGGACGGGTCGGGTCGCCTGGGCGCCACGACACTGCGCCTGGGCGGGCGCGGTCTGACGTTCGCCGCCGTCGCTCTGCCCGATCGGCGACGGGCCGAGCCTGTCGGCGACGGCGCAGTGCGCTTCGAACAGACCGCCGGCGGACGCACCAGCCTTCCGGCGCCGCGACGGGTCAGTCACCCCCCGTACGTCCAGTTCTCAGCACCGCTGGCATGGACGACTCTCGGCCTGACGCTTCGCGCCGACGGTAGCCGTGAGTTCGAACTGGCCGGTGCGAGCCCGTTCCCCCGTCACTGGATGTACGACGATGCGGGCCGACTGGTGAGCAAGTCCGCCACGATCGACTACCGCCAGTGGAGTGCCAGCGCCTTCGGCCGGCACTCGCCCTGGGGAGACGCCGACTCGACCGCGATGGTCAGTGCGGTCGAGTCCGCGTTGGAGCGCGAGCTCTCGCGGCACGTCATGCGCGCGGGCGCTAAACCAGAGATCAGGCGGCTCGCCCCGGGTGACCGGCTCACCGAACAGGGCGAGCAGTCCGACGAGCTGTACCTGCTGCTGGACGGCGTGCTGGGCGTCGACGTCGACGGCGAGGCGCTGGCTGAGATCGGCCCCGGGGGACTGCTGGGGGAGCGGGCGATTCTTGAGGCGGGTCGACCGTACCGCGACTCTCACCGCGCAGACCCCATGCGTGGTTGCGGTGGCAGACCGCGACAAGGTCGACCCCGAAGCGCTGCGCGAGCTGTCGCAGAGTCACCGTCGCGAAGAAGGCCAGTCCGGTACGGCGTGAGCTTCGCCGGTGACGCAGGACCGAAACGACAGAAACGACCTGCGGTCGCCGCGGGCTGCGGTTGAATGCGCAGCATGCACTGCGGGTCGTGCGGCAGCACCAACCCTCGCGCCGGGCAACGGTTCTGCGGCGACTGCGGCGCGCCCCTGCCCACGACGTGCACCGACTGCGGCACCACCGCCGACCGGACCGGGCAGCGTTACTGCAGCGAGTGCGGCTACCGGCTCAGTGCTGACAACGGACGGTCGACCGACGGCACCGAGCAGGCGGCCGTCCAGGTCGAGGCCGACACCCTGCCCGAGGTGCGAGCCGGCGCGGTGACGGGCGCGGAGCTTCGGCGAGTGTCGGTGCTGTTCGTCGACCTGGTGGGTTTCACGTCCTGGTCGCACGGCCAGGATCCCGAAGACGTCCGGGACCTGCTGTCGGGCTACTTCGACGTCGCCCGCCGCATCGTCGCACGCTACGGCGGGGTGGTGGAGAAGTTCATCGGCGACGCGGTGATGGTGGTGTGGGGGGCGCCGGTGGCGCGGGAGGACGACGCCGAGCGGGCCGTCCGGGCCGCGCTCGATCTGGTCGCCGCCGTCAGCGACTACGGCCGTACGAACGACGTCGCTGATCTGGCCGCCCGCGCCGGTGTGGTGACTGGCCAGGTCGCGGCGTGGGCGAGCATCGGCGAAGGGCTGGTCAGCGGGGACCGGGTGAACACCGCCGCCCGGGTCCAGTCGGTCGCCGACCCCGGAACCGTCCTGGTCGACCCGGTCACCCGACTGGCGTCCCAGGCCGCCATCTCCTATCAAGCGGCCGGTGAGCACACAGTCAAGGGCAAGCCAGACCCACTCACACTGTGGCGGGCGCAGCGGGTGGTGAGCGGGGTTGCCGGGACGCTCCGGGTAGACGGGCTGGAAGCCAGCCTGGTCGGTCGTACCCGAGAGCTGTCCCTGGTCAAGGATCTGTTCCACGCCACCGAGGAAGGTGGGCGCGTCGGGCTGGTCGTCGTGGACGGCATCGCCGGGATCGGAAAGTCACGACTGGGCTGGGAGTTCGAGAAGTACGTCGACGGGTTGGCCACCGGTGTGTGGTGGCACGCCGGTCGCTGCCTGTCCTACGGCGACGGAGTGGCGTTCTGGGCGTTGGCGGACCTGGTCCGTCAACGCTTCGACATCGCTCACGGCGAGGTGCCGTCGTCCGCGGCCAGCAAGCTCGCTGAAGGGCTCGAGCGATGGGTGCCGGACCCCGCCGAACGTGACTTCGTCCTGTCCCGTCTCGGCGTGCTCGTGGGCCTCACCGACGTCGACCTGCCGCAGGCAGAGCTGTTCGCCGGCTGGCGGCTGTTCATCGAGCGCATGGCCACCACCGGGCCGGTGGTGTGGCGGATCGAAGACCTGCACTGGGCCGACACCGGGTTGCTGGACTTCATCGAGCACCTGCTCGAGTGGTCGGCGGACCTGCCGATCTTCGTGCTCGCCTTTGCTCGCCCCGAGCTTGCAGACCGCCGCGCCACATGGATGGTCAGCCGTCGTCAGGTCACGGTGCTGCACCTGGATCCGCTGCCGACGCAGGCCATCGAGTCACTGGTGGACGATCTGGTGCCACGGATGCCGGCCGTCGCGCGTGCCCGGATCGCCGAACGCGCTCAAGGGGTGCCGCTGTTCGCGGTGGAGACGATCCGGTCGTTGATCGACCGGGACTTGGTCTTGCCGCGCGACGGCCGCTACGTGCTGGTGGGCGACGTCGGGGATCTCGAGGTGCCGCCGACACTGGCGTCACTGCTGGCGTCCCGCTTGGACGGGCTGCCTACGCCCGAACGAGACTTGGTCAAGGCGCTGGCGGTGCTGGGCGACACCTTCCCCCGGGCCGCGGTCGCAGCGGTCTCCCCGGCGTCCCGCGCCGACATCGATGCCAGGTTGCAGGCGCTGGTGCGCAAGGAGATCCTGACTGTGCGGCGCAACCCGATGTCCCCGGACCGCGGACAGTACGCGTTCACCCAGACCATGCTGCGCAGCGTCGCGTACGAGACGCTGACCAAGCGGGAACGTCGGGCCCGGCACCTTGCCGTCGCCGAGCTGCTGCGAGCTACCTTCAGCGATGACGGGCAGGAGGTCGCCGAGGTCGTCGCCGCGCATTACCATGCCGCGCTGCTGGCCGGTCCGGCAGCCGACGACGCCGACAGCATCCGCGACATCGCCGCGGTCTTCTTCGACCGTGCCGGTCGCCGTGCTCGCGGGGTCGGTGCCCCAGTAGCGGCGCAGGCAGCATTCCTCACTGCCGCCGGAATCACGACCGACGAAGCCGCAGCGGCACGGTTCACCGCCGAGGGGGCACGGATGGCCGAGGCCGCCGGCCGGTTCTCCGAGGCGGACGAGTTGTACTGCCGCGCCACGGGTGCACACGAAGCCGCCGGTCGACACCGCGATGCGGCGGAACTCGCCGGCCCACACGGTCGCTGCCTGGCCCGACTGGGACGACTCGAAGAGGCCGTCACGATGCTCAGGCGGGCCCAGGACGTTCTGGCCGACCATGACCCCGACGCCGCCTCGGTGCATGTGCAGCTCGTACTGGCTCGCGCCTTGAGAAGCCTCGGGCGGATCGAGGAGGCGACTCCCCACAACGATGCGGCACTGGTGGCGATCGAGGATCTCGACATCCCCGAGATGCGCTGCAGAGTGTTGGCGTTGAAGGGGCACCTGCTCGCTGAAGCCGGCAACGTCGCAGCGGCTCGGTCCGCGTTCGAGGTTGCCATCAGGGTGGCCCGGAAGCACGGTCTCACGTACGACGAGGCACTCGTCCGAGCCAATATCGGCGATCTGCTGTTCCAGGCTGATCTGCCCGGCGCCGCTGAGCAGGTCGAGCGGGCCACCCGGCTGGCCGCCAGCATCGGCGACCTGAACGGGCACTCCTGGGGCCTGTACAACCTGGCCATCGTCTGGTTCTTCACAGGCGACTGGGACGGCGCCGAGACGGCCGCCGAGCAGACGATCACGGTGTGCGTCGAGGCGAACCTGCGTGCCGCCGCCCACCTGCCACTCCTCTTGCTGCACGTGGCGCGTGGCCGGACCGACGAGAGTTCCGAGGCGCTTGAGGGACTGACCGAGTTGGCCAGCAGCGGTGGCATCGAGGATCGCTGTGCTGTCGCGACCGGCCGGGCTGCGGACGCACTGGTGCGCGGGGACTGGGCTGGCGCCGTGCAGGTCGCGGCGCCGATGGTTCACGAGTGCCTGGCAAACCTCGGTCAGTTCGACGAATCCACGCGGCTGTTGTGGCCGTTGGCTCTCGAGGCCGCCTGGCAGTTGGCCCGTGAGACCGGTCGCGGCGACGAGCTCGCGGCGGTCCTTGACCTTGCCGATGTCGATCCGGCCGACCCGCCGCCGTATCTGCAGGCTCAGCTGCTCCGCTTCCGCACCCTGTTCGAGTCGCTCTCGCACGACGGCGATACCAGTACCGAGACAGTTGCCGACGTCCAGACGCGGCTACGTGCCGCGATCGACGCGTTCACCCGGATCGGCTTCCCGTACGTACGCGCGATGACGCAGCTCGATCTCGCCGAACTCCTGCTCACCCACCGTGGCGAAGATCAGCCAGCTGACGTCGCATTGCTGCTATCCGACGCCGGCGCCGTCTTCGACCGGCTCGGCGCCCGACCCGCAGCCGAACGCCTCGACCGGCTCCGCGCCCAGCACGCCGGCACATCCTGACGGTCAGTCGGCAACCCGGTGGAGCGCAGGGTGCCGTCCCCGTATCCTGACTTCCCGGCCGGTACCCGCGGCATCCCCGCCTTTGAGAGAGGAACGACCGTGCCCACTGGCAAGGTGAAGTGGTACGACGCCGACAAGGGCTTCGGCTTCCTGTCCAGCGACGACGACGGCGACGTGCACGTACGCGCCAACGCCCTGCCTGCCGGTGTCACCACGCTGAAGGCCGGCACTCGGGTGGAGTTCGGCATTGTGGAGGGTCGCAAGGGCGCCTCGGCGTTGCAGGTGCGGGTGCTGGACCCGTCGCCGTCGATCGTGCGGGCGCAGCGCGAGGCCGCTCGCAAGTCACCCGAGGACATGGTCGTCCTGGTCGAGGACACCATCCGGCTGCTCGACGACGTCGGCGGCGCCTACCGGGCGGGCCGGCACCCCGACGACCGGCACGGTGCGCGGGTGGCGTCGATCCTGCGCGCTCTGGCCGACCAGCTCGAGGCCTGACGCGGGCGCTCAGGGACCAGGGCGACGGTACGACGGGTCCGTCGGCAGGCGGCGCGTGACATCCACGTCGTCGTACGGCTGCTCGGCGGTGTCGTCGTCGGTCTGCCCGTGTGGCACCGGGGGTGTGGCTGCTGCGGGTCGTGCCGTCGGTCGGAGTCGCGGTGCCGTGGCGGCGAAGCGCAGCACCCAGATCAGCCACGCGACGAGGAGGGCCGCGGCGACCCCGAGGCCGAGCCGCGGCGGCTGCAGCGGCACCAGGATGCCCAGGAACCCGCCGACCACCCAGGACAGCTGCAGCAGCGTCTCGGACCGGGCGAACGCGCTGGTCCGTACCGACTCCGGGACGTCACCCTGGATGAGGGCGTCCAGGCTGAGCTTGCCCAGCGACTGGCAGATGCCGACGGTGAGGCCGAACGCGACAGCCATCGGCAGGCTGTAGAGCACCGCGGTGAGCACGAGCACGGCCACGTCGATGCCGAGCACCAGCATGACGACGACCTGCGGCCTGACCACCTTGAGCACCGATGCGAGCAGCATGCCGAGGGTGTTGCCGAGCCCGGCCGCGCCGACCACCATCGCGAGCAGCAGGGTGTACCGGTCCTCCCAGCCGGGGAAAGGGTACTGCCGCAGTAGGAACGCCATGAACAGGGTGAGGAAGCCGGAGAGAAACCGCAGGCCGGCGTTGCAGCGCAGGGCGGCTACCACCGAGGTCGGGATGCCACGGCGGCTGCCGGTGCCGAGCTGGGACAGGGCTACCTGCTCCTCTCCCTCGGAAGAGTCCACCCTCGCCGGCAGCAGCACGGCCAGGATCGTGGCCACCACGAACAGTGCGAACGCGTAGCGCAGCGCCCACTGACCGCCGAACTGGGCGAATCCCAGTGCCAGCGGCGCGGAGATGGCCGCGCCGGCGGTGCCGGTCAGAGAAATGCGCGAGTTGGCCTTGACCAGCGTGAAGTTCTCGGGCAGCACCCGAGGCACCGCCGAGGCACGGGTGACGCCGTACGCCTTGGAGGACACCAGGACACCGAGCGCGGCCGGGAACAGCCAGACTGAATCGGTGGCGACGGCACCGGCCAGCGCCCAGCAGCAGAAGGCCCGGATGGCCATGGTGGAGCCGATCGCCCATCGACGGCCTCGACGGAACCGGTCCAGGAACGGGCCGATCAGTGGTGCCACGATGGCGAACGGCAGCATCGTCAGCCCGAGGAAGAGTGCCACCTGGCCTCGGGCCTCGCCGTCGGGCACCTGGAAGAACAGGGTCCCGGCCAGCGCCACCGCGACGGCGGCGTCGCCTGCGGTGTTGAAGGCGTGCAGCTCCAGCAGCCGCGACATCCCGCTCTCACCAGCGCCGTGGGCGTGGGTCAGCTGGCGCGCCTTGCGCACGCTGTGCTGGGCGAGCCGTCCGGTCGCCACCCCGGTGACCTTGGCAGCGCGCCCGGTCGTACGGGCTGCGCGGACTGCCTTGGCGCCCTTGCTCGGCAGGCGCTGCGAGGCGTACGGGTCGTCGGGATGGGGCACCGGACCATCCTGCCCCACCGGGTCGCAGGTCAGCAGGACCCTACGGCTCGTCGGGGTGCTCCACCGAGGCGTCTGGCCCCGGATACACCAGCGCCTCGTGCCCGTCCTCGTGGCGCACGAGGTACGGCGGCGACCCGTCCTCGCCGCGGACCTCGATGATCTCGGCCAGTCGGTCGGCCTGACCCACCACCTTGCCGCGCACGTGCAGTCGGTCTCCCACGGCAGCCTGCATGGTCGCTCCTCTCGTCCGCTCCTGAAAACAGCCTGCACCCTGCCACGGGCAGGTGGAAGGGGGAGGCCGCTCCTTCGTCGTCCGGTTGGGTGGAGGCCCCGACATGAGGGATGATCGGCGACGTGACCACCCCCACCTCGCAGACGACGCCCACGCGGGCCAGCCGCAAGCCCCGACCTGACGCCGCGCTGGCGAATGCCGTCGATGTGGCGCTCGAGGCAGTCGTGGATGCGGTCGGCAGCGCGGACGTCGGAGAGCATCTCGGTCATCAGAACGAGGGCGAGCGCGTGGTCAGCCACACCTTCGACTGCACCCGTCCGGGCTATCGGGGGTGGCGCTGGTCGGTGGTTCTGACCCGAGCCTCCCGGCAGAAGAGGGTGACGGTCGACGAGGTGGTGCTGCTGCCGGGACCGGACGCCATCGTGGCGCCGGAGTGGGTGCCCTACCTCGAACGTGTGCAGCCCGAAGACGTCGGGCCGGGGGACCTGCTGATCCCTGAGGAGGACGACCTGCGGCTGGCGCCGGCCTGGTTCGTCGGGGACGAGTTCACCGACCCGTTGCTGGACGACCGGCCGGCGCGTCAGGTCGCCGACGAGCTCGGGCTCGGCCGGGTGCGTGTGCTGTCGATGTGGGGACGGGACGAGGCGGCCGAGCGCTGGTTCGAGGGTCCCGGCGGACCCGAGGCCGCCGTTGCGGTCGCCGCTCCCGGGCGCTGTCGTGACTGCGGTTTCCTGCAGCGACTGGCCGGACCGCTCGCGTCGGTGTTCGGGGTCTGCGCCAACGGCGGAGTTCCCGACGACGGGCGTGTCGTCGCGCTGGACCACGGCTGCGGAGGCCACTCCGAGACGACGCTGAAGAAGTCCCAGCTGCCACCCGAGTTGTCTTCGCCGGTGTTCGACACGGTCGGATCGGACGAGATCGAGCCGCTCTGAGCGTCCGCGACCACAGCCGGTTCAGACCCCTGCGGCGCCCAGGGCGCTGGCCTCGGTACGTCGCCGGCTCGGGTCCAGCAGCAGCGCCTTGCGTCGACGGCGGCAGTACTCCACGCCGACGAGCCCGAGACCGAGCCCGGCCAGGCAGATCCACAGCCAGGTCAGTCGACCGTTGTCGCGTAGCGTCCCGATGAACGGCAGCATGGCGACCAGGGCAACGGCCCACAGGACGGATCCGACGATCATGGTCCGGACCCCGTCGACGTCGAGGGGTTCCACCTCGGCCACGAGGTAGGTCCGTTGACCGATCTCGTGCTCGGTGACGTCGGGGCGGCCCAGCTCGTGGCGACGCACGATGCGCTCACGACGTGCCCGCTCGCGCGGGCCGAGCTGGTCGCGCCTTCCAGACGAGTCGGTCACGTGGGTCAGGCTATGGCATTGTGCCGTACGCGCCGACGAGGATGCAGGACGGCGAGCTCACCGCACAGACGTCTGGGAGCGACATGAGCACACGGCAGCCCGGATCCGCTACGTCCGCGTCCGCTCCGAACGGGCTGGACCGGTTCTTCTCGATCACCGCTCGCGGCTCGACTGTCGGCCGCGAGGTACGGGGCGGCCTCGTGACGTTCTTCACGATGGCCTACATCATCGTGCTCAATCCGATCATCCTCACCGGCGGCCTGGACATCGACGGCAACGTCATCGGCGATGACCCCGACACCGCGTTCGTCAGGGTCGCGGCCGCCACGGCACTGGTCGCCGGTGTGCTGAGCATCCTGATGGGCCTGGTCGCCAACTTCCCGCTCGCGCTGGCGGCCGGCCTGGGCCTCAACGCGTTCGTTGCGTACACGATCGTGCCGCAGATGGCCTGGGCCGATGCGATGGGACTGGTCGTCCTGGAGGGGCTGATCATCCTGGTGCTGGTGCTCACCGGGTTCCGCACCGCGGTGTTCAACGCCGTGCCCACACAGCTGAAGACTGCCATCTCGGTCGGCATCGGCCTGTTCATCGCTCATCGGGCTGGTCGACGCCGGGATCGTACGTGCGACGATGCAACCCGCCCCGCCGGTCGGCCTGGGGGTGGACAACGTCCTGGTCGGCTGGCCGGCGGTCGTGTTCTGCGTCGGACTGCTGGTGATGTTCACCCTGTACGTACGCCGGGTGCGCGGTGCGATCCTCATCGGCATCGCGGTCGCCACGGTCGTCACGATCGTCGTCGAGGCGGTCGCGGAGGTCGGCCCGACGTTCGCCGACGACGGCACCGTCAACCCGACCGGCTGGAACCTCGGCGTGCCGGGCATGCCCGACGCCGTCGTCCGCACCCCCGACTTCGCTCTGCTGGGGGAGTTCTCGCTGTTCGGCTCCTTCGAGCGGTTGTCCTTCATCGCCGTGGTGCTGCTGGTCTTCACGCTGCTGCTGGCCGACTTCTTCGACACGATGGGCACGATGACCGCCATCGGCGCGGAGGCCGGGCTTAACGACGAGGACGGCACGCCGCCCAACACCGCCCGGATCCTGGTGGTGGACTCGCTCGCCGCAGCCGCCGGCGGCGCCGCCTCGACCTCGAGCAACACGTCCTACATCGAGTCGGCCTCCGGTGTCGGTGAGGGGGCCCGGACGGGCCTGGCCAGCGTCGTGACCGGCGTGCTGTTCCTGCTCGCCACCGTGGCCACGCCGCTGGTCGAGGTGATCCCCAACGAGGCCGCGACGCCGGCCCTGGTGCTCGTCGGCTTCCTGATGATGACCCAAGTGCGCAACATCGACTGGGACGACCTCGAGATCGCGATCCCGGCCTTCTTGACCGTGGCGCTGATGCCGTTCACGTACTCGATCAGCGCCGGCATCGGCGCCGGCTTCATCGTGTACGTCCTGCTCAAGGTGGTACGAGGTCGCGCCGGTGTGGTGCACCCACTGCTGTGGGTGGTGGCCGTGCTGTTCGTCGTGTACTTCGCGATCGACCCGATCTCCGGCTGGCTCGGCGCCGGCTGACGGGGGGTGGAGTGGGAAATATCTGACAGTCGATGGTCGTTAGCATGGGTAATGAGTTATGCTGACGGTATGCCCGTCCGATCCCAGAACCTCGCGCGTACGGACGCGGAACTCGCCAGCGCGCTGGCGTCCTCCATCGTGCGGCTGTCGCGGCGGTTGCGGACCGAGCGGCACAGCGACCTGACCCCGAACCAGTTGTCCGCCCTGGGAACCATGCGGCGCAACGGCGCGCTGACCTTGAGCGCGCTGGCCGCGTACGAACGCGTGCAGCCGCCGTCGATGAACCGCACCATCAACTGCCTCGACGAGCTCGGGATGATCCGCCGGGTGCCCGACCCCGACGACCGTCGCCAGGTGCTGCTGCACGTGTCCGACGCCGGCAACGTGACCCTCGACGCCGAGCGGGACCGCCGCGACGCGTGGCTGCACCGTCGCCTCGAGGAGCTGACCGACGAGGACCGGGAGGTGTTGGGTTCGGCTGCTGTGGTCCTCGAGCGGTTGGGGCAGGCATGAGCCCGACGTTCAGCTCGCTGCGGATCCGCAACTACCGGATCTACGCCGGTGGTGCCGTGGTGTCCAACATCGGCACCTGGATGCAGCGGGTCGCGCAGGACTGGCTTGTCCTGCAGCTGACCGACAACAGCGCCACCGCCCTGGGCATCGTCACCGGGCTGCAGTTCCTGCCCATGCTGCTGCTCTCGCCGGTCGGCGGTCTGGTGGCCGACCGGTTCGCCAAGCGCAAGGTCATGATCGTCACCCAGCTGATGATGGCCGCCCCGGCGGCGCTGCTCGGCACCCTCGCGGTGACCGGCACGGTCCAGCTGTGGCACGCGTACGTCCTGGCCTTCGTCTTCGGCGTCGGGACCGCCTTCGACGCACCCGTACGTCAGTCCTTCGTGGTGGAGATGGTCGGCCAGAAGGACCTGGCGAACGCGGTTGGCCTGAACTCCGCCTCGTTCAACTCCGCGCGCATCGTGGGCCCGGCCGCTGCCGGCTTCCTGATCGCCGCACTGGGCTCGGGGGTGGAGGCCACCGGGTGGGCGATCTTGATCAACGCGGTGAGCTACGTCGCAGTGATCGCCTCGCTGCTGCGGCTCGACACCACGCTGCTGCGCCCGTCCACCCCGGCGGAACGAGGGCGCGGGGGGATCCGGGTGGGCATCACGTACGTCCGCGGCCGGCCGGACCTGATGCTGGTGCTGGCCACCGTCTTCTTCGTGGGCACCTTCGGCATGAACTTCCAGATGACATCGGCGCTGATGGCCACCGAGGTGTTCGGCAAGGGGGTCAGTGAGTACGGCGTGCTCGGGTCGTTCATGGCCGTCGGTTCGCTCACCGGTGCCTTGGTCGCCGCCCGCCGGGCAGCCCCGAGGGTACGGACGGTGGTGGGCGGTGCGGGCGTGTTCTCGGTGCTGCTGATCACCATGGGCCTGATGCCGACCTACTGGACGTACGCGGCGGTGCTGCCGTTCGCCGGGCTGTTCGCGCTGACGATGGTCACCACGGCCAACGCCACGATCCAGCTCACCGTCGCGCCGGAGATGCGGGGCCGGGTGGCGGCGCTGTACCTGATGATCTTCATGGGCGGCACACCGATCGGGGCGCCCCTGATCGGGCTGATCGGCGAGGTGCTGGGAGCTCGCTGGACCCTCATCGGTGGCGGTGTGATCACGTTGGCGGGGCTCGCCGTCAGCCTGCTGCTCTACCTGCGCCACACCGGCTCGGTGATCTCGCAGGACGAGAACCAGCGGTTCGCGCTCACCGTGACCGCTCGGGCATGAGGGCTACGCCGAACAGGTTGTCGGTAGTGTATGCCAGGGTGGACGGATGAACGATCTGCGCACACCGAACCCGTGGGAGCTGCCGTCGGACCGCAGCGGGTGGCTCGACTTCTCCGAGTACATCCGGCTGGTGGCCGCCGATGCCGCGAGACTGCGCGAGGTCGCGTCCACGGGCCTCGAACCGCCGGTCCCGAGCTGCCCGGGCTGGAACGTCGCCGACGTCGTGCAGCACACCGCGGAGGTCTACCTGCACAAGGTCGCCTGCACCACGCTGCAACGCAACCCCGACCCGTGGCCGCCACCCGAGCACTCCGAACGCGCACCGCTGGAGCTCTTCGACGAGGCCACCGCCGAGCTGCTCGCGATGTTCGCCGCCCACGGCCCCGCCGACCCGAGCCACACCTGGTGGCCGCCCGAGCAGACCGTCGCATTCTGGATGCGCCGCATGGCACTGGAGACGGCCGTGCACCGCGTCGACGTCGAGCTCGCGCACGAGGTGGTGACCCCCGTCGACTCGGCGCTCGCCCTCGACGGCATCGACGAGCTGCTGGTCGCGATGCTCGCGGGTGACGAGTGGGCCGAGCACGGCACCGCCGAGCCTGTCGACGCCGTCGTCCGGATCAGCTCCGCCGGGCGTTCGTGGACCGTCCTTCTGGACGCCGAACGCGTCGATGTCGTCGAGGGGGCCACCGGAGACGTCGCGGTCGAGGTGGCGGGCGAGCCGGATGCCGTGTTCGTGTGGCTCTGGGGACGCGGTGGCCACGAGGGGCTGGCCCTGGCCGGTGACGAGGAGGTCGCGCACGCGTTGCGCCGCCGCGTGGCTGAAGCCACTGGCTGACCGCCGGCAGCCGCCGTTCGGCCGATTCGTGTGCCGCACGGCGTCTACCGGGGTCGCGTCCCCTTACCTCACCTACTTCGGGACTCTGTCGCTCAACGACTGCGGGCACCTGGACGGCGTCATGCGCCTGTTCGCGTCGCAACGACGGCCTGGTCAAGTTCTACCTCGACGGCGTCGAGGCGGTGAAGGGCCGCGGATGGATCCTGGACCGTCGCAGCTTCCGGTCCAGAATGCCGATCGCCCGGTCCGAGGCCGACATGAACATGAGCGACCTGGTCGCAGAGCTGGGTGACTACGGGTCCGGCGTGGCAGGCCGACTCGGTCGCGATCCTGTGGTCGCGACCCGGCGCCGACGGACAGCCGTACTACGAGCTGCTCGGCGAGCACTCCTTCGGTTGAAGGCCGAGGCAGCGGCGGTAGCGTGCTCCCGTGCACCCGCGCTGGCGCCGACTGATCATCCCGACCCTGCTGGTGGCGCTGCTCGTCGTCGTGGCGATTGCCGGCCTGGTCGGCTGAACGAGGGATCCAGCACTGATCGGCTCTGGCAGGCTGGAGAGGTGACCCCCACCGCTGCTGACCCGCTCGCCGATGCCCTCGGTGACCTCCGTGCGGCACTGCTGGACGAAGCCACGTTCGTCGGTGCTGTCGCCTCCGGCCGCCGCAGAGGCCGGCAGGTGCCGTGGCGGCGGGTCGAGCTGAGACCGGTAGAGCTGTCCTCGGGCGCGCACCTGCAGGTCGTCGCCTACGACGACACGCAGTCCTTCACCCACAACCACCGCCTCGGTGGTGAAGCCGCGTCCGCGGTCGATACGCTGCTGGCCGAGCCGTTCGGGTCATGGTCGGTCACCACGACGCAGGAGCGCCTCGGCCTGCAGGTCACCCGCAAGGGGTCCGGTGTGGTGCACCGTCACCCGGTCGAGCAGGCACCGGACGCTCTGGCAGCCGGCCCGGATCATCGTCACGACCGTCGCAAGCAGCACGTCCTGGACACCTCCGCGCCGTACCTGCGCGCCGTCGGCATCACCGACGAGTCGGGTCGGGTCAAGCCGAGCAGGCAGGCGAAGTTCCGGCAGGTCGAGGAGTTCTGCCGGCGCCTCGCGGACGCGGTCGACGCCGCCTGCGCCGCGGGTGCGCTTCCGATGCCGACGCACGAGCGGGCGCTGCAGGTCGTCGACCTCGGCTGCGGCAACGCCTACCTCACCTTCGCCGCGCATCACCTGCTCTCGCAGGTGCGTGGCCTGCCCGTCCAGCTGGTCGGGGTCGACGTCAAAGAGCAGGCTCGCCAGCACAACTCCGCACTGGCCGCCGAGCTCGGGTGGTCCGAGCAGGTCAGCTTCGAGCGTGCCGACATCGCCGGGGCGCACGGGGCAGCCACGGCACCCGATGTGGTGCTCGCCCTGCACGCCTGCGACACCGCGACCGACGACGCGCTCGCGCTCGCCGTGCATTGGAGGGCGCCGCTGATCCTGTCCGCGCCGTGCTGCCACCACGACCTGCAGCGACGCCTCAAGGCCACCGTGACCCCGGAGCCCATGACGATGGTGACCCGCCACGGCATCCTGCGCGAGCGGCTGG
>JACCXZ010000095.1 GCA_013696745.1 Nocardioidaceae bacterium | reverse complement strand
ACCCTCACCACGACGGCCAACGTGCCGGTCGGTGGCGGCACCATCGTCAGCGACGCCGGCGTAGTCGTCACCCAGCCCGTCGACGGTGAGTTCAAGGCGTTCAGCAGCGAGTGCACGCACCAGGGGTGCCAGGTCACCGACGTCACCGAGACGATCAACTGCAGCTGTCACGGCAGCCAGTTCTCCCTCGAGGACGGTTCCCCGGTCGCTGGGCCGGCTCCGTCGGCGCTCGCGGACGTGCAGATCAACATGAAGGGCGACCAGATCGCCTTGGCCTGACAGTGAACAGTCCCCCGGATGGGGTGACGGATCGACTCCGGTAGGGCACGCTCATGTGCGCATGGTCACGTACGCATGGGTGCATGAGTCGCGGGTCGACCCGGCACCACGACACCGAGCGGGGACTCACGTGACGAGTGCACGACCAGACACCGACCGGGGCGGCGCCACCATCAGCCGCCGCAACCTGTTCCGTGGTGCGGGAGTGGGTGCGGGCGCAGTCGTAGCCACCGCGGTCGCTGCGTCGGCAGCGGCCGGCTCCGAAGCGGGACGATCGCGCCAGTGGATCACGCTCGGCTCGGCGTCCCGGGTCAAGGTCGGCAAGGCATGGAACTTCAAGAGTGCGTACGTCGTCACCCAGCCGACCCGGGGCGAGTACCGCGGTTTCATCGCCCGGTGCCCGCACCAGGCGTGCGCACAAGGGTACGTCGGTCTCAACCGGGTGGCATGCCGCCAGGACCCTGACGCCGGACGGGGTCGTTGACTGCTCAGTGCGGCTTGGGTGCGGTCAGGTAGGCGGTCGACTCCTGCTGCCACATGAAGTACAGCAGGGCGGCGTACAGCGCCAGGGTCACCAGGTTGATGATCAGGAAGATCACCGGTTGGCCGCGAGCCACCAGACTGAAGAGGACGACGGCAATCCCCAGATCGGCTGGCACCGTCAGCACGACCCGGGCCCCAGTTGGCTCCCCTGCGCAGGGAGGATCGCGAGCAGCCGCCCAGATGATGCTCACCGACGTCTTGACCGCCGGTGGCGGTTCGGAAGTTGTCGGCTGGCCGTGCCGCTCGGGCGGTGGTGGTGCCGGCGGGTCAGCAACCGGCACTGCCACGCCTGGGGCTGGTCAGTCAGGGACTGCTCGTAGGGTTCAGGTGTGGCTGATCCTGCGACCTACCGACCGGCACCTGGCGCGATCCCGAGCGCCCCGGGTGTCTACCGGTTCCGTGACGACCAGCGCCGGGTCATCTACGTCGGCAAGGCCAAGTCCTTGCGCCCCCGGCTCTCGTCGTACTTCCAGGACCTCACGGCGCTGCACCCGCGCACGCAGACGATGGTGACCACCGCCAGTTCGGTCGAGTGGACGGTCGTGCAGACCGAGGTGGAGGCACTGCAGCTGGAGTACTCCTGGATCAAGGAGTTCGACCCCCGGTTCAACGTCAAGTACCGCGACGACAAGTCCTACCCGTGGTTGGCGGTGACGCTCGGCGAGGAGTTCCCGAGGGTGACGGTCGGCCGGGGCCCCAAGCGCAAGGGTGTGCGCTACTTCGGCCCGTACAGCCACGCCTGGGCGATCCGCGAGACTGTCGACCTGCTGCTCCGAGTGTTTCCGATGCGGTCGTGCTCGGCCGGGGTCTTCAAGCGCTCGGAGCAGATCGGCCGACCGTGCCTGCTCGGCTACATCGGCAAATGTGCCGCGCCGTGTGTCGGCAGGGTCAGCGCTGCGGAGCACCGCCAGATCGTCGACGACTTCTGCTCCTTCCTCGCAGGACAGACCGCGACGTACGTCCGGCGCCTGGAGGCCCAGATGAGGGTCGCGGCCGCGGAGATGGAGTACGAGAAGGCCGCGCGGCTACGCGACGACATCGGGGCCCTGAACCGCGCACTGGAGAAGAACGCCGTCGTCCTCGGGGACGGCACGGACGCCGACGTCCTCGCGCTGGCCGAGGACCCGCTCGAGGTCGCGGTCCAGATCTTCTCCGTCCGCGGTGGGCGCATCCGGGGGCAGCGTGGCTGGGTGGCGGACAAGGTCGATGACGCGGGCACCGGTGAGCTGGTCGAGCAGGCGCTGCTCAAGCTGTACGACGGTGAGGCGGCGGAGGCCATCCCTCGCGAGGTCCTGGTGCCGGTGCTGCCGTCCGACGTCGCTGTCGTAGCCGCCTGGCTCACCCAGCGGCGAGGTGGTGGCGCGGTGGACCTGCGGGTGCCGCAGCGGGGGGACAAGCGCTCCCTGCTGGAGACCCTCGAGCGCAACGCCTCGCAGGCGCTGGCGACGCACAAGACGAAGCGGGCGAGTGACCTGACCACACGTAGCCGCGCACTCGAGGAGATCCAGCTTGCCCTCGACCTCGACGATGCCCCGCTGCGAATCGAGTGCTTCGACGTCTCCCACCTGCAGGGCAGCGAGGTCGTCGCCTCGATGGTGGTGTTCGAGGACGGCCTGCCCAAGAAGAGCGAGTACCGACGCTTCATCGTCCGGGCCCGGGGCAAGAACGCTGGAGCCGACGATGTCGCGTCCATGCACGAGACCATCGTGCGGCGCTTCCGCCGGATGCAGGAGGAGCAGCAGGCCGACGCCGCGAGTGCCTTGGACCCGGGCACCGGCCGGCCGAAGCGGTTCGCGTACGCACCGGGTCTCGTCGTGGTGGACGGGGGTCCACCGCAGGTGGCGGCGGCGCAGCAGGCGATGATCGAGGTCGGCGTGCCGGACATCGCCGTCTGTGGCCTGGCCAAACGACTCGAGGAGGTCTGGGTCCCCGGGGAGCAGGACCCGGTCATCCTGCCGCGGACGAGCGAAGGCCTGTACCTCCTGCAGCGGGTGCGTGACGAGGCGCACCGCTTCGCGGTCAGGCACCACCGGGGCCGGCGCTCCAAGTCGATGCTCGCGAGCGGGCTCGACGACGTGCCGGGGCTCGGTGAGGTCCGCCGCACGGCGCTGCTCAAGCACTTCGGCTCGTTGAAGAAGCTCAAGGCTGCCGGTGTCGAGCAGATCCAGAAGGTGCCCGGGATCGGCGCCGCAACGGCGGCCGCGATCGAGCAGGCGCTGCGCACGGCCTCCGACCCCGGCACTGGCTCGACGGCGGCAGCCCCGGCGGTCAACACTGCGACGGGTGAGATCCTTCATGACTCGCCATCACCGCCGGGCCGGGACCTGACACGACCCCGTGAGGAGCCCGCGTGACCGATACCCAGAACCGCCCGATCCACGACCTGCTGCTGGTCACCGGCATGACCGGTGCGGGGCGGAGCACTGCGGCCAAGGCGCTGGAGGACCTCGGGTGGTTCGTCATCGACAACCTGCCGCCGCAGTTGCTGGGGTCGACCATCGAGCTCGTCGGCGGTGAGGGCGACGGGGACACCCGTCTCGCGGTGGTGGTCGATGCCCGCTCGCGCTGGTTCTTCCACGAGCTGAGCGGTGCCCTGGACCGGGTGCGTGCGACCGGGCTTCGGGCCCCCATCCTGTTCCTGGAAGCCTCCGACGAGGTCCTCGTGCGCCGTCAGGAGGCTGCCCGCCGCCCCCACCCACTCCAGGCCGGTCAACGCCTGCTCGACGGCATCGAGCAGGAACGTGCCGTCATGGCGTCGTTGCGCGGCGACGCCGACCTGTTGATCGACACCACGAACACGAACGTGCACCAGCTCGCGGCGCGGATCGCCACCGCCTTCGGTGATCCGAGCACGACGGGACTGCGCGCCACGGTGGTCTCGTTCGGCTTCAAGTACGGCATCCCGGTCGATGCCGACATGGTTGCGGACATGCGCTTCCTGCCCAACCCGTTCTGGGTGCCGGAGCTGCGGCACCAGACCGGACTCGACCCGGCGGTGCGGGACTATGTCCACGGTCAGGCGGCGGCGCCGGTCTTCCTCGACCGCTACGAGGCGTTGCTCGGGGCACTGACGGGTGGCTTCGTCGCCGAGGGAAAGCGCTTCGTGACACTGGCGATCGGCTGCACGGGTGGCAAGCACCGCAGCGTCGCCATGTCCGAGGCGCTCGGCGAACGCCTCCGCGTCCACGGTGTGGAGACCCTGGTCGTGCATCGCGACCTCGGGCGCGAGTGAGTAGACCGTGAGCAACCGCACCGGCCGCCGGGTCGTCGCGCTCGGCGGTGGTCACGGGCTGGCCGCCTCCCTGTCCGCCTTGCGCCGGGTCACGACCGATCTGACTGCGGTGGTGACCGTGGCCGACAACGGCGGTTCCTCCGGGCGATTGCGCGACGAGCTCGGAGTTCTGCCGCCCGGTGACCTGCGGCAGGCCCTGGCGGCTCTGTGCGGTGACGACGAGTGGGGACGCACCTGGGCGGCCGTGCTGCAGCACCGGTTCGCATCCCAGGGAGCACTGCACGACCATGCCCTGGGCAACCTGCTGATCGTCGCCCTGTGGGAGCTGCTCGGTGACGAGGTCGGCGGCCTGGACTGGGTGGCGCGGTTGTTGGGTGCCCAGGGCAACGTCCTGCCGATGAGCTCGGTGCCGTTGCACATCACCGCCCAGGTTCGCGGCAGCGATCCCGACGACCCGACAGCCGTACGTACGGTCCGGGGGCAGGTGGAGGCGGCGACGACCGCCGGAACGGTCCTGCAGGTTGCCCTCGACCCGGTCGACCCGCCCGCTTGCCCTGAGACCCTGGAAGCCGTGCGTGCCGCCGACTGGGTCGTGCTCGGCCCCGGGTCCTGGTTCACCAGTGTCATCCCGCACCTGCTGGTGCCACAGCTGCGGACGGCTCTGCAGGAGACCTCGGCACGTCGCCTGCTGGTCCTCAACCTGGCGACCCAAGAGGGCGAGACCCACGGGTTCTCCCCGGCCCATCACCTCAAGGTGCTCGCACGGCACGCGCCAGGCCTGCGGATCGACACGGTCCTGGTCGACGAGAGCCAGCACGACCGGACCGGAGCGTTGGAGGACGCCGCGCTTGCGCTCGGCGCGCGGGTGGTCGTCGAGCACGTGGCCGCTGTGGACGGCGGCCCACGCCACGACGCCCTGCGGCTCGCGGCGGCCTTCGACCAGATCATGTCCGCCGCCGCCATGCGATTCCCCCGACCGGATGGACGCGCACCGCGACGGGCATAGAGTGTCCCGTCGGGGATTCGAGACGGATCGCACGAATCGGCCCCCAGCCCCCTTCCACGGCAGGCAGGATCAACCAGATGGCGATGACGGCACAGGTCAAGTCAGAGCTGGCAGGTGTCACCGTCACCAGGTCCAGCTGCCGTAAGGCCGAGGTCTCCACGATGCTCCGGTTCGCCGGGGGTCTGCACATCGTCGGCGGCCGCATCGTCGTCGAAGCCGAGCTCGACACCGGAGCTGTAGCACGTCGGCTGCGCAAGGAGCTGCTCGAAGTCTACGGTCACCCCAGCGAGGTCGTGGTCGTGTCCGGCAGCGGCCTGAAGTCCGGCACCCGCTACGTCGTCCGGGTGGTCAAGGACGGTGAGGCGTTGGCCCGTCAGACCGGCCTGATCGACGGGCGCGGACGCCCCGTGCGCGGCCTGCCGCCGCAGGTGGTGTCCGGTGCCGACTCCGACTCCGAGGCCGCCTGGCGAGGTGCCTTCCTGGCCCGCGGCTCCCTCACCGAACCGGGCCGCTCCTCGGCCCTCGAGGTCACCTGCCCGGGGCCGGAGGCGGCACTTGCCCTGGTCGGTGCCTCCCGGCGCCTGGGCGTCCACGCCAAGGCCCGTGAGGTCCGCGGAGTCGACCGGGTGGTGATCCGCGACGGCGAGGCCATCGGGGCACTGCTCACCCGGCTCGGTGCCCACGAGTCGTTGATGGCCTGGGAGGAGCGCCGGATGCGTCGGGAGGTGCGGGCGACCGCGAACCGCCTCGCCAACTTCGACGACGCCAACCTGCGGCGGTCGGCGCGCGCGGCGGTCGCGGCCGGGGCGCGCGTCGAGCGGGCGTTGCTGATCCTGGGCGACGAGGTCCCCGAGCACTTGGCGGTCGCCGGACACATGCGCGTGCAGAACAAGCAGGCAAGCCTCGAGGAGCTGGGTCACATGCACGAACCACCCCTCACCAAGGACGCCATCGCGGGCCGCATCCGACGGCTCCTGACGATGGCAGACAAGCGTGCCGAGGACCTCGGGATCCCCGACACGGAGTCCAGCCTGACGCCGGACATGCTGGCCGACAGCCAGTAGGTAGGGTCGTCACCGGACACCGGCGTCCGACGACTGTCAGTTCGAGTCCCTGCGAGGAGCCACACCTGTGACCGTACGTGTAGGAATCAACGGCTTCGGCCGGATCGGCCGAAACTTCTACCGAGCCGTCGAGGCCGCCGGCTCCGACATCGAGATCGTGGCGTTCAACGACCTCGGCGACGACGACACCCAGGCCCACCTGCTCAAGTACGACTCCATCCTCGGCCGACTCCGACACGATGTGTCGGTGACCGACGGCGGCATCAGGATCGGTGACCGGGTCATCAACTCGCTGGCCGAGCGCGACCCGGCCAAGCTTCCCTGGGGCCAGCTGGGAGTGGACGTGGTCATCGAGTCGACCGGTCTGTTCACCGACGCGACCAAGGCGAAAGCCCACCTGGACGCCGGCGCCCGCAAGGTCATCATCTCCGCACCGGCGAAGAACGAGGACGTCACCCTGGTGATGGGCGTCAACCACGAGACGTACGACCCGTCGGCACACCACATCGTGTCCAACGCCTCGTGCACCACCAACTGCCTGGCGCCGATGGCCAAGGCGCTCAACGACGCGCTGGGCATCGAGCGTGGCCTCATGACCACCATCCACGCGTACACACAGGACCAGAACCTGCAGGACGGCCCGCACTCGGACCTGCGCCGCGCCAGGGCCGCCGCCATCAACATCGTGCCGACCTCGACCGGTGCCGCGAAGGCCGTGAGCCTGGTGCTGCCTGAACTGAGGGGCAAGCTCGACGGTTACGCGCTGCGGGTGCCGGTGCCGACCGGCTCGGCGACCGACCTGAGCTTCACCGCCGCACGCGAGACGTCGGTCGAGGAGGTCAACGCGATCATGAAGGGTGCCGCTGCCGAGGGTCCGCTGGCCGGTTACCTCGTGTACTCCGAGGCGCCACTGGTCTCCTCCGACATCGTGACCGACCCGGCGTCGTGTGTCTTCGACTCCGGACTCACCAAGGTGATCGGCGACCAGGTGAAGGTGGTCGGCTGGTACGACAACGAGTGGGGCTACTCCAACCGGCTCGTCGATCTGGTCGACCACATCGGCGCCTCGCTCTGACCCGGTCCTGGATGGCGAGGGGACCCCTGTGCAGAACCTATTGGCACAGGGGGACCCCCTCGCCCAATCGGAACGGGTGTCGAGCGCCCACGACGAGGGAGATACGGACGTGCTGACG
Source organism: Nocardioidaceae bacterium (assembly GCA_013696745.1). Classification (GTDB taxonomy): domain Bacteria; phylum Actinomycetota; class Actinomycetes; order Propionibacteriales; family Nocardioidaceae; genus JACCXZ01. Next base: position 11,041 of record JACCXZ010000095.1, on the reverse strand, counting down.
ATCGACGAGCTGGGTGACCTGCGGGGCAGGCGGGTCCTGGTACGCAGCGACCTGAACGTCCCGCTGGACGGCACCCGCATCAGCGACGACGGGCGGGTGCACGCCAGCGTGCCCACGATCAGGCGGCTGCAGGACGCCGGGGCACGGGTGGTGGTCGCTGCGCACCTCGGACGGCCTCAGGGTGCGCCGGACCCGGCGTACTCGCTGGCGCCCGTGGCCGCCCGGCTCGGCGAGCTGCTGCAGACCCGGGTCGCCTTCGCAGCGGACACGGTGGGCGACAGTGCGCACGCGACCGTGGACGGGCTCACCGACGGCGACGTGGCCGTGCTGGAGAACGTCCGGTTCCAGCCGGGGGAGACCTCCAAGGACGACACCGAGCGCGGTGCGTTCGCCGACCAGCTGGTCGCACTCGCCGACGTGTTCGTGTCCGACGGCTTCGGTGTGGTGCACCGCAAGCAGGCCAGCGTGTACGAGGTGGCGCAGCGGCTGCCACACGCCGCCGGCGGGCTCGTCCTGGCCGAGATCGACGTGCTCCGGCGGCTGACCGGGAAGCCGCAGCGGCCCTACGTCGTCGTGCTCGGCGGGTCAAAGGTCTCCGACAAGCTCGGGGTCATCGACAACTTGCTGGGCACTGCCGACACGCTGCTCATCGGCGGCGGGATGGTCTTCACGTTCCTCAAGGCGCTCGGCCACGAGGTGGGCACCAGCCTGCTGGAGGCCGACCAGGTCGACACCTGCGCCCGCTACCTCGAGCGGGCCCAGCAGCAAGGCGTCCGCATCGTGTTGCCCATCGACATCGTGGTGGCGCCGCAGCTCGAGGCTCAGTCACCCGCCACGGTGGTGGCGGCGGACGCGATGCCGGCTGACCAGCTTGGCCTGGACATCGGACCCGACTCCGCCGAGGCCTTCGGCAACGAGGTGCGCACGGCTCGCACTGTTTTCTGGAACGGCCCGATGGGCGTCTTCGAGATGGAGTCCTTCGCCGCCGGCACCCGGGCCGTGGCGCAGGCCCTGACCGAGGTCGACGGCCTGACCGTCGTGGGTGGTGGCGACTCCGCAGCGGCCGTGCGCCTGCTCGGCTTCACCGACGACCAGTTCGGGCACATCTCCACCGGCGGTGGGGCGAGCCTGGAGTATCTCGAAGGCAAGACCCTGCCCGGTCTCGACGTCCTGGAGCGCTGATCCACATGACACGTACGCCGCTGATGGCCGGCAACTGGAAGGCCAACCTGAACCACCAGCAGGCTGTCGCCCTGGTGCAGAAGCTCGCCTGGACCCTGTCCGACAAGGGTCACGACTACAGCCGGGCCGAGGTGGTGGTGCTCCCACCGTTCACCGACCTGCGCAGCGTGCAGACGGTGGTGAACGGTGACCGGTTGCACGTCCGGTACGGCGCCCAGGACGTGTCCACGCATGACGAGGGGGCCTACACCGGCGAGGTTACCGCCGGCATGCTGGCCAAGCTCGGCTGCTCGTACGTCGTGGCTGGGCATTCGGAGCGTCGGGAACACCACCACGAGGACGACTCCACGGTCAACGCCAAGGCGGGCAAGGCACTGGCGGCTGGCATCACCCCGATCGTCTGTGTGGGGGAGGGGCTCGACATCCGGCAGGCGGGCACCCACGTCGAGCACGCGCTGGCCCAGGTCGAGCAATCCCTGGCCGGCCTGAGCGCGCAGCAGGTGGCCGGTTTGGTCATCGCCTACGAACCGGTCTGGGCGATCGGTACGGGCGAGGTGGCCACTCCGCAGGACGCACAGGAGGTGTGCGCCGCCATCCGTGCACGAGTCGGTGCCACCTGGTCGGCCGAAGCCGCGACCGACGTGCGTATCCTCTACGGTGGCTCGGTCAAGGCCAGCAACGTCGCCGCCATCATGGCCACGTCCGACGTGGACGGTGCCCTGGTCGGCGGTGCGAGCCTGAAGGCAGATGAGTTCGGCGGCATCTGCCGGTTCTACGACATGCCCACCCTGTAGACGACGTTCCCGACGACGAAGGCCTGACGACCCGTGGTTCTCGCATTCTCCATCCTGCTCATGATGACCAGCACGCTGATGATCGTGCTGGTGCTGCTGCACAAGGGCAAGGGTGGCGGGCTGTCGGACATGTTCGGCGGCGGAGTGTCGACCGGTCTGGGCGGGTCCTCCACCGCCGAGCGCAATCTCGACCGCATCACGATCGGTACCGGCGTCATCTGGTTCCTGTGCGTCGTCGCCCTCGGATTGCTGCTCAAGGCCCAAGCCGGCTGAGCCCGCGCCTTACAATGTGTTCGCCGTGACGCGCAGCGCCACGGGTTCGGCGGTAGCGAAGGAGTGGAACCGTGGCCAGTGGCAGTGCCATCCGTGGCAGTCGCGTCGGCGCAGGCCCCATGGGCGAGGCGGAGCGCGGTGACGCCGCTCCCCGACAGAAGATCTCGTACTACTGCGCGAAGCGTCACCACACCCAGCCGAGCTTCGCTGCTGATGCGCTGATCCCTGAGATGTGGGACTGTCCGCGGTGCGGCCTGCCCGCGAGCCAGGACCAGGGCAACCCACCACCGGCGCCCAAGGTCGAGCCGTACAAGACCCACCTCGCCTACGTCAAGGAGCGGCGCTCCGACGTCGAGGCCGCCGAGATACTCGACGAGGCACTGCAGCTGCTGCGTGACCGCCGCCAGCGCGGCGAGGTCGTGTTCTGAGCTAGCTGGTCGACCCCGCGGTCATCGGACGCCTCGCCGACATACGAGTAGATGTCAACGATGCTCGGGTGGGTCAGCACCTTCGCGTAAGTCGACGGGCGGAGGCAGGCGGGTGGTGCTCGCTGACGTCACCCACCAGTGGGGTGCGCCGTGAGCTGCGCGGCCGCGGCCTCGTCCAGCAGCCAGCGGGTCCGCTCGATCCCGCGCACTGCGCGCGCGGGGATCTCGCTGACGTTGCCGCCGGCTCGCGCCTGCGCCACCGCCCACGCCTTGCCCCCTCCGGCGGCAACGAACCACACCTCTCGGGCGCGGTTGAGCGCCTCGAACGTCAGCGACACCCGTACCGGCGGCGGCTTGGGGGAGTCGCGCACCGCGACGGCGACGCCGCTGGCAGCCAACCCCGGGTGGTCGGGGAAGAGCGACGCGACGTGCCCGTCCTCGCCCACCCCCAGCATCAGGACGTCGAAAACCGGAGAGCCGTCGCCGGCGGCGGCCGCGAGCTCGTCGGCGTAGCGAGCGGCCGCCTGCTCGGCACTCTGTGACCCGTCGTCGGCCGGCATCGGGTGCACGTGGGCAGGGTGCAGCGGCAGTCCGTCCAGGAGCGCCGTACGGGCCTGACGCTCGTTGCGGTCTCCGTCGTCCAGGCGGACGAAGCGCTCGTCCCCCCACCACACCTGGACGGACGACCAGTCGACACCGTCGCGGCCCGGCGAAGCGGCGACCGCCCGGTGGATGCCGTCGGCCACCGACCCTCCGGTGAGCACGATCGCCGGGACAGCACCGGCTGCCTGTGCTTCCGTGAGCGCGATGAGGAGCTCCGCCGCCACGGCTTCGGCGAGCGCCTCCGGGGACGGGTGCACGGTCACGCTCTCCTCGCTCATGCGCTCTTCTCCTGCTTGGTGTCCTGCCGTTTCGTCAGTGACCGGACCGCCTCGGCGTACACCTCGTCCTCGTCGAGTCGCCGCAACTCCTCGGCCATGAGCTCTGCGGTGGTGCGGCGCTCCAACGCCACCGGCCGGTCGGCCTCGCCGGGGATGGCGAAGACGGCCGAGCGGCCGGACGGTCGGCTGATCGCGATGTCGCCGTGCCGGGTCAGCAGCCGCACCTGCGTGAGTCCGGGACCACGGGAGTTGTGTCGGGTCACGGTCACCCCCAACCTGCTGGCCAGCCAGGCGACCAGCAGGTCAGCGCTCGGGTTGCTGCGTTCGGCGCGTACCTCGGCGGACTGCACGGTGACCGGGTGCTGGTCCAGCGCAGCCGCCAGCAGCCCACGCCACGGTGTCAGGCGGGTCCACGCCAGGTCGGTGTCGCCGGGAACGTAGTGGCGGGCCTGGGCCAGCATCGCCGCGCGCTTGGTGCGACAGGCCGTGGAGTCGCTGATCCGTCGCTGAGCCAGCACCCCGAGCGGGTCAGCGGCCATCGGGCTCGGCGCGTCGTGCGGCCACCACAGCACCACCGGCGAGTCGGGCAGCAGCAGCGGCAGCACCACCGAGTCGGCGTGGTCGACCAGGTCACCGGACAACCGCAGCACCACGGACTCGCCGGAGGTGTTCTGGCCCACGCGCACCGACGCGTCCAGCCGGATCGGGCCGGCGCGCTTGCGCCGGATGACTCCCAGGATCCGCGCCGGGTGCTCAGCCGACACCTCCGCAGCGGCTCTCATTGCCGAGGATGCATGGGCCTCGTCGGTCACGACCACCAGCGTCAGCACCATCCCCATGGCGGGGCTGCCGGCGGCACGCCGAGCCTTGACCAGGGAGGCGGCGATCCGCGAGGCGTCGGTGTCGACCAGGTCGAACTTCACGGGCGTCTCCAGGTCCGGCCGTCTCGGGCGAGCATCTGGTCAGCACAGGTGGGTCCCCAGCCGCCCGCGTCGTACTGCTCGGGTCGCCCCTGGGTGGCCCAGTGCGCGATCACCGGGTCGAGGATCTGCCACGACAGCTCGACCTCCTCGTGCCGCGGGAACAGCGGGGGATCGCCCAGCAGCACGTCGAGGATGAGCCGTTCGTACGCCTCGGGACTCGATTCGACGAAGGCACCGCCGTAGGCGAAGTCCATGTTGACGTCACGCAGCTCGGTGCCCGACCCGGTGCCGGGAACCTTGGCCCCGAAGCGCAGGGTGACACCCTCGTCCGGCTGGATGCGCATCACCAGCGCGTTCTGGCCCAGGCTCTCGGTGGCGGTCTCGCTGAACGGCAGGTGGGGCGCGCGTTTGAACGACACCGCCACCTCGGTGACCCGCCGTCCCAGCCGCTTGCCGGTCCGCAGGTAGAACGGCACCCCGCCCCAGCGACGGGTCTCCACGTCCAGGCGCAGCGCCGCGTACGTCTCGGTCGTCGAGGACGCAGGGATGTCCTGTTCCTGCAGGTAGCCCTGGACCGGCGTCCCCCCCTGCCAGCCGGCGGCGTACTGACCGCGGGCGCTGTGCTGGTCGAGCCGCCCGGGCAGCGCGACCGCAGAGAGGACCTTCTGCTTCTCGACGCGCAGGCTGCGTGCATCGAAGGCGATCGGCTCCTCCATCGCCACCAGGGCCACCAGCTGCAGCAGATGGTTCTGGATGACGTCGCGGGCGGCGCCGATCTCGTCGTAGTAGCCGGCCCGGCCACCGATCCCGATGTCCTCGGCCATGGTGATCTGTACGTGGTCGACGTAGTGGGAGTTCCACACCGGCTCGAACATCGCGTTGGCGAACCGGAACGCGAGAATGTTCTGCACCGTCTCCTTGCCGAGGTAGTGGTCGATCCGAAACACCGACTCCGACGGGAAGACCTCCGAGACGACCGCATTCAGCTGACGGGCCGTGGTCAGGTCGCGACCGAACGGCTTCTCCACGACCACCCGTCGCCAGGACGCCCCGGCGGCCTGTGCGAGGCCGTGCTCCTTGAGCTGGCCGACCACGGGCGCGAAGAACTTGGGCGGGATCGAGAGGTAGAACGCGTAGTTGCCGCCGGTGCCACGCACCTCGTCGAGCTCGGCGATCGTGGCCTTGAGCCGCTCGAAGGCGTCGTCGTCGTCGAACTCCCCGGGCACGAAGCGGAAGCCCTCAGCGAGCTGGTTCCAGACCTCCTCGCGCCACGGGGTGCGGGCGTGCTCCTTGACCGCGTCGTGCACCACCTGAGCGAAGTCCTCGTCGGCCCAGTCCCGGCGAGCGAACCCGACGAGAGAGAAGCCCGGCGGCAACAGTCCCCGGTTGGCCAGGTCGTACACCGCGGGCATCAGCTTCTTGCGCGACAGGTCGCCGGTCACCCCGAAGATCACCAGGCTGCTGGGACCGGCGATCCGCGGCAGCCGGCGATCCTGCGGGTCGCGAAGCGGGTTCGGCGAGGGCTCGGTCATCTCAGCGAGCCGAGGAGCTGGGCGACGCCGGCCGCTCGGTCCGTGAGGTGCAGGCGCAGCACCGGGCGACCGTGCTCGGCGAGCACCGAGCCGTCGCCGATCGCCTGGGCGGCTATGAACTCCCCGAAGCTGAACTCACGCCCCGGAACCTCGAGGTCTTCCTGCGGCTCACCGGTGACCTGGAGGAAGACGCCCACGGCCGGTCCGCCCTTGTGGAACTGGCCGGTGGAGTGCAGGAAGCGCGGTCCCCAGCCGAAAGTGGTCGGGCGTCCGGTGCGTGCGGCCAGCGATGCGCGCACCCCGGCGACCTCAGCGGCTGCCAGCCGGTCGAGGTACGCCATGACCGCGAGGTAGCCGGTGTCAGGATCGAGCCGGTCCAGCAGGGCAGCGACGGCGGTGTCCACGCTGTCAGCGCCCTCGGGGAGCAGCCCGGGGGTGGCGTGCACGTCGATGCCACCGTCGCTGAACGTCGGCTGCGGTGTTGCCCGCTCGGCGTCGAGGAGGGCGCGTGCCGCCGACTTGGCGCTCTCGACGTCAGGCTGGTCGAACGGGTTGATGCCGATGATCCAGCCGGCGACGGCGGTGGCGTGCTCCCACAGCAGCAGCTGCGCCCCCAGGGTGGCGTCGACGCTGGCTCCCCAGCCCGACTCCGTGCGCACCCGGTCGAACACGAACTCGCTGCCGATGGTGACGAGGGTCTCGTCGCTGGTGCTCGGCACGAAGTTGGGGGCGTCGACGCCCTCCACGACGACCGGCAGGATGCCTCGTCCGAGCTTGCCGGTGGACTCGGCGATCAGCTGCTCGACCCAGTCGCCGAAGCCCACGATCTCGGTGCCCGCGTCGGCCAGCACCACCTTGTCCACCGCTTGCGTCGCCGCCACGCCGAGCAGGGCACCGAGTCGCAGACCGGGGTTGTCCGGGGCGTCCCGGGCGAGGGCGTCCCTGATCCCGACCGCGTCGTCCAGCAACGCACCGATATCGGCTCCGGCGAGCCCGCTGGGGACCAGCCCGAATGCGGTGAGCGCCGAGTACCGGCCTCCCACCATCGGGTCGGCGGTGAACACGCGGTACCCCGCCGCCCTCGCCTCGGCCTCCAACGGGGAGCCGGGGTCGGTCACCACGACCACGTGGTCGGCAGGGTCGTGGCCGGCCACGCGGAAGGCCTTCTCGTAGGCGCGCTTCTGGCTGTCGGTCTCGACCGTGCCGCCCGACTTGCTGGACACCACCACGATCGTGCTCTCGAGCCGGTCGGACAAGGCCGAACGCACCGCGTCGGGATCAGAGGAGTCCAGGACGCTCAGCTCGACGCCGGCGGTGCGGGTGATGACCTCCGGTGCCAACGAGGACCCGCCCATGCCGCACAGCACCACGTGGTCGAGACCGTTGACGCGCAGCTGCTCGCGCAGCGACTCGATCTCGGCGACCAGCGGACGCGAGTGCTCGGCGAGATCGACCCAGCCCAGCCGCTTGGAGGCCTCCGGTTCCGCTTCGGGACCCCACAGCGTGGGATCCTTGGCCGCCAGCTTCCCGGCCACGCCGTCGGCTACCAGCCGCTCGACGGCGCCGGCGTACGCCGCCTCGTCGCGGTAGCCGAAGAACAGCTCGTAGCCGTCACCTGCTGTGGTGTTCCAGGCCGTCACCGCGCTGCCTTCTCGAGCTCGGTGCGGACCGTCTCGGCCAGCTCGGACCACGAGGCGGCGAACTTCTCGACGCCCTCGCGCTCGAGCACGGCGACGACGTCGTCGTAGGAGATGCCGAGGGCGGCGATCGACTGCAGCACGTCGCGGGCAGCGTCGTAGCTGCTGGTGACCGCATCGCCGGTGACCTCACCGTGGTCGGCGACGGCGTCGAGTGTCTTCTCCGGCATCGTGTTGACCGTGTTGGCGACGACGAGCTCGGTGACGTACATGGTGTCGGAGTAGCTGGGGTCCTTGACGCCGGTCGACGCCCACAGCGGACGCTGGCGGTTGGCCCCTTGGGCGGCCAGCGCCTCGAAACGCTCCGAGGAGAAGACCGCCTCGTATGCCTCATAGGCCAACCGTGCGTTGGCGACGGCTGCCTTGCCCTTGAGTGCCTTCGCCTCCTCGGAGCCCACTGCGTCGAGACGTTCGTCGACCTCGCTGTCCACCCGGCTCACGAAGAACGACGCGACCGAGTGGATGCGGGACAGGTCGTGCCCGTTGACCGCAGCCTGCTCGAGCCCGCTGAGGTAGGCGTCCATGACCCCCCGGTAGCGCTCGAGCGCGAAGATCAGCGTCACGTTCACGCTGATGCCTTCGGCGAGGACCTCGGTGATTCCCGGCAGGCCCTCGGTCGTGGCCGGGATCTTGATGAACAGGTTCTCCCGGTCGACCCCCGTCCACAGCTTGCTGGCCTGCCGGACCGTCTCTGCCGTGTCGTGGGCGGCGCCCGGGTCGACCTCGATCGAGACCCGGCCATCGACGCCCCCGGTGGCCTCGTAGACGGGCGCAAGCACGTCGCAGGCGTCGCGCACGTCTGTGGTCGTGAGCGCAAAGATTGCATCGTCGACGCTCGTCTCGGACGCGGCCAGCTCGCGGACCTGCGGCTCGTACCGCTCGCCCTCGGCCATCGCCGAGGCGAAAATTGTCGGGTTGGTGGTGACGCCCACGACCGACCTGGTCTTCACCAGGTCGGCGAGGTTTCCCGAGGCGATGCGTTCCCGGGACAGGTCGTCGAGCCAGATCGAGACGCCGGCGTCGGACAGGGCGGTGAGGCGGTCGTTCATGTGTATGTCTCCTCCGTGCGTGGTCAGCACCGGGTCGGTCGACTCCGGCTCAGGGCTTCTCCGGCTGGGTCGGCGCGTCCGGGTTGTCACCGGGGCCCACCGGACCGGAGGATCGCGCGTGCACCGCGACCGGTGCACCGCCGAGCCGGTCGGCCTCCAGCAGACTGTCACGGGCCGCCTCGGCGACCGCCTGGCCGGTGATCCCGAACTCCTCGTACAGCGTCTGGTAGTCCGCCGAGGCACCGTAGTGCTCGAGGCCGACGAAGCGGCCGGCGTCACCGATCACGTCACGCCAGCCCTGGGCGACGCCGGCCTCGACGGCGACCCGCGCCCGCACCGCCGGAGGTACGACCTCGTCGCGGTACTCGGCGGGCTGGGCGTCGAACCACTCCCGGCACGGCATCGACACCACCCGGGCGTGGATTCCGTCCGCGGCCAGCTGCTCACGTGCCTGCACCGCGAGCTGCACCTCCGAGCCGGTGCCGATCAGCACGACGTCCGGTGTGCCACCCTCGGCGTCGACCAGCACGTAGGCACCCTTGGCCACGCCGTCGACGGTGGCGAACCCGTGCTCGCCACGGGGGAACGTTGGCACCTCCTGGCGGGTGAGCGCGAGACCGGCCGGGCGGTCGGTGTGCTCCAGCACGGTGGCCCAGGCCGCTGCCGTCTCGTTGGCGTCGGCGGGACGCACGACGTCCAGGCCGGGGATCGCCCGCAACGACGCCAGGTGCTCGACGGGCTGGTGGGTCGGTCCGTCCTCGCCGAGGCCGATCGAGTCGTGGGTCCACACGTACGTGACCGGCAGCTCCATCAGCGCCGCGAGCCGCACCGACGGGCGCATGTAGTCGCTGAACACCAGGAACGTGCCGCCGTACGGTCGGGTGGTGCCGTGGGCGGTGATGCCGTTGAGCACCGCGCCCATGCCGTGCTCGCGCACGCCGAAGTGCAGCACCCGGCCGAACCAGTCGGCCTCGAACATCTTGGTGGAGTTCGCCGGCGGGTTGAACGACGGCTGACCCTTCGGTGACGTGTTGTTGGAACCGGCCAGGTCCGCCGAGCCACCCCACAGCTCCGGCAGTACCGGGGCCAGCGCGCTGAGCACCTCACCGGATGCCTTGCGGGTGGCGACACCCTCCTCGCTGGCCTCGAACGACGGTAGCGCGTCACGCCATCCGTCTGGCAGGCTCCGGGTGCGCAGCCGGTGCAGCAGGGAAGCCCGGTCGGGGTGCTGCTCGGCCCACGCGGTGTACCGCTCGTCCCAGTCGGCCCCAGCAGCACGACCTCGTTCGCGGGCGAGGCGGGTGTGGGCGAGCACGTCGTCGTCGACCACGAAGCTTCGCGCTGGGTCGAGTCCCAGCAACTCCTTGGTCGCCGCCACCTCGTCGGCGCCCAGCGCCGACCCGTGCGCACTGCCGGTGTTCTGCTTGCCGGGCGAGGGCCAGGCCATGATGGTGCGCAGCTGGATGAAGCTGGGCCGGTCGGTCACTGCGTGGGCGGTGACGTAGGCGTCATACAGCGCCTGCACATCCTCCTCGTACCGGGTGCCGCTGTTGGTCCAGTCGATGGTCTGGACGTGCCAGCCGTACGCCGCGTAGCGCGCGGACGGGTCCTCGCTGAAGGCGACCGCGGTGTCGTCCTCGATGGAGATCCGGTTGTCGTCCCACAGCAGCGTGAGGTTGCCGAGCTGCTGGTGGCCGGCCAGCGACGACGCCTCGGAGGCGACGCCCTCCTGCAGGTCGCCGTCGGAGGCAATCACGAACACGTGGTGGTCGAAGACACCCTCGCCCAACGGGGTCTCCGGCTCGAGCACGCCGTGCTGGCGGCGAGCGGCCATCGCCATCCCGACGGCGTTGCCGATGCCCTGGCCCAGCGGACCCGTGGTGATCTCGACACCCTCAGTGTGCCGGTACTCCGGATGCCCGGGGGTGAGGCTGCCCCAGGTGCGCAGGGATGCCAGGTCGTCGAGCTCGAGTCCGTACCCGGCGAGGTAGAGCTGGATGTACTGGGTAAGGCTGGAGTGCCCGCAGGACAGCACGAAGCGGTCGCGGGCAATCCAGTGCGGGTCGCTCGGGTCGTGACGCATCAGCTTCTGGTAGATCAGGTAGGCCGCGGGTGCGAGGCTCATCGCGGTCCCGGGGTGCCCGTTGCCGACCTTCTGCACGGCGTCCATCGCCAGGGTCCGGACGGTGTCCACGGCCCGGGCGTCCAGGTCGGTCCAGGACAGCGGGGCGTAGTCGCCCGTCGCGTTCTCGTCGGGCTGGCTCGATGAGGTGGTCACGGTC
>JACCXZ010000083.1 GCA_013696745.1 Nocardioidaceae bacterium | reverse complement strand
GCCGCTCAGGTCATGGCGTGGGTGCCGTTGGGGGTGACGATGTAGACGTGGCCGGTGGGTGCTTGCCAGACGTACACGCCGGTGCATGGTTGGTGGACTTGCCAGTTGCCGTGGGTCTTGACCCGGTGGTGTCCGCGGCAGGCGGTGCCGGCGTTGGTGGAGTTGGTGGGTCCGCGGGGCCAGGGCACGGGGTGTTCGTGGTCGCAGTCACGGGCGGGTCGTTGGCAGAACGGGAACCGGCAGGTGTCGGTGATCAGGATCGTCTGCTCTCGCAGCCGGTGCGAGGGGTGGTAGCCGTCGTTGTGGTAGGTGGCGTTCAGGTCGATCACCGGTTGCACCTTCACGGTGGCGGTGCTCTGGGCGAGCAGGTCGGCCACGGTGGGCATCGACACGATGCCGAGGCCTTCCAGGTCCAGGGTGTGATCGGCGCGTAGGTGGATGTACAAGGTGACCGGGGACAGCAGCCCGCCCAGGTCGGCACTCGCCGCGGCGGTCTGGTCGTCGCTGGTCGAGGCGCCCGCGGCAGTTGTGGGGTGCTGCTGTGACCGGGTCAGGCGGAGAAGGCGGGCGACCTCGGTGGGAGTGGCGAGCAGGATCAGGGCGCGGGCGCGGCGTTGGTCATGGGACTCACCAGCGGGTCCGAACCCGGCGCTCTCGCCGTGGGTACGCACCGCGACGCCGAGCAGGTTGGCGAGTTGGTCCAGGCGGCGGTCCAGGACTTCGGCGCCGATGCCGTCCAGGGTGCCGGCGATGTCGGCGTGGTCGTCGCGGGACTGCCCGATCCACACCCGACGGTCCTGCTTGACCTGCTCGGCCTTGGCGGGTGCACTGGCCGGGTCATGGGCGGCGATGACCTGATCGATGATGCGGTCCAGCTGACGGGCGGTCACCACTGCCAGGATCGGGACCACAGCGTCCTGGACCAGCGCCACCAGCCGCGGGTCCAGGAACCGGGTCCGGTCAGCGATCATCCGTGCCCGGCGGGTGTCGCCGTGTCCGGCGCGCACACACATCGAGATCGCCGGTAGCCGGTGGCACAGGTCCAGCGAGTCACCGATCAGCCGGGTCGCGATCGCCCGTGAGGTCTTCAACGCCGCGGCCCACTCCGATGCGGCGAAGGATCCCAGCGGGACGGTGCCCTCGCCGCCGAGCTGGATGCGTTCCTCCACCCCGGGTCCATGCGGGAACCCGAAGCGCCGTTGGGTCTCATCCGGGCCGGGCCGGTGCTCGACGAAGGCGGCGGTGACGTCGAACAGCAACGCGTCGGTCCAGGCCTGCTGACGGGTCACCGCCTGGGCGAACACCACACACTCGTCATCGGACAACGACGCGACGTCCACGTCGGCCAACAACGCCGCCAGCTTCGGACCGCCCAACGTCATCGCCCAGGTGTGCGCACGAGCAGACACCGGAGCACGACGCCGCTCAGCATCAGCGTCCTCCTCATTGGCCCGCTGCCAACGGGCCTCGGCCAACCACGCCGCCGACAACCGCTCGGCGTCCACGTCGGGGTCGGTAGAATCCGCGGGCGTGCCGGACCCGGCGGGCACGCTGTGCCCGACCAAAGGCTCCACCGACTCAGCTGACATACCCCCATCATACTCGACCATACATACGATAAAGAGATCTCCACAAAGCGATCTCCGCAAAGATATCGGCCGGTCGGGAAGCGGTCCTCGTGCACGTCGTTCGACGACCCCGGGCAGCTGCCCTCTCGGCTCGTGAGATTCTGAGCGCATGAAGGTCGCGGTCATCGGAGCAGCCGGTCGGATGGGTTCGGCTGCGTGCGGGGCCATCGACGCAGCCGACGACCTGGAGCTCGTCGCCCGGGTCGACGTCGACGACTCGCTGGAGGCCCTGGAGGGTGCCGACGTCGCCGTCGACTTCACCAATCCGGGTGTCGTGATGGACAACCTTGTCTGGTGCATCGATCACGGGATGCACGTGGTCGTGGGTACGTCGGGCTTCACCACGAACCGACTGGAGGCGATCGAGCAGCGGCTCGCGGGTGGTGAGGTCGGCGTGCTGGTCGTCCCGAACTTCTCGATCGGGGCGGTCCTCATGATGAGCCTCGCCGAGCAGGCGGCGCGCTTCTTCGAGTCCGTCGAGATCGTCGAGCTGCACCACCCGGACAAGAAGGACGCTCCCTCGGGCACCGCGCGTCGGACGGCCGAGATGGTGGCCGCGGCGCGTGCTGCCGCCGGGTGCCCGCCGGTTCCCGACGCCACCGAGACCGACCCGGACGGCGCCCGCGGTGCCCGGGTCGAGGGGATCCCCGTGCACTCGCTGCGCGTCCGTGGCCTGGTCGCGCACCAGGAGGTGGTGCTCGGCGGCGTCGGGGAGACCCTGACCATCCGTCACGACTCGCTGGACCGGGCGTCCTTCATGCCCGGTGTGCTCGCCGGCGTGCGTGCCGTCGCCGACCGGCCGGGCCTCACGGTCGGTCTCGAGCACGTCCTCGGGCTCGGCAGCCCGTGAGGATGCACCAGTGAGCGACGCTCAGCTGCAGGCGGCCCGCTTCGTCGAGCTGAGTGCCCGCGAGCTGTACGCCCTGCTGCGCCTGCGCATGGATGTGTTCGTGGTGGAGCAGGAGTGCGCGTATCCCGACATCGACGGCCGCGACACCGAGCCGGGGACGCTGCACCTGTGGCAGACCCAGGACGGCACCGTGGTCTCCGCGCTGAGGGTGCTCGACGACGGCGACACCTGGTCCATCGGCCGGGTTGCCACTGTGCGCACGGCTCGGGGCCGCGGGCTCTCTGCGGAGCTGGTCGCAGAGGCGATCAGCCGGTGCACCGGCCGCGACATCGTCATCGGTGCGCAGACGTACCTCGAGGGCTGGTACGCCCGCTTCGGCTTCGTGCGCAGTGGTGAGGACTACCTCGACGACGGTGTCGCACACCTGCCCATGCGCCGTCCGGCAGCGGGTTCTGCGTGAGCCCGGCGGCGGAGCCGGACCCGCGGTCGCTGCGCCGGTGGCGCCAGCGGCTGGCCGACGAGCGTGCCGAGGCTGAGGTCTACCGCAGTCTCGCCTCGCGGCGCTCGGGTGAGGAACGTGCGATCCTGCTCGGCCTGGCCGACGCGGAGGAGCGGCACATCGCCCACTGGGAGCGGCTGCTCGGGGAGCACGTCGGGCGGGAGAAGCGCGGTGACCTGCGCACCCGTCTGCTCGCCGCGTTGGCCCGACGCTTCGGCTCGGTCTTCGTGCTGGCACTGGCACAGCGGGCGGAGAGCCGCTCGTCTTACGACCGCGACCGCGACGCGACCGCGGCGATGGCGGCCGATGAGCTCATTCACGAGGAAGTCGTACGTGGCCTCGCGGCCCGCGGGCGCGAACGACTGTCGGGGACGTTCCGTGCTGCCGTGTTTGGCGCCAACGACGGCCTGGTGAGCAACCTGGCACTCGTGCTCGGTGTCGTGGGTGCCGGAGCCCGGTCGGACACGGTGCTCCTGACCGGCCTCGCCGGCCTGCTCGCGGGAGCATTGTCGATGGCGGCCGGGGAGTACATCTCGGTGCGTTCCCAGCAGGAGCTCCTCGAGGCGTCGACACCGGGCACGGCCACCCGCAGTGCCGTCCCCAACCTCGACGTCGACGCCAATGAGCTGGCCCTGGTCTACCGGGCCCGGGGCATGAGCATCGACGAGGCACAGCGTCGGGCGGCCACGGTGCTCGCCGAGCGCTCCTTCGACCCCGGCACCGCTGGCCAGGGCACCGGCCACGACGTCGTCGGAACCGGGATCGGGGCTGCGCTGTCCAGCTTCTGCTTCTTCGCGTCCGGAGCGTTGGTGCCGGTGCTCCCGTTCCTGGTCGGCCTGGAGGGCACCGTGGCACTCGTCGTCGCGGCCGGCCTGGTGTCACTCGCGCTGATGTTCACCGGTGCCGTGGTCGGGCTGATGTCCGGCGGTCCACCGTTGGTGCGTGCCGCTCGTCAGCTCGCGATCGGCCTCGGCGCCGCCGGCATCACGTACCTGCTCGGGCTGCTGTTCGGCGCGACGCTCGGCTGACCAGCCCCTCCCCCCAGCGTTGAGGGGGTCACGTGGCGGCGCGCTCCGCCTCGCTGCGCAGGATGCAGAACTCGTTGCCCTCCGGGTCGGCGAGCACCACCCAACCGCTGCCATCCGGGCGACGTAGGTCGCCGACCTGGGTGGCTCCGAGTCCTCGCAGGCGTACGACCTCTTCGTCGCGCGTGCAATCGGTGGGGACCAGATCCAGGTGCAGCCGGTTCTTCACCGACTTGGCGTCCGGGACGTCGATGAACAGCAGTCGCTGGGTGCCGTCGGGGGAGAAGATCATGTTCTCCTCGTGACCCGGCTCGTTCGGGTCGTCGGGATTCTCCGCGAAGCCGAGCACCTGGGCCCAGAACACCGACTGGGCGTAGGCGTCGAGCGAGTCGAAGGTCGTGTGCGAGATCGCTGCGGTCATGCACTGACCCTGTCCCGACGCCGTCGTCGACGTCCACCGGTTATCGGCGCGCAGGTGCCAGCGGTCAGTCGGTCAGGTGCAGGGCGTCAACGGTCAGCGTCCGGGGTGGGGTGCCCACGGCGACCGCGACGCGGGCCAGGGCGGTGACGGCGGTGTTGACGGGGGTGGGTACGCCGTGCAGCCGCCCCAGCCGGACGATCTCACCGTTGAGGTGCTCGGTCTCCAGGGGTAGTCCGCGGGCGAGGCTCTGCCAGGTGGACCCGCCGCTGCGCGGATGTCCTGCGATCTCGCGCGGTCGCATGAGGTCACCGCGTGCATCCCGCTCCTCCTCGGGCGTCGTCGTGGCGATACCGGCCGCCTCGTACGCCGCCCGCCCCTCCTCGACAGCCTGGTGGAGGAGTGGCAGCCAGCTGTCCTCTTGCTCGAACAGCGCGTCGAAGGCGTTGCCCAGATTGTTGAGCAGCTTGCCGTGCTTCCAGCGCATGACGTCGGGGTGCACCGGTGCCCGGATCCGCGAGGCTTCCAGGTCGGCGGCGACGGCCCGGACGGTGTCGTCGTTGCCGTCGGGGTGGCGACCGAGGTGCAGGATGCCGGTCAGCGGGGCGCACGGGGCCACCACGACCCCCGGCTGGAGATGTGTCGACGGGAGCCACACGCAGGCTCCGTACACGCGGTCGAAGCGTTCGGCCGCGAGGCGCTCGTTGGTGACGCCGTTCTGCACGCAGACGACCGGCAGGATCTTGCCGGCGGTACGCGCGCCGACGGGTGCCTTGCCCCACGCCTCGAGCAGAACGGTGGAGTCCTGGGTCTTGGTCGCGAGCAGTAGCACGTCATCGCCGCGCAGCTCGAGCTCATCGGGGCCCGCAGCAGTCGCCACGTGGAGCATCCGGTCCGCCTCGGGCGTTACCAGGCGCAGCCCCACGGTGCGCAGTGCCGCCAGGTGCGCACCTCGAGCCACCAGCACGACCTCGTGGCCTGACTCGGCCAGGCGCCCGCCCACCGATCCACCGACGGCACCGGCCCCGATCACCACGTACCTCATGACCGTCAACATACGGTCCGGACGTCCGCCTGCTCTCCGAGAGGGTGAGCCTCACAGCCGCAGCAGCGCGGCCGTGAGAGCAGCGGCGAACACGACGACCAGGAACGGCGCCCGCAGCAGCAGCGCCACGCCAGCCACCGCGAGCCCGGCCAGCCGTGCGTCGAACCTCAGCGCCGTTTCGTCGGCGAACACCTGTACCGCGACCAGCGCAGCCAGCAGCGCCACCGGGATCAGGTCGGCGACCCGGCGTACGAACGGGTGGTCCAGGATCCGTCCGGGGACAGACAGGCCCAGCAGCTTGAGCAGGTAGCAGCCGGCCGCAGTGACCAGCACCGCCGTCCAGATCACGAGCGCCTCCACCGCAGACCGAGGGCGACGGCGACCAGGCCGGCCGCGAGCACGGGGACTCCGGGGGTCGTCAGCGGCACGAGCCCGAGGGCCAGCAGGGCGGCGAACAGCGCAGCCAGACGCTCGGTCCTGCCGGACAGGCGCGGCCACAGCAGGCCGAGGAAGGCGGCACCCACAGCCGCGTCCAGACCGTACGCGCGGGGGTCGCCCAGGGCCTCACCGCCGACGGCGCCTGCGAAGGTGGCGGCGTTCCACAGCACGAAGACCGACCCGCCGGTCACCAGGAACCCGACACGGGCCAGCTCAGGATCCGGTTGGACGACCGACATCGCGGTGGACTCGTCGATGATGAGGTGCGCGGCCGTGGCGCGTCGCCAGCCGGTGAACCCGAGCAACGGGGCCAACCGCAGTCCGTACAACGTGTTGCGCGAACCCAGCAGCAGGGCGCTGACGGCTCCGGTGATGGGGTTGCCGCCGGACGCCACGACCCCGACGAGGGCGAACTGCGAGGCGCCGGTGAAGACCAGCAGGCTCAGTGCGCAGGTCTGGAGGACGGAGAGCCCGCTGGCGACCGAAATCGCGCCGAAGGACACGCCGTACGCGCCGGTGGCGACTCCGACACCGATCGAGTCGCGCACCACGGATCGGCGCGTGGGGCGCGGCCGCTCGTCCGCTGGCATGCGTGTCAGTCGGTGAGTCCGGTGTGCAGGCGTACCTGCTTGAGCTTCACCGAGCCATCGCCATGCAGGTCGAGCTCGCGATGGGCCTGGTCCGGAGCCCAGCCCGCCTCGGTGAGGAACGTGCGTGCCTGGTCGTCACCGGCACCCAGCCAACTCACCGCCCGGGTGAACCGGTCCTGGCGCAACGTGTCCGCGCAGGCCTGCAGCAGCCGTGAGCCGTGCCCCTGACGGCGAGCCGCGGGCTCGACGGCGAGCTCGCTGACCTCGCCGTCGGCGACCGGGTCGGCGTCGGGATCCGGGCACGGACCGGTGACCGCGAAGCCGCGTACGGTGGCGTGCTCCAGGGCCACCAGCACTCGATTGCGCGCATCCTCGGGCTTGTCCAGCGAGGCCGCCCACGCGGCAGCGAACTCGTCGGCGTCCAGGGAGTCGAGCACCTCGGCGGGGAGCAGGTCCGCGTGCCCGGCGCGCCACGCGGCGACCTGCACGGCGGCGATCGCCTGCGCGTCGGCTGACCAGGCGATGCGAACACTCACGTCGGCCGTGGGGGAGGACATGCGACCATCCTCGCAGCGTGGGCCAAGGATCCGGCGGTAGGCTCCCGTCAGCCGAACCGCGGCCCCGTCGCGTGCTCGGTCACCCACTCGACCAGGTCATGGGCAGCCGCCCAGTCCGCGCGAACCCGGTCGAACAGCTGCGGTGTGTGTACGACGGGCTCGAAGCCGTAGGAGCGGCCCACGGTCAGCGACCGGTGTCGCAGCAGCTCGATCCGCGGGTGGTCCCCGTCGTAGCCGCGGGGGCGGGTCCTCAGCCGGTCGCCGCCGACCTGCCACCCGGCCGACTCCAGGTCTGCGACCAGCTGGCGCAGCTGCTCACCGGTCCGCTCGTCGGCCACGGCCTCGCGGAAGCGGTGCAGGGCGGCGCTGTCGGCGGCGTAGAACCCGGCGCCGACGTCGACGCCGCGGGCACCGACCTGGATGTACCAGCCGGTCGACTCGGCGCGCTGGACGAACCCGCCCTGGTGAATCTTGTAGGGCGTCTTGTCCCGGGCGTAGCGCACGTCGCGGTAGGGCCGAAACGCCTTGCCGGGGCCGAACTCCGGCTCCAGGGCGGCGAGCAGCGCTACCATCGGCGCCCGGACGGATTCCTCGTAGACGCCGCGGTGGCCTTCCCAGAACGACCTCGTGTTGTCCATCTCGAGGTCGTCGTAGAAATCCAGCACGGCCTCGGGAAACCCGGCGAAGTCGCTCATCGAGTCAGGTTAGGTCGGGGTCGCGGCGGATGCCCGACGCAGTGCACGCACGTACCGACGCGCTGCCAGCCGCTGGGCCGGCGGGAGCAGTGGCCCGCCGAGCCTCGCGTACCAGGTGGCCGGCCGCGAGAAGGCTCGGACCTGCAGACGTACCCGGTCTCCGGGGTCGAGCAGCACCACGAACCGTTCCTCGCCGGACACCGGGTGCCCTGGGAGCGAGCCGTAGGCGAAGCCACCACGGTCCGGCTCGTTCACCACCGCCACCACCCGGCAAGGTGCCCCGAACCGGAACCGACCGACCCCGATGCGTTGCACCACGTGGCTGCCCAGGGTCACCCGCGCGGTGTCCGTCAGCGGGGACAGGCCGGCGTGCTCGTGCATCTGCCACGTCAGGAGGGCCTCGACAGCGCGCTGGTACGTCAGGCGGCCTTGGCCGAGCTCGCCCTCGACCTCGACGTGGCTGTATCCCCCCGGCAGGCCTGCGGCGGTGGCGTCGACCTCCCGGTACGTCAGGTCGAGCCCGGCGAGAGTCTCCAGTGGGTCGCGTCGTGAGGTCACTGGTCGATTATGTCGCTGGTGCAGCCCCGGCACCGCCGCGATCGTGAGTACGGCCCGATCGTCGTCGCACCCCGGTGCTAGCGTGGCGAGCGTGCGGGCATACCTCGACCTGGTGCAGCGGATCATCGACGACGGCGTCGTCAGGAGCGACCGCACCGGCACCGGGACCCGCAGCGTCTTCGGTCACCAGATCCGGTTCGACCTGAGTGCCGGCTTCCCGCTGGTCACGACCAAGAAGGTGCACGTCAGGTCGGTCGTGGCCGAGCTGCTGTGGTTCATCCGCGGTGACACCAACACAACCTGGCTGCGCGAGCAGGGCGTGACCATCTGGGACGAATGGGCTGACGAGTCCGGCGACCTCGGCCCGGTCTACGGGCGCCAGTGGCGCTCGTGGCCGACCCCCGGAGGTAGCCAGATCGACCAGCTGGGCGAGGTGATCGAGGCGATCCGGATCAACCCCCACTCGCGCCGGCACCTGGTCAACGCCTGGAACGTCGCCGACCTGCCGGCCATGGCGCTCACCCCCTGCCACGCGCTGTTCCAGTTCTACGTCGCCGACGACCGGCTGTCCTGCCAGCTGTACCAGCGCTCCGCCGACGTTTTCCTGGGCGTCCCGTTCAACGTCGCGTCGTACGCGCTGCTGACCCACATGGTGGCGCAGGTGACCGGGTTGGAGGTGGGCGACTTCGTGCACACTTTCGGCGACGCCCACCTCTACCTGAACCACCTCGACCAGGCGCACGAACAGCTCTCCCGCGAGCCGCGCCCGCTGCCCGAGCTGCTGTTGGACCCGGCGGTCGGGTGCATCGACGACTTCGCGCTCGACTCGATCACGGTCAACGGTTACGACCCGCACCCCGCGATCAAGGCCCCCATCGCGGTATGACCGTCACCCTCGTCGTCGCGGTGGCCGCCAACGGTGTGATCGGCCGCGATGGGGATCTGCCGTGGCGGTTGCCCGACGACCTCGCCCACTTCAAGCGGCTCACCCTCGGTGGCGTGCTGGTGATGGGACGCGCGACGTACGACTCGATCGGCCGGCCGCTGCCGGGCCGCACCACCGTCGTCGTCACCCGGCAGCCGGACTGGTCCGCGCCTGGCGTGCACGTGGAGCACGCGGTGCCCGAGGCGCTGGCGCTGGCGGCGTCGCTCGGCGAGGAGGTCTACGTCGTCGGCGGTGCCACGGTCTACGCCGAAGCGTTGGGCAGTGCCGACCAGCTCGTCATCAGCCACGTACACGCCGCATCCGAGGGCGACACGTACCTGCCCGACGTCGACTGGCCGTCCTGGCAGCAGACTGGACGGCAACGCTACGACGGGTTCGACGTCGTGACGTACCAGCGCGTCGTACGCCCACCGGCCGCGGCGGACTCCGGTCCGATGAACATATCCAGACCGGATGTGTAACGCAGTCACGCCGGGCAGCGATGTATCGGGAGTCCCGGTGCTGCCCGGACCCCCGAGCGGACAGCACCGGGATCATCCACGTCCGGACCCGGTAGCGTTCGTCCCATGACCGCCACGACGGCGCCCCTGGGGCGTGTCCTCACCGCCATGGTCACGCCGTTCACGCCGGACGGTGCGCTGGACCTCGAGGCTGCCGCCCGCGTGGCCACCCACCTGGTCGACGCCGGCAACGACGGCCTGGTCGTCAGTGGCACCACCGGCGAGAGTCCCACCACGACCGACGCCGAGAAGGAGCAGCTGGTGCGCGTCGTGCTGGACGCCGTGGGATCACGCGCCACGGTGGTCGCCGGCGTGGGGACCAGCGACACCGCCCACTCCGTGCAGCTGGCCCGCGACGCCGCCAAGGCCGGCGCGCACGGCACCCTGGTCGTCACGCCGTACTACTCCAAGCCGCCACAGGCCGGCATCGTCTCGCACATGGTCCAGGTCGCCGAGGCCGGTGGCCTGCCGGTGCTGGTGTACGACATCCCCGGACGTACCGGCGTCAAGCTCTCCCACCAGACGCTGGTGGCCCTCGGTGCCCACGAGCTCGTCGTCGGGGTCAAGGACGCCGCCGGAGATCTCGTCGCCGGTTCCCGGGTCATGGCGGAGACCGATCTCGCGTACTACTCCGGCGACGACGCAGCAAACCTTGCCTGGCTCGCGCACGGCGCCGTCGGCGTGGTGTCCGTGGTGGCCCACGTCGCCGGTCGCGACTACGCCGCGATGATCGCCGCGCTGGACCGCGGTGACCTCGCCGAGGCGCGCCGCATCAACACCTCGCTGCTGCCGGTGGTCGAGGCCGTCATGAACCGCACCCAGGGAGCCATCACCGCGAAGGCGTCCCTGCAGCTGCTCGGCGTGCTGGAGCACCGCACGATGCGCAGCCCCCTGCTCGAGCTCGACGACGCCGACCTGGCGCTGTTGCGCGACGCCCTCGTCGCTGCCGGCCTGCTCGGCCACTGACCCGCTAGGAGACCTCTCACCCATGGCACCTGTCACACCCGCGCTCGGCCCGCCCCCGAAGCTGCCCCACGGCACTCTGCGCATCACCCCGCTCGGTGGACTGCGTGACGTCGGCCGCAACATGACGGTCTTCGAGTACGACGGCAAGCTGCTGATCGTCGACTGCGGGGTGCTGTTCCCGGAGGACCACCAGCCAGGCGTCGACCTGATCCTCCCTGCGTTCGACTCGATCCGGGACCGTCTCGACGACATCGTCGCCATCGTGCTGACCCACGGCCACGAGGACCACATCGGCGCGGTCCCGTACCTGCTGCGCGAGCGCGGCAACATCCCGCTGGTCGGTTCGAAGCTGACGCTGGCGTTCGTGGACTCCAAGCTGCGCGAGCACCGGCTGAAGAACGCGCCCACGTGGGAGGTCGAAGAGGGTGACATCGAGGAGCTGGGACCCTTCGAGTGCGAGTTCGTGGCCGTCAACCACTCGATCCCTGATGCGCTGGCCGTGGCGATCCGTACGCCCGCGGGCATGGTCCTGCACACCGGCGATTTTAAGATGGACCAGCTGCCCCTGGACGGGCGGATCACCGACCTGCGCGCATTCGCCCGCCTGGGTGAGGAGGGGGTGGACCTGTTCCTCACCGACTCGACGAACGCCGAGGTGCCCGGCTTCACGACGACCGAGCGCTCGATCACGCCCGCCCTCGAGGCGGCCTTCGCCCAGAGCACGCAGCGCATCATCGTGGCGTCCTTCGCCTCGCACGTGCACCGGGTGCAGCAGATCATCGACACCGCGGTGAAGTACGGGCGCAAGGTGGCCTTCGTCGGGCGTTCGATGGTGCGCAACATGACCATCGCGCAGGATCTCGGCTATCTCACGGTGCCCCCCGGGGTCGTCGTCGATCTCAAGCAGGTCGGCACCTTGCCGCCGAGCAAGGTCGTGCTGATGTCGACCGGCTCCCAGGGGGAGCCGATGGCGGCGCTGTCGCGGATGGCCAACAACGACCACCACGTCATCACGTTGCGCGAGGGCGACACGGTCGTGCTGGCGTCCTCGCTGATCCCGGGCAACGAGAACGCCATCTATCGGGTGATCAACGGCCTGGTGCGGGCCGGTGCGAACGTCGTGCACAAGGGCAACGCGCTCGTACACGTCTCCGGGCACGCGAGCGCCGGCGAGCTGCTGTACTGCTACAATATCGTCCGGCCGAAGAACGTCCTGCCGGTGCACGGTGAGTTACGTCACCTGCACGCCAACGCCACACTGGCCCGGACCACCGGGGTGCCGGACGAGCGGGTGCTGGTGGTCGAGGACGGCTACGTCGTGGACCTCAAGGACGGCGTCGCGCAGGTCACCGGGCGGGTGGAGTGCGGGTACGTGTTCGTCGACGGTGCCTCGGTCGGGGACCTGACGGAGTCCGAGCTCAAGGACCGCCGCACGCTCGGTGAAGAGGGGTTCATCTCGGTCATCGTGGTGGTCGACTCCGCGAGCCGCAAGATCGTCACCGGTCCGGAGATCACTGCACGCGGACTGGCCGAGGCGGAGTCGGTGTTCGAACAGATCCGCCCGCAGCTGAAGGACGCGTTGGTGGCGGCCCTGGACGAGGGCATCACGGACACGTACCGACTGCAGCAGACCATCCGACGCACGATGGGCCGCTGGGTCTCCAGCCGGCTGCGTCGCAAGCCGATGATCATCCCGGTCGTCCTCGACGCCTGACCATCCGTGAGTTTGGTGGCGCCGGTCCGTGAGTTTGGTGGCGCCGGCGCGACGGAACTCACGGATGGGCTGCACCGAAGTCACGGATGGGCCGCACCGAAGTCACGGATGGGCTGCGGAGCGGCTCGGCGCGACCGGGCTGCTCAGACAGGTGGCGCGTTCCGGCGTGGGACGCGTGTGACCTGTGTGATCAGCACCTAGCCTGTCGAGCATGGCGACCCGTACGTCTTCCCCTTCGCGGTCGCGGAGCTCGCAGTCGCAGACCCGCCCGACCAAGGCGTCCAGCTCTCGATCCGGTGCTTCCGGTGGCCGGGCCCGACGGTCCACGCGTTCGCGCTCCCGTACCGGTCCTGGCCCCGTTGCGCGCGCCCTGAGCGCGACCGGCCGCGGCATCCGCGCCACCTGGCTCGCAGTTGCGCACCTGATCGGCGCGATCGCCCGCAGCATCGGCGGCGCCGCCCGTGACCTGGACCCCGAGCATCGCCGTGACGGTGCCGGCCTGGCGTTCATCGGTCTCGCGATCGTCGTCGCCGCCTCCATCTGGTGGGCGCTGCCCGGCGGCGTGGGCGAGGTCGTACGGACCGTGGTGGCCGGCTCGGTCGGCGTCTTGTCCTGGGCCGTCCCGCTGGTGCTGCTGGTCGTCGCATGGCGCCTGCTGCGCACCCCGCAGGAGAACGGCCCGGCCGGCCGGCAGGTCATTGGCTGGTCCTCGATCACGTTCGGGGTTCTCGGCCTGGTCCACATCGCCAACGGGCTGCCGCGCCCGCGTGACGTCGGAGGCGACGCAGCCATCCAGGGCGCCGGCGGGGCCATCGGGTACGTCGTGTCCGCCGTGCTCAGCGACCTGTTCCGCACCCACCTGATCGCCATTCCGCTGCTCGTGCTGCTCACGGTGTTCGGACTGCTGGTCGTCACCGGGACCCCGGTGCACACCATCGGGACCCGACTGGCAGCGCTGCGCGAGTCCGTGCTGCGGCGCCCGCCCCCGCCGGATCCCGGGGATCCGCAGGGTACGAACGCTGCGCCGCTGTCCCGGTCGCGGCCCCGCCGTCGGCAGGCCAGCATGACGCCGGCTGAGACGGACGCCGAGCAGCCGTACGACAGTCCGCTGATCGCCGGCGAGCCGGACCCGCGCGCGGAGACGCCGGAGGACGGTAACGACACACCGCCCGAGGCACCGCCGCACTCGCCGTTGCCGGTGCGCGCCGAGCAGCTCTCGCTGTCCGGCGACGTCGTGTACTCGCTGCCCGGCAATGACCTGCTGCACCCGGGCAGCCCGCACAAGGCACGCAGCAAGGCCTCGGACACCGTCGTGGAGTCGCTCAGCACGGTGCTGCAGGAGTTCGAGATCGACGCCCAGGTCACGGGCTACACGCGTGGGCCGACTGTGACCCGCTACGAGGTCGAGCTCGGCTCGGCGGTCAAGGTGGAGAAGGTCACCGCGCTGAGCAGGAACATCGCGTACGCGGTGGCCAGCGCGGACGTGCGGATCCTGTCACCGATCCCGGGCAAGTCCGCGATCGGCATCGAGATCCCGAACGTGGACAAGGAGATCGTCTCCCTCGGTGACGTGCTGCGCTCGACCGCGGCCCGTCACGACCACCACCCGATGGTCGTCGGTCTCGGCAAGGACGTCGAGGGAGGCTTCGTCGTCGCGAACCTCGCCAAGATGCCGCACCTGCTGGTCGCCGGTGCCACCGGGTCGGGCAAGTCCAGCTTCATCAACTCGGTGATCTCCTCGCTGCTGATGCGCGCCACACCGGACGAGGTGCGGATGATCCTGGTCGATCCCAAGCGGGTCGAGCTCAACGCGTACGAAGGCGTCCCGCACCTGATCACGCCGATCATCACCAGCCCGAAAAGGGCAGCGGAGGCGCTCTCGTGGGTCGTGCGCGAGATGGACCTGCGCTACGACGACCTCTCCAACTTCGGCTTCCGGCACATCGACGACTTCAACAAGGCCGTGCGCAAGGGCACCGTGCAGGTGCCGCCGGGCAGCGAGCGCGTGCTGTCGCCGTACCCGTACCTGCTGGTCGTGGTGGACGAGCTGGCCGACCTGATGATGGTCGCTCCACGCGACGTCGAGGACTCGGTCGTGCGGATCACCCAGCTGGCCCGGGCCGCGGGCATCCACCTGGTGCTGGCGACCCAGCGACCCAGCGTCGACGTGGTCACCGGGCTGATCAAGGCCAACGTGCCGAGTCGGCTCGCCTTCGCCACCAGCTCGCTGGCCGACAGCCGGGTGGTGCTCGACCAACCCGGTGCGGAGAAGCTGGTCGGCCTCGGCGACGGGTTGTTCCTGCCGATGGGTGCCAGCAAGGCAATGCGCATGCAGGGGGCGTGGATCACAGAGAACGAGATCCAGGCGATCGTGACCGCCTGCAAGAACCAGCTGGAGCCGGAGTACCGGTTCGACGTGACAGCGCCGCAACAGTCCAAGCGCGAGCTCGACGACGACATCGGCGATGACCTCGACCTGGTCGTGCAGGCCGTCGAGCTCGTGGTCTCGACACAGTTCGGCTCCACGTCGATGCTCCAGCGCAAGCTCCGGGTCGGTTTCGCCAAGGCCGGGCGCCTGATGGACATCCTGGAGTCGCGGGGCATCGTCGGCCCCAGCGAGGGATCCAAGGCACGCGACGTGCTGATCAAGTCCGATGACGTCGACGAGGTCATCGCCGGTCTGCAGGAGCAGTGAGGGGGAGTGGCCATGAGTACTGACATACGCGCGGAGATCGAGCCGGCCGATGGCTTGGGCGACGAGGTGGAGCCGACACTCGAAATCATCGACGAGGTACGACCGGAACCGGTCGAGATCCGCGGCCGCGCCGGCGCGCACGCCTTCGTGGCCCTGGTGGCGGGAGCCACCGCGGTGGCGTACGCCTGGCGGATCGGTGACGGCGACGCCGCGGGTGCCTGGTGGGCGGTGGTGGCCGCGCTCGGCGCCGTCACGGCCCTGAACCTCGGCAGCTGGGTCAGTGCCGGCGTACCCCGGATGGTGGCCGACGAGCACGGGGTACGGGTGCGCCACGGTCGGCTGTGGACCGGCACGCCGTGGTCGCAGGTCGAGTCGGTGCAGATCGAGCCGGCGACCCGTCGTCTGGGGGACATCGTCCTGGTCGTGCAGCGGACCGACGGTGACGCGCAGCACGTCGCGTACGGCACCTGTGCCTCGGTGAGCGCAGCGGACCTCCCCCGGGCGCTGGCCGACCTTCGTCATGCCGGTGAGAGCAGCCCCGTCGTGCTGACCCAGGCGCCGCCGACTGCACCCACGGGCGAGCCGGTGGCCGACGCCGCTGTGGAGCAGCCGTCGCAGAGCCATGCACCCGACGCTGGAGCAGAGCAGGGACCGCCGGCCACGGTGGCCCGCTCGCGGCTCACCCAGCCCCTGCGGATGGTCACCTCGGCCCGTCGTGCGGCTCGCGCCCAGGTGCACCGCGACGGTCCCGCCACGGTGGGTTCCTCCGCTCTCCAGCCGCAGGCTGCCCTGCTGCCCGAGGTCAGTGAGCTCCGCCGGACCGAGGGCCGGGTCGGACTCGTGGTCGAGAGCGTCACCGCGCCGGTGCAGGAGCCAGAGCGGATAGCCGTCGACGCCGCCCCGGTCGAGTCGTACCCGACCCAACCGGCTCTCGAGCCGCTCCTCGGCCCGGTGATCACCCAGGCGCGCAACCAGCTGCGGATAGGCATCGACGACCTCGCCGAGCGCACCCGCATCCGACCGCACGTCATCGAGTCGATCGAGGTCGATGACTTCGTGCCGTGCGGTGGCGACTTCTACGCTCGTGGCCACCTGCGCTCGCTGTGCCGCACGCTCGGCATCGATCCGGCGCCGCTGCTCGAGACGTACGACCGGGAGTACGCGCAGGCGCCGGTGACTGCCAGGCGGGTGTTCGAGGCGGAGCTGGCAACCGGCCCACAGCCGTCCATCCGTCGGGTGAACGGCGGCCCGCGCTGGTCAGTGCTGATCGCCGTCGTCATGGTGCTCGCGATCGTGTGGATTCTCGCCGACTACCTGAGCAGCGGTATCGAGGAGTCAACGCCTGCGCCCCCGGTCACCACTGGCATCGAACCGGCTCCCAGCGCGGACCCGGAGCAGTTCGCCGGCCTGGGTGCCCCGGTGCTCAACGAGCTCCGTTTCAGCGCCGAGGGCGGCTCCAGCAAGATCGTCGTACGTGACGCCGAGGGCGGGCTGGTCTGGCGGGGCACCGTGCGGCCGGGTGAGACTGAGGTCGTCGACGTGGAAGGCGTCGCGACGGCACGGATTCTGGACGCCGGCAACGTGCGCGTCCAGGTCAACGGCAACACGCGGGGAACGCTCGGTGGAGCAGGAATGACCGTGCGGGCGACGCTCGGTCGCCGGTCTGCCGGCTGACGCAGCCCGTCGGGGCACATCGCTGGGCTGGTCGTCGGTCATAATGGGCCGATCATGACCGCTGCTGCCCACTCCTCGACGACGCCTCGGCCCGGGGACGTCAAGCAGGGGGGGATCGCCCGCGGTGCTCGGTCCACGGTCGCACTGGTCACCCTCGGCTGCGCCCGCAACGACGTGGACTCCGAGGAGCTCGCCGCCCGACTGGAGGCCGACGGTTTCGACATCGTGGAGGACCCTGCCGACGCCGAGACCGTGCTGGTCAACACCTGCGGCTTCGTGGAGCAGGCCAAGAAGGACTCCATCGACACGCTGATGGCGGCCGCGGATCTCAAGGACACCGGGTCCACCCGGTCTGTCGTCGCGGTGGGGTGCCTCGCCGAGCGGTACGGCCAGGAGCTGGCCGACTCGCTCCCCGAGGCCGACGCGGTGCTCAGCTTCGACGACTACCCCGACATCGCTGCACGGCTGACGTCGGTGCTTGCCGGCTCGGCTCACGTGCCGCACGTCCCGTCCGATCGGCGGATGCTGCTGCCGATCTCCCCGGTGGAGCGCTCCGCGGCGGGGACGGTCGTACCGGGGCACCGGGTCGCCCACCTGGTCGCCCACCGGGTCGCCCACCAGGTTGCCCACCAGGTTGCCCACCAGGTGGCACAGCCCGATCTGCCCGCGGGGATCACACCCGCCTCGGGTCCCGCGCTGGCCCGGCGCCGGCTGGACAGCGGCCCGGTGGCTCCGCTCAAGCTCGCGTCGGGGTGCGACCGGCGCTGCTCGTTCTGCGCGATCCCGTCGTTTCGTGGGGCCTTCGTGTCCCGGCGTCCGCACGACGTGCTGGACGACGCGCGATGGCTTGCATCGCAGGGCGCGCGTGAGCTCTTCTGTGTCAGCGAGAACTCGACGTCCTACGGCAAGGACCTGGGCGACCTGCGCCTGCTGGAGACGCTGCTGCCCCAGATCGCCGCCGTCGAGGGCGTGGCGCGGGTACGCCTGTCCTACCTGCAGCCGGCCGAGATGCGACCTGGGCTGATCCACTCGCTCACCGCGGCCCCGGGCGTGGTTCCGTACTTCGACCTGTCCTTCCAGCACGCCTCGGGGCCGTTGCTCCGGCGCATGCGGCGCTTCGGTGACGCCGAGCAGTTCCTTGACCTGATCGCGACGATCCGTGCCTCCTCACCCTCGGCCGGCATCCGCAGCAACGTGATAGTCGGCTTCCCGGGGGAGACGGCACAGGACCTCGCAGTGCTGACCGACTTCCTGGTCGCTGCCCGGCTGGACGCGGTCGGAGTCTTCGGCTACTCCGACGAGGACGGCACCGAAGCCCTCGGGCTCGACGCAAAGATCGACGAGGACGAGGTGCGCGACCGGGTGCAACAGGTCACCAGCCTGGTCGAAGAGCTGACCAGTGCGCGGGCCGCGGACCGCGTCGGTGAGCAGCTGGAGGTGCTACTCGAGCAGGTCGACGGTGATACCGGCGAGGACACATCGGTGGGGGAAGGACGAGCTGCCCACCAAGGTCCCGACGTGGACGGATCGAGCACCGTACGTGGACTGGCCGGCGACGCGGCGGTGGGCGACATCGTGACCGCCGTGGTCGTGGACCACGTCGGCGTCGACCTGGTCGCGGATGCCTCGGGAGGCGCCGCATGAGTGCCCGTCCGAGGACCACGCCCGCTCCGAGCAACTGGAACATCGCCAACGCCCTGACTGCCCTGCGCCTGGTGCTCGTCCCGTTCCTCGGCTGGTCGCTGCTCGCCGACGACGGCGAGTCCACCGGCCTGCGGATCCTGGCCCTGGCGGTGTTCCTCGTCGCGGCGATCACCGACCGGTTCGACGGTGAGCTCGCCCGCAACCGCGGCCTGGTCACCGACTTCGGCAAGCTGGTCGACCCGATCGCGGACAAGGCACTGATGGGCATGGCCTTCGTCGGCCTCTCCATCCTGGGTGAGCTGTGGTGGTGGGTGACAATCCTGGTCCTGGCCCGTGAGGTCGGCATCACGGCGCTGCGTTTCTGGGTCATCCGGCACGGCGTGATAGCTGCGAGTCCGGGAGGCAAGCTCAAGACGGTCCTGCAGGTGGTCGCGCTGGCGCTGTACATCGCTCCACTGCCCGCCGAGCTGCTGATCGTCGCGCACGTCATCATGACGGCCGCCGTGCTCGTGACGCTGGTCACCGGCGTGGACTACGTCGCCAGAGCACTCGTCCTGCGCCGCAAGGCGGCCACGCACCGTCCATGATCAGCAACCAGGCCGAGCAGGTCGTGGCCCGGCTTCGTGCCCGCTCCGCCACCGTGGCATCAGCCGAGTCGCTGACGGCGGGCCTGCTGTGCGCCCGGTTGGTGGACGTCACCGGTGCCTCCGACGTCGTCCGCGGGGCCGTGGTGGCGTACGCGACGGACCTGAAGTCCACGCTGCTCGGGGTGCAGCCGGCGACACTGGCCCGCGACGGTGCGGTGTCGGAGTCCACTGCGCGGGCCATGGCGACCGGTGTACGGGAGCGGCTCGGTGCCACCTACGGTATCTCGACGACCGGCGTGGCGGGTCCGGGTTCCGACCCCGCCCGGCCGGCGGGCACGGTGCACGTCGCAGTCGCCGGCCCGCGACGGGTGGCGCACCGGCTGCTGCACCTGGACGGCGACCGCGCGGTGGTCCGGGAGACGAGCGTGTCTGGAGCTCTGGAACTGCTGCTGGACGTGCTCGAGGAGGGGTGACGTGCGGGAAGCATCGGCGGTCATCGGGCGTTCCACCCACCAGTGGTCGGAGTCGGCGAGTACGGTGGTATCCGGTGGCCGAGCGGCCAGACGACGTTGCAGGAGGTTGGCGCGTGACGGTGCTGCGAGAGCGGATCGGTGAGGTGCTGCGCTCCCGACGCGTCCAGCAGGGTCGGACCCTGCGCGAGATCTCCGCGGACGCCCAGGTCAGCCTCGGGTACATCTCCGAGG
The DNA here is from genome assembly GCA_013696745.1 of Nocardioidaceae bacterium. Classification (GTDB taxonomy): domain Bacteria; phylum Actinomycetota; class Actinomycetes; order Propionibacteriales; family Nocardioidaceae; genus JACCXZ01. Next base: position 6,744 of record JACCXZ010000083.1, on the reverse strand, counting down.
TCGAGCGTGGTCAGAAGGAAGCCAGCTCCGAGCTGCTCGCCGCCCTGTGCGACGCGCTTGCGGTGCCGATGTCGGCCGTGCTGCGCGAGGTGAGCGACCGGCTGGAGGTCGACGAACGGGCCCACGTACGTCCCGCCGGCTCGGTGCACGAGATCGGCACGGTCGCAATCTCGACGGGTGCCGTCGACTCCTGCGAGGTCGTCGCGGCCGCCTGAGCCGGCCACTCATCCCAGCTCGCCCAGCACGGCGCGGAAGATCGCGTACCGGTGTGAGCCGACGCGTTGCGCCCACTGCGCCTCCACCCGCGTCATGCGCTCGAGAATCAGCTCGGTGACCTCGCGCCCGCGGGCCGACAGGTGCAGTACCCGAATGCGCCGGTCGTCAGGAGCCGAGTCCTCGAGGAGATAGCCGGCGCCGACCAGGTAGGTGGCGACCTGCCCCATGGCCTGCTTGGTCATGCCCACCACTGCGGCCAACGCAGTCACCGAGATTCGGGCACGTGGCTGAGCACTCGAAGGTGCGACACCCGGAGGCGGGCGTGTCCTCGCCTTGGTGTTGACCGTCTTCACGGCCTTCACGGCTGTGCCCGGCGAGCACCTGCAGAGTCGGTCGGTGCCCGGTCTGGAGAGCCTCGTACGTCAGCGGACCGCGATGGCCCGCTTCATCCTCGGCCTCCCGGACAGGACGTCCTGACGGCGGCTACCCCAGCTGCCAGCCGAGCTGCTCGGCCAACGCGCCACGCCCTGCGTCGGTGAGTCGCACCGCGCGGGGGCGGGTGCCACGCGTCGTCCACCCGTGACTCAGCAGCACCGTGTGCAGGGAAGCGCCGACCCTCCCGCCGAGGTGGTGACGGCGCTCAGTCCAGTCCAGGCAGGTACGCAGCAGTGGCCGGCGCGATGGCCGGGGATCAAGGTCGCAGCCCAGTCGGGCGAGCCACGCTGAGCCGGCCCCGGTCAGGACCAGACCGACACGGGTGTCGAGCAGCGCCCGCCTGACCATGCAGTCGAACAGCTGTACCCCGAGTTGACCCGCCAAGTGGTCGTAGCAGGTCCGTCCTGCGGCCAGCTCGGCATGGGATCGGGTGCCGCGAGCGATTGGATTGGCACCGGGACTCCGGCGACCGCTGCCAGATCCTCGACCAGCTCGGCCACCCCGGGACCTGCCAGCCGGACGTAGCGGTGGCGCCCCTGACGTTCCTGCGCGAGCAAGCCGGAGTCGACGAGCACCGAGAGGTGTTCGCTCATCGTCGACGGGCCGACGCAGGCATGTCGGGCCAGCTCGCCGACCGTCCAGGCGCGGCCGTCCAGGAGCGCCAGGCACACCGACGCGCGGCTGCGGTCGGCCAGCAGCCCGGCGAACGCGGCGACCGACTCGGCCTGCACGTCAGCCGACTTCCTCGACAGCCGCGACCCGCGGACGGCGACGTGACAGTGCGACCCCGACGAGGCAGATCGCACCACCGACCAGGGCGGTGGTGACCGGCGTCTCGCCCAGCAGCAGCCAGCCGGTCAGGATGGTGAGCGGCGGCACGAGGTAGGTGGTGACGCCTAGCCGACCGGCGTCGGTACGGGCCAGCGCGTACGCCCAGGTGACGAAGGCGAGCGCGGTCGGCACCAGCCCGAGATAGACCAGGCCGGTGAGCTGGCCTGGTGAGGCGTCACCGGCCTCTCTCCACCAGGGACACCGTCCAGGGCAGACAGCCGAGCGTCCCGACCGCGCAGGCCAGCCACGTCACCTGCAAGGCGGGCAGACGGCGAAGCACCGGCTTCTGAGCGAGGACACCGACCGCGTACGTCACCGCCGCAAGGACGGCGAGCACGACCCCGAGCAGGTCGACGTCACCGGAGCGACTCGCCGCCGACCCGATCAGCACTGTTCCGGCGAACGCGACGGCGGCACCGACCAGCAACCAGCGAGGAAAGCCCTCGCCCAGCATGACGCCGGCCAGCAAAGCAATCAGGATCGGGCCGATGTTGACCAGCATGGCTGTCGTCCCGGCGTCGAGGTGCTGCTCGGCCGCATTGAGTGCGACGTTGTAGACGGCGAACCAGGCCACGCCGCACACGCCCAGCAGCACCCACTCCCGGCGGTTGGGAGCCACCCACCGCCGGCGTGCCAGCAACAGCGCACCGAGCGCAGCCGAGCCGAGTGCCAGCCGTCCGAGGGCGAGCGCGCCGGGGGAGAAGGACTCACCGGCCCAGCGGATCACCACGAAGGCCGAGGCCCAGGCCAGGACGGTCGTGGTGATGGCGGCGAGGACGGCCACGTCGCGCGCAGTGGCTGGTGGGGTCACAGTCGTGGTGCTCACTGTCGGAGCGTAGATCGTTGACATGTCGGTCGGCACCGAGACGTCAGTCACGTGCCGTCGGGATCTGTCCGCCCCGGTGAGAACATCACCTCGGCGTGCCGTCCGTACCTGGTGATCTGCGCCACCGGGCTCGACCCGCGCAACGGTCCGGGCCGCTGGACCTCGGCACCTACAACACGATCAGCGGTACGAGCATGGCGGCACCACACGTGACCGGCATCATCGCTCAGCTGTTCGAGGCGTACTGGCTGCGACCCCGGCGGCCCTCAAGCTCAGTGCCCACCAGTTCAGCGACGGCGCGCCCTACGAGGCGGACCCGGCGGGGTGTCCCGTCGTTCGACAAGGGTCACGGCCTCGTCGACGTGATCACCGCACACACACCGCTGGGAAGCTGACCGCGGGGGCAGGTGGGCGGGTGACTGCCCCAGGCGCGTCGTACCGGTTGACAGCGGTCGCGCATGGGTGGACGCGGGACGGGTACGGACGTGGTGAGTCCGTGACCGACCGACCCGGAGGAACGTATGTCCACCAACCGCAACACCGTCGTCCGCAGCCTTCACGACCTCGGACTGGCCGCCTGGTTCGGTGGCTCGCTGATGGGGGCGGTCGGCCTCAACGGCGCTGCTGCGCAAGCCGGGAATGCGCGCGAGCGGCTTCCGTTGGCCGCTGAGGGGTGGGCCCGTTGGGCGCCGGTCAACGCCGTGGCGATCGGAGCTCACCTGGTGGGTTCAGTGGGGATGCTGCAGTCGGACCGCGGACGCCTGCTCACCCAGTCCGGGGCCGGCAGCAGCGCGGCGCTCAAGACTGTCCTCACCGCCGCCGCGCTCGGGGTCACCGCCTACAGCGGGAAGCTGGGGCGCGACACTCAGCGTGCCGGTGGGGAGCTCTCCGAGGGCGCCACCGAACCCACGTCCATCACCTCCAGCGGCACCGCACAGGCGCAGGAACGGTTGCGCGCAACGCAGTGGCTGATCCCGGCGCTGACCGGGGCTCTGCTGGTGCTCGGGGCTCTCCAGGGCGAGCAGCAGCGACCGGGCGAGCAGCTGCTCAGCCGGGTCCGGCGGAGGCACTGAGTCCGGCGGGCTGACCACAGCTGACTCACGCGCGCAGGCGCAGTCCGCGGGGTGTGGCGTGGAAGCCGGCGGCCTCTAGAGCGGCTGCCAGCGGGGTCCCCAGGATGTGCTCGCCGTCGGCTCGCTCGACCGCGAGCCTGCCGAGCACCCCCTCATGCACCGCCGATGCGAGGGCTTCGAGGGCGGGCTCGAGGGACGCCTGGTCGTCGTCGAAGGTCAGCAGCGTCCTGCCGCCGCGCTCGACGTAGACGACCAACCCACCGTCGACCAGCACTACCAGGGCGCCGGCCTTACGACCGGGCCGATGTCCATGGCGCTCCGACGCGTCGGAGCGGCGCGGCCAGGGTAGTGCTGCGCCGTACGGGTTGGCGGGGTCGGTCGCGGCCAACGTCAGAGCACGGATACCCCGGTGGTCGACCGCCTCGGCGGCGACGCTGCGCAGCCGGTCCACGGCTCCTGACGTACCGAACTGCGCCGCCCCCAGCGAGCCGACGAAGTAGCCACGTCGGCAACGTCCGGTCTCCTCGAACCCGGACAGGACCTTGTACGTCGCCGCGAAACCGCCGGGCACCCGCTCGCTGACGACCGATCCGCGGGTGACGACGCCGTGCCGCTCCAGCAGCAGTTCGGCACTCGCGTAGGCGCGTTGGGTGACGTCGGCCTCCCGCTCGGGGAGCAGCGACCAGCGGCCGGCCAGGGTGGGCGGGCCGGTGCGCGTCGGCAGCTGCGCCCGCCCGGGCCGCCCACGGCGGCGGGTGGGGCGCGGCACCGGACGGCGTGCGCGGTGTGTGCCGCGACCAGAGCGGGTGAGGGCACGGAGGGCACCCAGCGTGTCGTTGGTGAGGTGGCCGGACCACACCAGGCTCCACAGCGTCTGCGCCAAGGTCTGGTCGTCGATGCTGCCGACTGCGTCGCTGAGCTGGCGGAAGAAGTAGGCACCGCCGCCTGCCAGGGCGTCGACGACCCGCGACTGCAGGGCCTCCAGCGGCTCGTCGGCGGGTTCGGGCAGGGTGAGCGGCGCCGTGTCGGCCAGGTGCAGGCTGACCCAGCCATCGGACCCGGGCAGGCTCCCGACGCCGGACCACAGCACCTCACCCGACGCGGTCAGCTCGTCGAGCAGCGCGGCGGAGTAGCCCCGGACCCGACCGGCCAGCACCAGCGGCTCGAGCGCGGACGCCGGCACGGCACAGCCCGCGAGCTGTTCGACGACCGTGAGCAGCCCGTCGACGCCGCGCAGCGTGCCACCGACGTGCTGCCAGGCGGGCAGGAACGTACCGAGCACGTACGGCTCGACTGGCTCGACCTCCTGGCGCAGAGCCGCGAGCGAGCGGCGGCGCAGCCGGCGCAGCACCTCGGCGTCGCACCACTCCGAGCCCTGCCCACCGGGACGGAACTCGCCCTCGACGACACGGCCCTGCCCGGTGAGGCGACGCAACGTGTCGGTCACGACGGCGGTGCCCAGGCCGAACCGGGAGGCAACCGCCGGGACGACGAAGGGGCCGTGTGTCCGGGCGAACCGCGCCACCAGGTCGCCCAACGGATCCGCGACCGGGTCGATGAAGGCATCCGGCACGCCCAGGGGCACTGGTACCCCCAGGGCGTCACGCAGCCGGGCGACGTCCTCGACGGCGCTCCACCACTGTTCGCCCGCGACGTTCACCCGTACGGCGCGGCGGGCCTGTCCCAGGTCGTCGGTCCAGCCCGGAGCCTGCGACGGCGCGGTGCTCCGAGCGGCGATCTCGGCCTCGGTCAGTGGACCGAGCAGTCGGAGCAGGTCGGCAACGCCCTCGGCCCCGGTGACCCGACGGTCATCGGCGAGCCGTTGCAGCTCTGCCTCGACCTGCTCGAGGACGTCGACATCGAGCAGGTCCCGCAGCTCCGCCCGCCCGAGCAGCTCGGCCAGCAGCGTCGGGTCCAGCGACAGTGCGGCGGCCCGTCGCTCGGCCAAGGGAGAGTCGCCCTCGTACAGGAACGCCGCGACGTAGCCGAACAGCAGCGACTGCGCGAACGGGGACGGACTGGGCGGATCGGTCTGCACCAGGCGTACCCGGCGGGAGTCGATCGCTGCCATCAGCGCACGCAGCGCGGGCACGTCGTAGACGTCGCGCAGACACTCGCGGACCGCTTCCAGCACGATGGGGAAGCTCGGATAGGTACGCGCCACCTCGAGCAGCTGCGCGGAACGCTGGCGCTGCTGCCACAGTGGGGACCGTCGGCCCGGGTCGCGCCGCGGCAGCAGCAGCGCCCGAGCGGCACACTCGCGGAACCGGGCGGCGAACAGCGAGGAGCCGCCGACCTCGGCGGTCACCAGGTCCTCGACCTCGTCGGGCTCGAAGACGAACAGATCGGCGCCCGGCGGTTCGGCGTCGGTCTCCGGCAGCCGTACGACGATCCCGTCGTCGCTGGCCATCGCCTGGGCGTCGGTGCCGTGCCGTTCGCGCAGCCGCGCCTGCACGGCCAGTGCGAGCGGTGCGTGCACCGGCAGGCCGTACGGCGAGTGCAGCAGGATCCGCCAGTCGCCGAGCTCGTCGCGCCCGCGTTCGATGACCAGCGTCCGGTCGGTGGGCACGTGCCCGGTGGCCTCGACCTGCTCGCGCAGGAAGCCCACCAGGTTGCTGGCGGCCCAGCCGTCGAGCCCCGACCCGTGGCAACGGGTCAGCGCGTCGTCCCGGTTCGCCCCCGCCAGCTCGCGGGTGAACGCACCCAGGGCCGCACCGAGCTCGGCCGGTCGTCCCAGCGTGTCGCCCTTCCAGAACGGCAGCCGGCCGGGCTGGCCGGGGGCCGGGCTCACCAGCACCCGGTCGTGGGTGATGTCCTCGATCCGCCAGCTGGAAGTCCCGAGGGCGAACACGTCACCGACCCGCGACTCGTAGACCATCTCCTCGTCGAGCTCACCGACCCGGGCGCCGCCACGGGCGACATCGGCACCGACCAGGAAGACACCGAACAGTCCCCGGTCGGGGATGGTGCCGCCGGAGGTGACCGCCAGTCGCTGCGCTCCCGGGCGCCCGGTCAGGGTGCCGCCGACCCGGTCCCACACGATGCGCGGGCGCAGCTCGGCGAACTCGTCGGAGGGGTAGCGGCCCGCGAGCAGGTCCAGCGTCGCGTCGTACGCCGAGCGCGGCAGCGAGGCGAACGGCGCGGCACGACGTACGACGTCGTACCAGTGCTCGACGTCGAGCTCGTCCATGGCTGCGGCCGCCACGGTCAGCTGGGCGAGCACGTCAAGCGGGTTGGCCGGGATCGACAACGCCTCGATCGCACCGCAGCGCATGCGCTCGACAGCCACGGCTGCGTGCACCAGGTCGGCGCGGTGCTTGGGGAACACCACGCCGCGGGAGATCTCGCCGACGTGGTGGCCGG
>JACCXZ010000078.1 GCA_013696745.1 Nocardioidaceae bacterium | reverse complement strand
GATCGCCGGGCACGACGGGGCGTAGCGTAGTGGCTAGCGCGCCTGCTTTGGGAGCAGGAGACCGCAGGTTCGAGTCCTGTCGCCCCGACATCGTCATGACGACCCCGCCGATGCCCCCTGCCGAACGGAGTACCCCACACGTGAAGAGCGCCGCCGAGACCTTGAACCCGACGCGGGTCAAGCTCACCATCGAGGTGCCCTTCGAGGAGCTCAAGCCGAGCCTCGACCAGGCCTACAAGAAGATCGCGCAGCAGATCCAGGTGCCCGGATTCCGCAAGGGCAAGACTCCGGCGGCCATCATCGACCAGCGCATCGGTCGCGGCCCTGTCCTCGACGAGGCGGTCAACGACGCCCTCCCCGGGCTGTACATGCAGGCGTTGCAGGACAACGAGCTCAACCCGCTCGGCCAGCCGGACATCGACGTGACGAAGTTCGAGGACGGTGAGGTGCTCGAGTTCACAGCCGAGCTCGACGTCGTACCCGAGATCGAGGTCCCCGACTACGCGGGGCTCGACGTGACGGTGGACGACGCGACGGTCACCGAGGAGGATGTCGCGGAGCAGGTCGAGGCACTGCGTGCCCGGTTCGCCACGCTCAACGACGTGGACCGCGCCGCGGCCGACGGCGACTTCGTGACGATCGACCTGTCCGCGTCCCAGGGCGGCGAGCCGATCGAGGGGGCCCAGACCACCGGGCTGAGCTACCAGGTCGGTCAGGGCACCATGCTCGACGGTCTCGACGAGGCGCTGATCGGCCTGTCGGCGCAAGAGTCCGCGACGTTCAGCAGCCAGCTGGTGGGAGCGGACTACGACGGCACCGACGTCGAGGTCGAGGTCGTGGTCACCGCCGTCAAGGAGCAGGAGCTGCCCGAGCTCGACGACGACTTCGCCCAGGACGCGAGCGAGTTCGACACGGTCGCCGAGCTGCGTGCGGACCTGGTGGAGAAGCTCACGCGCGGTAAACGCCTTGAGCAGGCCAGCGCCGCTCGCGACGCCGCGCTCGAGGTGCTGCTCGACCGCGTGGACATCGCGCTGCCGGACACACTCGTCACCGAGGAGCGGCAGGCCCGACGGGAGCAGATCGAGCAGCAGCTCGCCCAGGCCGGCATGACCTTCGCGGGCTACCTCGCATCCGAGGAGCAGACTGAGGACGAGTTCAGCACCGACCTCGAGCACCGTGTGCGGGAGTCGCTGGCCGCGCGGTTCCTGCTCGACGAGGTCGCCAAGGTCGAGCAGCTCGGCGTCGACGAGCAGGAGCTGACCCAGCACGTCGTCCGACGGGCCCAGCAGTCCGGCACCGATCCCAACGAGTACGTCCGCCACGCGATGGAGCACAACCACATACCCGAGCTGGTCGGTGAGATCCGGCGTGGCAAGGCGCTCGCGCAGATCGTCGAGTCGGCGAGGGTCTCCGACGAGTCCGGCAACCCGGTCGACCTCAAACGCCTGCAGCCCGACGGCACCCTGGCCGACCCCGTCGAGCCGAGCGCCGACACCACCGACACCGCTGCGGACCCGGCCGAAGCCGCCGACGCGGCTGGCGCGGACGAGGTCGAGGCGTCGTCCGACCGGACCTGACGCGAGGGGCGCTCGAGCCCCCGCAGGCGTACGGAGTGAGCCGGGAGGTAGCCGTCGACGACGTCGTGGCGCGCGTACGTGTGCTTGCGGACGGCGCTCCGCGGCCGGTCTTCGTCGGCATCGACGGCCTGGGCGGCGCCGGGAAGTCGACCCTGGCGCAGCGGCTCGCCGACAAGATCGGCTGCGTGCGGGTGGTTCACGTAGACGACTTCGCGCGGCCGGGCGTTCCGGGCTGGGAGCAGGCACGGTTCGAGCGGGAGGTGGCGCAACCGCTCCGGTCAGGGCGCGAGGGCCGCTACCAGCGGTGGGACTGGGACAGCGACACGGGCGCCGAGTGGCACACCGTTCCGGTGGACTCGGTGGTCGTCGTGGAGGGTGTGTCGTCGACCCGGGCGGAGGTCGCCGTGCCGTGGTCGCTGACCGTATGGGTCGACACCCCGCCCGACGTACGGCTCGCCCGCGGCGTGGAGCGCGACGGTGAGGCACTGCGGGCGCAGTGGGAGCAAGTGTGGATGCCGGAGGAGGACGCCTACATCGACGCACAGTCGCCGCACCTGCGCGCCGACCTCCTGGTTCGGGGATTCTGAGCGCTCACGCCGCTGCGTGCGCCGTCAGCGAACAACGGCCGATCCCGCGTGGGTCGGTCGGTGGGCCAGGCTAGGGTCGCCAACGTGAACGACAACCAGAGCAACGGCGGCCAGAGCTACGGCCTCGATGACCACATCTACCAGCGCCTGCTCAAGGAACGCATCGTGTTCCTGGGCTCGGAGGTGCGCGACCAGAACGCGAACGCCATCGCGGCGCAGATGCTGCTCCTGAACGCCGAGGACCCTCGCGCCGATATCTACCTTTACATCAACTCACCAGGCGGTTCGGTCGACGCCGGCATGGCCATCTACGACACGATGCAGTACATCTCCAACGACGTCGCGACGGTCGGTATGGGTCTCGCCGCGTCGATGGGGCAGTTCCTGCTCTGCGCGGGCGCCTCGGGCAAGCGTTTCGCCCTGCCGCACGCGCGGATCATGATGCACCAGCCCTCCGGTGGGCTCGGCGGCTCGGCCTCCGACATCAAGATCCAGGCCGAGCAGTCCCTGTATATCAAGAAGGTGCTCTTCGACCTGATCGCTGCGCACACCGGCCAGTCGGTCGAGCAGATCGAGACCGACGCCGACCGTGACCGCTGGTTCACCGCCGAGCAGGCGCTGGCGTACGGCTTCATCGACACCGTGGTGTCCAGCGCGGGCGAGGTCCGCGACGTCACCGAGAACCAGTGAGGACGACGCAGCGATGAACTACTACATCCCGCA
>JACCXZ010000069.1 GCA_013696745.1 Nocardioidaceae bacterium | reverse complement strand
CAGCCGGGGCGCGGACTCCTCGGCCCGGTCCAGGTATCCGATGACGACCACCATGTCACCGAGTCCCTCGTCAGCGAGACGGAGCGCGAGGTCCGCCGCGCTGCGCTGTGACGCCTGGGCGAAGGACGTGCGCAGCGCGAGGTCCTCGATCGGGTAGCCGACGAGCACCAGCTCGGGAAAGGCGACGACGTGAGCCCCTTGCGCCCGGGCGCGACGCGACCACTCGACGACGAGGTCAGCGTTGCCGGTCAGGTCGCCGACGGTCGGGTTGACCTGGGCCAGTGCGATTCGCAGTTGGGGCACGCCCCGACACTAGTGTGGACGCTGCGACTAGTGGCCACCTCCGTTGGTTCGTCGGGGGTACGCGCGTCCGTGAGGGAGCGCACCGCTGCCAGGTCAGCGCCTCGTACCGAGCGGAGTCGCGTGACCCGAGGCGGTCAGTGGTGCAGGAGCGGGGTCGCCGCCGGCTGGTCAGGCCCGGTTCCGCGCCACTGGCGCTACCCACCACGCGGACCTGAACCGCGACGAACTTCCGGGCGTGACCACTGGTGTGGACGCTGCGTGCCGGCAGCAGCACTCACTGGTAGCTGACGAAGTCCGCCCGGGGCCGGATCCGCAGGACACCGTGCGGCTTGAAGATGTCGGTGTCCTCGTCGTAGAAGAGCTTGAAACCCATGTGGAACTTGTCGCTTCGCTCGACGGTGCGGTAGGTCGCGAGCTTCTGGCTTCGCGTCCCGAATCCGTCGACGTGCTGCACCATCGCGAGCCGTGGACGGTTCTTCACAGCAGGGCCTTGTTGCGCTTGGCCGCCTTCACGTACCTGCGGACGTCGGCCGTGGAGATGTAGTGGCTGTAGTCGCCGTCCGCACCCGGGACCGCGTCGGCAATCGAGCCGTGCCCGCGGTCCCGTAGTAGGCGACCAGGCGGTAGCGCGGAAAGATCTGGTTGCCGCCGAGCGGTCGCTGCGGCCGGGATACCGGGGCGAGCGTCGGTTGGGTCGCCTGCTCGGCGGAGGAATTCACCGCGGACGCGGACTTCGCTGGAGCCTCCGTGACATTGAACGTGATCAGCCCCAAGGTTGCCACCAGTGCCAGCGCGAGGGCCGCTGCGTACGGACGACTGTTCCCCGGATCATCATGCGGGCGAGACTGCCGCCGAGCCGTCGCGAGCCGTCACACCGGCGAAACGACACGCCTGCGAGACTGACGACATGGGCAAGCAAGAGGACTTCGTGCTGCGGGCGCTCGAGGAGCGCGACGTCAGGTTCGTACGACTGTGGTTCACCGACGTGCTCGGTTTCCTGAAGTCGGTCGCAGTGGCCCCGGCCGAACTCGAGTCGGCCTTCGAGGAAGGCATCGGCTTTGACGGGTCGGCGATCGAGGGGTTCGCGCGCGTGCACGAGTCCGACATGCTCGCCAAGCCTGATCCGACGACCTTTCAGATTTTGCCGTGGCGTGGTGAAGGCCCGGCGACCGCTCGGATGTTCTGTGACATCCTGCTGCCCGACGGCAGCCCGTCCTTCGCCGACCCGCGGCATGTGCTCAAGCGTGCGCTGTCCAAGGCAGCCGACCTCGGTTTCACGTTCTACACCCACCCTGAGATCGAGTTCTTCCTGTTCAAGAACGCACACGATCCGGGCGGCTCACCGATCCCGGTCGACCACAGCGGCTACTTCGACCACACGGCGCAGGGCATCGGGCAGGACTTCCGGCGAGAGCTGATCACCATGCTCGAGGCCATGGGGATCTCGGTGGAGTTCAGCCACCACGAGGGCGCACCGGGACAGCAGGAGATCGACCTGCGCTACGCGGATGCGCTGTCCACGGCCGACAACATCATGACCTTCCGGACCATCGTGCGTGAGGTTGCACTCAGCCAGGGCATCTACGCCTCGTTCATGCCCAAGCCGTTTGCCGACCACCCGGGTTCGGGCATGCACACGCACGTGTCGCTGTTCGAGGGCGACAGCAACGCGTTCTACGAGGCGGGTGCGGAGTACCAGCTCAGTAAGACCGGGCGCTGCTTCATCGCCGGACTCCTGCAGCACGCCGCCGAGATCACCGCGGTCACCAACCAGTGGGTCAACTCCTACAAGCGGCTGGTCGGTGGGGGAGAGGCACCCTCGTACGTCAGCTGGGGCCACAACAACCGCTCGGCGCTCGTCCGGGTCCCGATGTACAAGCCGGCCAAGGGTGCCTCCACGCGTGTCGAGCTGCGCTCCATCGACTCCGCGTGCAACCCGTACCTCGCCTACGCGTTGATCATGGCAGCGGGCATGAAGGGGATCGAGGAGGAGTACGCGCTGCCCCGCGAGGCCGAGGACGACGTGTGGGGGCTGTCCGAGGGGGAGCGGCGCGCCCTGGGCATCTCGCCGCTGCCCAAGAACCTCGACGAGGCGATCGGCCTGATGGAGAGCAGCGAGATGGTGGCCGAGACACTCGGCGAGCACACCTTCGACTTCTTCCTGCGCAACAAGCGCCAGGAGTGGAAGGACTACCGGCGTCAGGTCACCCAGTACGAGCTGGACCGGTTGCTCCCGGTGCTCTAGCCTCCTCGCCGAGATCCGACCTGGTGGTCACGCAAGACCGGCACGCTGACCAGCAACTCGGATCTCGGCGTAGCCTCGGGTCCGTGGTGAGCGAGGCGTCGTCGCGGCCAACGAGCCCGCAGGCCCGGCTGGCGCGCATGGGGTTCCGCGACGCCACCCGGTCCTACCAGCACCTGCTGGCCGTGTGCGGCGCCGACGAGGTCCCGCCGATGCTCGCTGAAGCGCTGGCCGCGGCACCAGATCCCGACCTGGCTGCTGCCGCCCTGGACTCCCTGGCTGCCGTGAGCGAACCTGGCCCGCTGATCTCCCGGCTGCTCGCTGACGTACGCCATCTGGAACGCCTCGCCGTGGTCCTGGGCACCAGCTCCGCGCTCGGCGACTTCTTGGTGCGCCACCCCGAGCTGGTGAACGAGCTGGCCGACCCGGGTCTGGACGGTCAGCCGCCCCCGGGCGAGGAGGTACGCGTCGGGCTGCTGCGCGCGGTCGGCGCCGATCCGCAGGCCGACGTGCCGGTGGCCGAGCTCGACGAAGCGGGCGGTGCGGATGCTCTGCGGGTGGAGTATCACCGCAGTCTGGTGCGGCTCGCGGCAAGCGACCTCACGGGCCTCTGGCAGGTGGATCAGGTCGGCATCGCCCTGGCCGACCTCGCGGGCGCCACGGTCGAGGCCGCCCTCGCGCTGGCCCGCGCGGTGGTGGGCGAGGCTGCCACTGGCTGCCGGCTGGCCGTCATCGGGATGGGCAAGACCGGCGGCTGCGAGCTCAACTACGTGAGCGACGTCGATGTCGTGTTCGTCGCTGAGCCGGTCGAGGGCGCTGACGAGGTGGCGGCAATGCGAGCGGCCACCAAGCTGGCCTCCACGACCATGCGCCTGTGCTCGGTGCACACGCCGGAAGGCTCCATCTGGGAGGTCGACGCCAGCCTGCGCCCGGAGGGCAGGTCCGGTCCGCTGGTGCGCAGCTTGGACAGCCACGTCGCCTACTACTCCACGTGGGCCAAGACCTGGGAGTTCCAGGCACTGCTGAAGGCGTCACCGATCGCGGGTGACGTCGAGCTCGGCCACCGCTACACCGAGCGGATCAGCCCGATGGTGTGGCTGGCCTCGGAGCGCGAGGGCTTCGTCACCGACGTGCAGGCCATGCGTCGCCGCGTCGTCGACCACATTCCGCCAGCAGACTCCGGCCGCGAGCTGAAGCTCGGCCCCGGGGGGCTGCGCGACGTCGAGTTCGCCATCCAGCTGCTGCAGCTGGTGCACGGACGCGGGGACGAGGCGCTGCGCAGCCCGAACACACTGGTGGCTCTCCAGGCGCTCACCGACGGAGGGTATGTGGGGCGCGAGGACGGAGCGGCGCTGGAGCAGGCGTACCGATTCCTGCGCTCCCTGGAGCACCGCATCCAGCTCTTCCGGCTACGACGTACCCACGTCGTCCCTACGGACGAGGAAGACCTGCGGCGTCTCGGACGCAGCCTGCGGCTGTCGGGCGACCCGGTCGCCGAGCTCAACGAGCAGTGGCATCGGCACGGTCGCGAGGTCCGCCGGATCCACGAGAAGCTCTTCTACCGGCCGCTGCTGACCGCGGTGGCGGCCCTGCCGGGTGAGGGACTGCGACTGGGGCCGGAAGCGGCGCAGGCCCGGTTGACCGCGCTCGGCTACGCCGACCCACGTGGAGCACTCAGCCACCTCGACGCGCTCTGCTCCGGGGTCTCCAGGCGATCCGCGATCCAGCGCCAGTTGCTGCCGGTCATGCTCGGCTGGTTCGCCGACGGCCCCGACCCGGATGCCGGCCTGCTCGCGTTCCGTCAGCTGAGCGACAGCCTGGGTGCTACTCACTGGTTCCTGCGGCAGCTGCGCGACGAGTCCGAGGCAGCCGAGCAGTTGGCGCGGGTACTCGGGTCGACCCGCTTCGTCGCCGACATCCTGACCAGGGCACCCGAGGTCGTGGCCATGTTCGGCAAGGACGACGAGCTGACTCCCCGTACACGCGACACGCTGTGCTCGGAGATGACTGCTGCGGCACGGCGGCACCAGGAACCGGTCGAGGCCATCCGTGCGGTGCGGACGATGCGCCGCCGCGAGCTCGCGCGGGTCGCAGTGCGCGACGTGCTCGGTGGTCTGGCGGTGGAGGACGCCGCCGAGGCGCTCACCGACGTCACCGTGGCGACCCTGTCCGGAGCGTTGTCCGCAGCGATCGCCTCGGTGGAGAGCGAGCGACGTGAGCCGTTGCCCACCAGCATCGCCGTCGTGACCATGGGGCGGCTCGGCGGTCACGAGACGGGGTACGGAAGCGACGCCGACGTCATGTTCGTGCACGTCCCACAGCTGGACGTCGAAGACAGGCAGGCTGCGGACGCCGCGTACGCGGTCGCCCAGGAACTGCGGCGGATGCTCGGGATGGCTGGTGCAGGACCGCCGCTGGAGGTGGACGCCGGCCTGCGACCCGAGGGCGCGCAGGGTCCGCTGGTCCGCACGCTGGCGTCCTACGCCGCGTACTACCGTCGATGGAGTCAGGTCTGGGAGGCACAGGCGCTGCTGCGAGCCGACCCGGTTGTGGGTGACGCCGACGTCTGTACCCGGTTCGCGGCTCTGATAGACCCGTTGCGCTACCCGGAGGGAGGGCTCAGCCATGACGACGTCGTCGAGATCCGGAGGATCAAGGGCAGGGTCGACGCGGAGCGGCTGCCGCGGGAAGCCGATCCCGCGACCCACTTGAAGCTCGGGCGAGGCGCCCTCGCCGACGTGGAGTGGACCGTTCAGCTGCTGCAGCTCCGACACGCCCATGAGGTGGCTGGGCTTCGGACCACGCGTACGCTGCCGGCACTTCAGGCAGCTGTGGCCGCCGGTCTGGTCGAGGCACCAGATGCTCACGCGCTCGCCGAAGCGTGGCGCTCCTGCTCACGTCAACGCAACGCCATCATGCTGGTGCGCGGGCGAGCCTCCGACCAGCTTCCCTCGGCGGCCAGGGATCGAGCAGCGGTGGCGGTGCTGCTCGGGTACGCCCCGAACGAGGCCGAACGAATGCTGGACGGGCACCTGCGCGCCACCCGCCGGGCGCATTCGGTGGTGCAGCGGTTGTTCTGGGACTAGCGAGGAGTTCAGGAGGCGGCCGAAACGGGGGACGTGCGCTGTAACAGGTTCTCCCGTTCGCCTGTGTTGAGTCCTCCCCACACGCCGTACGGCTCGCGGACCGCGAGCGCGTGCTGCAAGCACTGCTCGATCACCGGGCAGCGGGCGCAGTACGCCTTGGCGGCTGCCTCGCGGCCACGCCGCCGGGGGCCGCGCTCGGACTCGGGAGAGAAGAACGTCTCCGGGTCCACCTCGTGACAGGCTCCGTCGTACTGCCATTCGTAGGACCCCATGAGCGGCTTCGGCAGTCGAGCGATGCTGGCCATGTCGGACTCCTCGAGAAGGCGCTGGTACGTGCATCGAAAACCTACTCAGAAGCGATGCAGAACACAACCCTTCCAGGGGCTCCGGAAACGTGTGCAACCGCCGGTTTGAGATGGCGAAGCCCGAGGGGAGCGGACAGACTGCACAGATGCCCGACAGCGAAGCCGGAAGGAGCCAGAGCGGCGTCGTCGACGCTGCGACAGCCGGCCCCGCGAGCGACTCCGGCGAGTCAACTGGACTGCTGTGGGGTGTCGGAGCGGTGTCCACGAAGCTCGACGTCGCCCGGCCGACACTGCGCACCTGGGACCGGCGGTACGGTCTGGGACCGAGCTTGCGCACCCCGGGGGGGCACCGCCGCTACACGGCCACCGACGTATCGCGCATGCAGCTGATGAACCGGCTGCTCGACACGGGGGTGGCGGCCGCGCAGGCGGCCCAGGTGGCATGCAGCGCCACCGACGAGGAGCTCGCCGTCGGTGTGCTGCCGTCACGGACGGTGCGCCGACCCGGTAACCGGCGGCGGGCGTCGAGCACAGTGGGGACCCTCGTCCGGGCGGCGAAAGCTCTGCAGGCCGACGAGCTCGCGCGCTGCATCTCGGTGCAGCTGCGGCGGCGCGGCGCGGTCGAGGCGTGGGAGGAGGTGTTTGCGCCGTTCCTCATCGAGATCGGGCAGCAGTGGATGCTGGGGGAGTTCGGGATCGCCTCCGAGCATCTGGCCAGTGGCGTACTTGCCTCGGAGCTGCACACTTTTTCCATGCACCACCGCAGCCACCGCCCGGTGAGCGCGCGCGTCATCCTGACCTGCGCTGAGGACGAGCAGCACGTGCTGCCGGTGTTCGCGCTCGAGGCGGCGCTGGCCCAGCGCAAGACACCGACGCTGGTCCTGGGCCAACGGATGCCGGTCAAGGCGTTGCGCCGGGCGATGCTCGCTCGCCGGCCTGCCGTGGTCTTCATCTGGGCGTCGATGGCTCAGCCCGTCGGCGACGCCTCGAACGGCCTCGACCCGGACGTCTCACGGCACGTGCTGCTGGGCGGTCCGGGGTGGAGCGACGGCGCCGCGCACTCGTATGGCAGCGTTCGTGTCGAGCGGGTGCACGACCTCGACCAGGCGGTGTCGCAGGTCGAGCGCGGGCTGCAGTCCTGAGTGCTCACGCTGGTAGCCGGGCGATCTGCAACTGGCTGACGCCGAGATAGTTCGTGCGGAAACCCGCCTCGCAGTACGCCAGGTAGAACTCCCACATCCGACGGAACGTTGCGTCGAAGCCGCGCTTCTCGATCTCCGGCCACGCAGCCACGAAGCGTTGACGCCACAGCCGCAGCGTCTGTCCGTAGTGCCAACCGAGGTCGCGACGTTCGACCACGCGCAACCGTGTGTGGCCGACCAGGGCCTCGTCGATCGCCTGCAGGGAGGGGATCAGACCGCCAGGGAAGATGTACTTGTGGATCCAGCCGTAGGACCGACGCGTCGCGCGCATCCGGTCGTGCTGCATGGTGATGGCCTGGATCGCCACCTTGCCGCCCGGTGCGAGCAGCCGGTCGAGGGTTGCGAAGTACATCGGCCAGAACTTCTCTCCGACAGCCTCGATCATCTCCACGCTGACGATGGCGTCGAAGGTCCCCTCCACGTCGCGGTAGTCACACAACCGCACGTCGACGAGGTCCTCGACGCCGGCGGCAGCTACCCGGTCGATGGCGAACGCGGACTGCTCGCGGCTGATCGTGATCGACGTGACCCGGGCACCGCGTTGAGCAGCCCGGATCGCCAGCGCCCCCCAGCCGGTGCCGATCTCAAGCATCGTCGTGCCCTCGCCGACGCCGGCGTAGTCCAGCATGCCATCCATCTTGCGTTCCTGGGCGGCCTGCAGGTCCAGCGTGTCGAGGTCGATGACGTGGTCGGGGAACCAGGCGGCGGAGTAGGTCATGGAGTGGTCCAGGAACTGCGCGAACAGGTCGTTGGACAAGTCGTAGTGGCGCGAGATGTTGCGCAGAGCGCCGTTGCGGGTGTTCTCCTCGTGAGCGGGCAGCCGCTCCTCGACGGCCGCGCGCAGCACCTGCAGCGGCTTGGGCACCAGGTGCGCCATACGTGCCGCGAACGGCTCGAGGAGGTCCGCGAGATCGGTGTCGTCGCCTGTCGTCCAGTCACCGGCCATGTAGGCCTCGCCAACACCGATCTTGACGTCGTTGCCGATGCGGGTGAACACCTCGTCGGGACGGATCACCTTCATCTCCGGGGCGTCGGCGCCGCCGCGGCCCCAGCGCTTCCCGCTGGGGAAGGTGACCTGGATCGGCAGCTGGCGCACAGCGCGCGAGACGATCGCACGCGCGACTCCGGCGCGGGCCGCGGCAGGTCGGGTGGTGACGAGGTCTGGCCACCGGATCGGGTCCGGAGCGGATTCGTCCACGCGGGTGTCGAGCTCGGCAGTCACAGGACGCCCTCCGGCGGTGTGTGTGTGGGTCGGTGGATGACAGGTAGCCGTTTGAGCCAGAGCACGACGCCGTGCAGCCGGATCAGGATGCTGACGCGTTGAGGCATCAGCGGACGGCGCAGCAGCAGGGACAGCAGCCGTCGCGTGGTCGCCGGACGCGGATGGCCGACGAACGACGCCGCGAAGACCGGCGCGCCGCCCTGGTGCAGGACGATCGACGTGCTCACCCGTGCCGAGGCCAGTGTCAGGCGCAGGTCGTACCCGCCCTCGACACCGAAGAACGGTGACACGTAGAACTCCTTGTCGGCGTGGGCGAGTCCCTGCTCGTCGGGACGCAGCAGGTAGGCGTGGCGTTCGCCGTAGGTGTTGTGCACCTCCGCGACGATGCACACCAGTGCGCCGTCGGCGTCGTGGCACCAGAAGACACTCAGCGGATCGAAGACGTGTCCGAGGACCCGTGCGTTCGCCAGCATGATGACCCGTCCGGTGACCTCGACGCCGTGCAGCCGGGCGAACGCCACGACGTTGGCCTTGATCGACGCGTCGGGATCACCGAGGTGGTCCTGGGCCCGGAAACCGGCGAACGGGCGCAACCACCAGCGCTGCACCGGCACGTCGTCGAGGTCTACCAACCACTGGTAGACCGCGTGCCGGAACGAGTGCGGGGTCTGCGTGCGACGGGAGTGCGTCACCTCACCCTCGACCAGCGCCGGCAACGGCGGAGCCTCGGCCATCAACGGGCTCACGACGCCCAGCCGAGATCGATCCCGAGGTGGCGGGCGGCGTCGACGCCCGAGCGGCAGCCGTCCTCGTGGAAGCCCCAACCGTGGTACGCACCGGCGAACACCGTGCTCGGGCTAGCCAGTGCGGCCAGCTCCCGCTGGGCCGCGACCGACTCAGGGGTGTAGACGGGATGGGTGTACTCCATCCGCGCGACGACCGACTCGGGGTCGATGCGCTCGCTGGCGTTCAGCGTCACCACGTACTCCTCGGGCCCGGTGTGACCTTGTAGCCGGTTCATCCAGTAGCTGACGGTGGTCTGGCTGCGACGCTCATGGCACTCGCCCATCCGGTAGTTCCAGGACGAGCGGGCGCGCGGCGCGCTGGGCAGCAGCGATGTATCGGTGTGCAGCACTGTCTCGTTGCGTGAGTACCTGAAGGCCGACAGCACCCGCTTCTCCTCGACGCTGGCGTCGTCGAGCAGGTCCAGCGCGTCGTCGGCATGGGTGGCGATGACCACGTGGTCGACACGGTGCTCCGCGCCCTCAGTGTCCTGCACGAGCACGCTGTCGTCCTCGCGGAGGATCCGGGCGGCTCCCACCCCGACACGTACGTCATCCAGGGCGGCGGCGACCTTGTCGACGTACACCCGGGAGCCGCCGGCGACCGTGTACCACTGCGGGGAGTCCTTCAGCGTGAGGAACCCGTGGTGACGAAGGAAGCGGAACAGGTACGCCGTGGGGTACGCCAGGGCGGTCTCGTGACCGGAGGACCACACGCACGAGACCACCGGGATCGCGTAGTGGTCGACGAAGTAGGTGTCGAACCCGTGCCGTTCGAGGAATTCGCCGTACGTCGTGAGGTCATCGTGCTCAGCGGCGTCCAGGAAGGCGCCGGCAAGCTTCTGGAAGCGCGTGACGCCGCGGAGCAGGCGCAGGTACCTGGGGTCCGCGATCCGCTGCGGCTGGGCGAAGAGTCCCTTCGGTCCACGCCCGCCGGCATACTCCAGGCCGCATCCGTCGCAGTGGATGCTCATGCTCATCTCGGACGGGTGAACCTGCACGTCCAATTCGGCGAACAACCGTCGCAAGAGCGGGTAGGTGCGGTCGTTGTGCACGATGAACCCGCTGTCGATGTCGCGGTTCCGGCCGTCACTGCCGTGCACGCCGTGGGTGTGGGCGTGACCACCGAGTCGGTCGTCTACCTCGAAGAGCGTGACCTCGTGGGTCCGGCGCAGCAGGTAGGCAGCAGTGAGGCCGGATACGCCCGAACCCACCACGGCGACACGTGGTCGGGTGGCGCCTCGGTGCATGCTCACGGCTCCATACCCTCGCAGACGCAGTGGACGGCTCATCCGGGACATGGTTGATTCGTCACTCAGTCGGCCCCGGATGGGTCGTCGGAGCCCAGCGGCAGTGGATCACCCAGTCGGTACGGCCGGGCCCGCGGACGTGAGGACGTCCATCAGGTCGCCGAAGGTCTCCAGCCGGTCGGGGATCTCGCTGCGGTGCACCTGAGCGAGCGTGCCGGACTCGATCTCTTCCCAGGTACGCGGCGTGGCCACCCAGGCACGCTCGCGTCCGCGCAGCGAGTACGGCACCACGGTGGTCTTCGCGTGGTGGTTCTGGCTCCAGTCCAACAGCACCTTGCCGCCGCGTACCGACTTCTTCATCGACGACACCACCAGCCCACCCTCCTGCGCCTCGAGCTCGGCGGCCACACTGCGCGCGTACTCGCGAATGACGTCGGAACCCTGGCGTCCGGCAACAGCGGCGTACAGCTGCAGACCCTTGCTGCCGCTGGTGACAGGAAGAGTCTCGAAGCCGTCGACCCGCAACCGCTCGCGTACGAGCAGTGCCACCTGGGCGCACTCGGCCAGGCCGGCCGGCTCACCGGGGTCGAGGTCGATGACCAGCCGGTCCGGTTCGCGCTTGCCGCCACGCGGTCCGACCCGCCACTGCGGAACGTGCAGCTCCAGCGCCGCCAGATTGGCGACCCACACCAGCCCGGCACGCTCCTGCAGGATCGGGTACGTCACCTCCTCGCGGTCCCGGGTGCTTCCCGGGGACTCCAGCGTGACGGTGCGGATCCAGTCCGGGGTGCCGCGCGGAACGTTCTTCTCGAAGAACACGGTCGTGCCCTCGATGCCGTCGGGCCAGCGCTTGCGGGTGACCGGTCGACCCGCGAGCTGAGGGAGGATGACGTCGGCCACCACGAGGTAGTGCTCGATCACGGCGTGCTTGGTGGTGCCGTCGCTCGGATAGAGCACCTTGTCCAGGTTGGTGACCCGCACCGAACGGCCGTCGATGTCGAGTCGGGTGGCGGACGGCGGTGACATGGGTCCATGCTGCCTGAAGACGCTCGTGCAGGGGCGCGAGCCGGGACGAGGGGCAGTAGAGCGATGCGATCGATCTGGAAGGGCGCGGTCTCCTTCGGGCTGGTCAACGTGCCGGTTCGGGTCTTCTCCGCGACCCAGAACCATGACATCCGCTTTCACCAGGTGCATGCCAAGGACGGCGGCCGGGTCCGGTACCGGCGTACCTGCACCGAGTGCGGCGAGGAGGTCGCCTACGCCGACATCGCCAAGGGCTACGAGTCCGATGACGGCAACCTCGTGGTGCTGAGCGACGAGGACCTGGCCGGCCTGCCGCTGGCCACCGGCAAGGAGATCGACGTCGTCGAGTTCGTCGGAGCCGACGAGGTGGACCCGCTGCTGCTGGACAAGAGCTATTACCTGGAGCCGGAGGCGAAGGCGATCAAGCCGTACGTCCTGCTGCGCGAGGCTCTGGACCGCACCGACCGCATGGCGGTGGTCAAGGTGGCTCTGCGCCAGCGCGAGTCGTTGGCGGTGCTGCGCGTGCGCGACGACGTGATAGTCCTGCAGACCATGCTCTGGCCGGATGAGATCCGCAGCCCCGACTTCGACGTGCTGGACACCGACGTCGCGCTGCGCGACCAGGAGATGGCCATGGCTTCCTCGCTGGTCGAGAGCCTCACCGCTCCCTTCGACGCGTCGCAGTTCGAGGACGAGTACTCCCAAGCGGTCAAGACGCTGGTGGAGACCAAGCTGGAGGGCGGTGACGTCCGAAAGGTGGCCGACACCGAGGACGGGGACGGCAGGGACGCCGAGGTTGTCGACCTGCTCGCCGCCTTGCAGCGCAGCGTGGACGCTGCCAACTCGAAGGGATCCTCCTCCGGGGGACCTGAGGCGTCGGACACGTCGGAGGACAGCGACGCTGACACGAAGTCGCCCACGAGGAAGACGCCCGCCAAGAAGGCACCTGCCATGAAGGAGCCTGCCCAGAAGGAGCCATCAAAGACCGCTGCCAAGAAGGCTCCTGCGCGCAAGACGGCGGCCAAGAAGACGCCTGCGAAGAAGGCCGCCGCCCGTAAGAGCGCTTGACTAGGCGGGGCTCACGTGGACGGTGGCGTCCTGCAGCCTGGGAACGCCTTGACGTAACCGGTCCTGAGCCAGGTGCGAGATCTCGTGGGCCGCGGTGAGAGCAAGGTCCGCGTCGACGCTCAGCCGGACCTCGGCGTGCAAATGGTGACCGATCCAGCGCAGGCGCAGCCTGTCGACACCCCTGACCCCGGCGGTCGTCAGCAGCACCTGCTCCACCCGCTCGACCAGTGGCGGGTCGACCGCGTCCATGAGGCGCCGGTAAACGTCGGTGGCGGCGCCCTTGAGGATCACCAGGATCACGGCGGAGATGATCACGCCCACGATCGGGTCGGCCAGTGGGAAGCCGGCCATCACGCCGACTGCTCCGGCGACCACGGCAAGCGAGGTGAACCCGTCGGTGCGGGCATGCAGTCCGTCGGCGACGAGTGCCGCCGAGCCGATCTCGCGTCCGACGGTGATGCGCAGCACCGCAACCACCTCGTTGCCCACGAAGCCCACGATCCCGGCTGCGAGCACCCACCCGACGTTGGTGATCTGGTGCGGGTCCACGAGGCGTCGTACCGACTCGTAGCCGGCGACGACCGCGGAGGCCGCGATGGCGACCACGATGAACACGCCGGCAAGATCCTCGGCGCGACCGTAGCCGTACGTGTACCGCCGGGTCGCAGGCCGGCGGCCGATGACGAACGCGATCCACAACGGCACCGCGGTGAGAGCATCGGAGAAGTTGTGGATCGTGTCGGCCAGCAGCGCGACCGACCCGCTGACGACCACGATGAGCAGCTGCAGCGCCGCGGTGGTCGCCAGCACGATCAGGCTGATCCACAGCGCACGGATGCCCTTCTGGCTGGACTCCAGCGCCGAGTCGATCGAGTCTGCCGCGTCGTGGCTGTGCGGCCGGAACACCGACGCCACGATTCCCTTCAAGCCCCCGTGTGCGTGGGTGTGATCGTGCCCGTCGTTCATCCGTCGACCTGCGGCAGGGCGCGTACCCGAGATTCTTCGCCGGCGTGGTGCGAGGGAACCCCTGATCCGGCGTGCTCGGCATGGTGGACGCCGTCCAGGACCAGCTGGCGCACGTGCTCGTTGTCCAGTCGGTAGAACACCGTCGTCCCCTGGCGCCGGGTCTGGACCAGCCGTGCCAACCGGAGCTTCGCGAGGTGCTGAGACACCGCTGCCGGCTGCCTGTCGAGCATCGCGGCGAGAACGCCGACCGGCAGCTCGTCGTCGCGCAGGCACCACAGCAATTGCAGCCGGGTGCCGTCGGCGAGCATCCGGAAGATCTCCACGGCAAGGTCGACGTCGTACGGCGCTGGCAGGTGCACATCGGGCTTGCCTGCGTTCATGCGCACATAGTGACACAGTGACGATGTGGCTCGAGGATCCAGGGTGCCGGTCGCAAATCGCTGGCAACGCATCGGGTCAGCAGGCAGCATGTACTGGGTGCTGATCAGGGACGCGACGAACGAGGACTGGCCCGAGATCTGGTCCTTCTTCCGGGTAATCGTCGCGGCCGGGGAGACGTTCAGCTACGACCGCGACATGCCCGAGGATCAAGCCAGACAGGTCTGGCTGATCGAACCCCCGGGCCGGACCGTCGTCGCCATCGAGCAGGACGGCGGTGCACTGGTCGGCACCGCGAAGATGCACGCCAACCATGGGGGAGGGGCCGCACACGTCGCGACCGCCAGCTTCATGGTCGATCCGCAGCATCCAGGGCGCGGCATCGGCCGGGCGCTGGGCGAGCACGTCGTGGCCTGGGCCCAGGCCGAGGGCTTCCGCCTGATGCAGTTCAATGCGGTCGTGGAGTCGAACCTCCGGGCGGTGCAGCTGTGGCGCTTGCTGGGCTTCGAGGTGCTGGGCACGTTGCCGCAGGGCTTCCACCATCCGGTCGACGGGTACGTCGGGCTGCACGTCATGTATCGGACTCTGTGACCTCGGCTCCACAGCCAGCTCAACGTGACGCTCGTTCTGTCAGTGGTGGCGTTCATGGTGCAGACATGTTCCATAATCGGTGTGGTGTGGCTGATGAGGTGGCGGCGGTGGCCGCCGCCCTCGCCTCGCCTGCCCCCGCGGTGTGGACCCGACCGGCGCCGGACACCATGGCGATCATGTCCGGGTGTGTCCCGGTCGAACAAGGCGTCGCCGCCTACGCCGCCCTGGACCGCACCGCCCGGGCGCTACGCACCGCCGGGGATGAACGGTCCCTGGTACAGATCCGGGCGGACCTGTTCATCGAACGACTCACCGGCCAGATCAACGCCGACCGGTCTCCTTCGAGGTCGGCGTCACGATGACCGCCGACGCACTACTCGACGGCGACAATCAGCCAGCCGACATCGACGGGCACGGACCCATCCCCGCCGGGCTGGCCCGTGACCTCATTGCCGCCGCCGCAGCCCAGCAGCAACCCGGCCGCGCCACCGACCGGGTGCGGGTGTTCCTACGCCGGCTGTTCACCAACCCCGTCGATCACACCGTGCCCATCATCGACACCGGTCGGCGGCGCTTCGACGCAGACCTGGCCCGGTTCATGCGCGTCCGCGACGGCGGCATCTGCCGCACCCCGGGGCGTGAGGCACCCATCGCCCACCTCGACCACGTAGTCCCGCACCGCGCGGGTGGTGCCACTACCGCCACCAACGGCCAAGGCTCTGCGAGGCCTGAGGGGACCCTGACGGCGGTCCGACCCCTCGGCTGTGCTACTTCGCGGGCTTGGCCGGCGGGACGATCGTGGTGCTCGGCGCCACCGCGGCCTTCTTCGTCTTCTTGGGCTTGCGGGCCTCGCGGCGCTGCTTGTCCTTCGACATGATCTTCTCCTCGTTCCGTGGGGCAGGTGCTGGGACACGAGTGCTCAGTCCATGATGCGCTCCCGGGCCGGCTGCGCCGCAGGCATGGCGGTCGGCTCCGAATCTACGCCTCGGAGGGGTGTCGACGCATCACGATCCACTCGGGTCCTTGGGCGTGGGTGTCCGACGGACTCAGCCGCGAGCGGCACGCTGGACACGCGGTCAGAGTGGGCAACCGAGGTTGTTCAGGGAGTCCAACTCGGCCGCGAGGTCGAGCATGGTCTGCCGGTCGCCGCTCGCGATCGCCGCGTTGACCTCGGCCACGAACTCGTTGCGCCGCAGCGGATACCCCAGGCCCTCGTGTGCGGCGTTCAGCCACGCGGCCACGGCGGCCGCGGAACAGGATCCGTTCGGCGCCGACGAGACCGTTCCCGCCCTTGAAACTCAACGCGTCCAAGAAGGTGTCGGTCACGCCGTCGCCATCGAGGTCAGTGCTGGTCGGGGCGAATGGAAGAGGCGAATGGAAGAAAGGCGATGCTGGGGTGGTCGAACGTCAACAGGTTGCCCGGCTTGGTCTCCTGCCAGTTGTCCGTGTGGTTCTTTTCCGTGTGGTTCTTTCAGTAACCGGGCGTGCAGCTCTCGTTGCCGATCTCCACCGCGTTCGCCGGCGCGGCGAGCCCATACTCGCGATCAACCCGAACAGCAGTCCGGTGACCCATGCTCTCTTCATGACGCTACCTTTCGAGATGGGCCGCACGGTGACGCTCTGCGACAGTCGCTGATCGCTTGGACGAGCTACGCGGCCCGTGAGCGGGCCGCTGCGCAGGTGTTAGACGTACTGCTGACCATCGAGCACGCACTGGCGCGAGCGAAGAAGGCCACGGCGCGGTGCAGAAGGACGGCACCGGTGCCCTCGGCGCAGCGTGCTTTCGTACGACGCGCCCGCGGCTACGTCGCGCAGGATCTCAGCGCTGCGATTGCGCAGATCGCGGTGCGCCAACTGCTCGGTCAAGTGAAACGATGCGCGACATGAACGCGACGGAACGCGCCCCCGAACCGCCGGACGGTGATGAGCGCAGCGTCCTGCTCGGCTGGCTCGCCTTCCACCGCAGCGCGCTGGAGGCCAAGTGCGCCGGCCTCGACGCGGCCCAGCTGGTCAGTCGGTCCGCGCCACCGACGACGGCCCCGAGTGGGACATGGACGCCGACGTGTCCATGCTCGACGACTCAATGACAGGCTGGCAGCGTGAGAAGCAGTCGCCGACGATCGCATCCAGCAGCACTCCGCACTCGACTCGGTCGGCGCAGGCAACGGCTACAGCCTGCGCTGGAACCTGCAGAAGCTCATCGGCGAGTACGCACGACGCAACGGCCACGCGGAGAGCGCCCAATGTCGGATGCGAACGACCGCTGCGAGAGGGAAGGCGATAGGTCAGGGGGTTGGAATGCGTCACTGCTCAGATGTCGTAGTAGCTCGACTACGGCCGTCAGCGGGTCTGCGCGGCGCAGCCGCCGTCAGGTGCTCAGCGCCCTGACAGGCGGTAAGCCGGGGCACACGTGACGCCATACCGCCGACTTCGCCCCGGTACGTACGAGTGAGAGCATCGGCGGGTGAACCTCACGCGGGAGCTGCTTGGACGAGCAGCCCGCGCAACGCCAGCGGTTGTCGAGGACCGCGGAAGCGGATGGTGGATTCGTCACACCGACGGCAACGCATGGTGGTCGGGCGCGGTACTGGCGCATGACGCCTCGGACGACGGCCGCGTCGCCGAGCGCATCGAGGCCGCCGAGCGCTTCTACGCCGAGCGCGGCGCGGCGGCGCGGTTCCAGGTCTGCCCGGGGTGCCCGCCGGACCTCGATCGCATACTCGCCGATCGCGGCTACCGGTGGGACGCCCCGATCTCGCTGCAGACGATGGACGTCGCAGAACCGGTCGAGGCGCGGCCGGTGCCCGGACTGGACGTACGCGTTGGCTCCGGGCTGGAACCGGGATGGCTGGCGGTGCTGGCGATCACCGGCGGGCCGCGGACGGTGGTCGAGAACGAGACCCGGATGCTCAACCGTGTCGGCCTGCGCAGCGCGTATGTCACCGTGTTAGCCGACGAGGAGCCGGTCGCGATCGGCCGAGCGGTCGGCGACGACGGCTGGACCGGTGTCTTCGGCATGGCCACCGCGCCTAGGGCTCGCAGACGCGGTGCCGCCCGGCTGGTGCTCTCGGCGATCGCGCGCTGGGCCTGCGAGCAGGACGTGCCGCGGCTCTACCTCCAGGTCGAGCGGTCGAACACCGCCGCGTGCCGCCTTTACGCGGCCGCAGGGTTCACCGAGGTCGCGACGTACCACTACCGCGTCAGGGACGTACACGCGCCGGGCTGAACGCGCGAACCGTGCGCGGCACACAGCTGGCCATCATCGAGGGCGTCGCCGGCATGATCCGGTCGCCGGTAGCCCGATCGCGATCAGTTTGCGGGCTCCGAGCACCCCGCCGCGGTAAAACCCCAGTTCAGAGCACTGGTAGGGCATAGATGTCGTAGTAGCTCGAACAAAGAAGGCGTTCTGCGGCTGTCGTTGACGCCGGTTGGATTCCGCCGGAAAGTGGCTCTGACCTGCACAAACGCGCTCCCCGGCCAGTTGGGCGTCGTTGGTATCGATCGGTCAAGGCTGGAGATCTTGCGGACTGTTTGCGGACTGCTGACCGTCCGGGGCCGGGCGATCGTGGGGGCCCCGGCCAGCGCCGCCCCCGCGGCGGTCTGAGCCGCACGGTCCGCACCCTTCGTGTCGGCGTGCTTCTCGAGGCCGGCAACGGTGCCCTTGCCGACCTTCTTGACGGCGAACGCGCGCGACGACTTCAGCGCCTCCCGCAGGGTCATCATCGTCTGCGGCTTGCTGGCCTTGCAGTGCAGCGCCTTCAAGGT
>JACCXZ010000060.1 GCA_013696745.1 Nocardioidaceae bacterium | reverse complement strand
CTCGCGGCACGTCCAAGTGCTGCTCGAGGGTCAGCTTCTCGCGGATACGCGCCGCCCTCGGATGCTCTTCGAGACGCTGCTGCCACCGCGCTACTACCTGCCGATGGACGACGTAGTGGCACAGCTGCAACCGAGCCCGACGCAACGTATTGCGCCTACAAGGGCTTGGCCTCGTACTGGTCGGTGGACGTCGCCGGCCGCATCGTCCCGGACCTGCTCTGGGGCTACGGGGACCCGCTGCAGGACGCCTCGACGCTGACGGGGCACGTCTCGTTCTTCGACGAGCGGACCGACCTGGTGGTCGACGGGTCTGCGCGCACCCGACCGGTGACACCCTGGTCCTAGGTTGGTCAGTGCCGCTCCACAGCGCTGACCCGGCGGGCGATGCGTGCGTGCACTGCTGTGAAGGGTGCGACGAGCACGCCGGCAGCGCCGAGCAGCTCGTCAGTCGCCAGCTCGCGGGACAACGCTCGTAGTCATATCGTGATGCGCAGATACGAGGACACTTCGGGCATTCGGGGTGGTTGTTCGGAACCCAGCACTTAGGCTCGTTGGCAGGTTGCGCCGTCAACTGAGGGGCCAGGCTCATGTTCTGCTTGCGTTCGAAACTGTCCGCTGTGCTCGCGGGTGCCATGGCGGCTGCGCTGGTGTCGACGCCCGCGCACGGCGCCGAAGCCGTCTTCGTCGACGATCGACGTGACGCACCCGCACGCGTCGACATCCAGCGGGTGAAGGTCGTGCATAACCAGCGCGCCATCCGGACGGTCGTGAAGGTGGCCAACCTGCGGTGGGCCAATCAGTACCGCACGGCTGACGACGCAGTCGTCTTCGTGGACACTGACCGCAAGCGGGTCGGCCCCGAGTTCTATGGAAGCTTCAGCGGCAACCACTGGTACTTCGGGCGCATGCGCCAGTGGAGGATCATCTCGTCCGGTGACCCTGACAATCCGTTCACCGGCGGTTGCCGCGGCTTCCGGGCGGACTACGACGTCCGCCGTGACCGAGTCACGTTCCGGATGCCTCGGACCGATCGATGCGTGGGTACGCCCAGGCGGCTGCGAGTCGCGGCGTACATGTCACATGCGGTCGGCGGCGACTACGACGACCTGATCACCGACTGGGCACCGGCGCGACGCACGTTCTACCGGCAGTGGGTGCGGGTGGGCTAGCCGCGCTCACCCACTCACCCATGACCGACTTACGACTAGATGTCAACGGCTGGCGATGTGGTTGACCATTACTCGTAAGTCGACGACGCGATGGGCCGTCGGCGCCGCCCTCGTCATCGTGGTCGCCTTGATGGGCTGCGAGGTCGACGAACCGAGTAGCGGCCCGGGCCGCAGCGTGCCCGGCGGACAGGCCGAGCCGCAGACGCGCAGCCCCTCGAACGCCGGTGCCGGCAAGGACAAGCGCTCAGAAAGTGACCGCCCCGACGGCAAGGACCGCGGTGCCTACAAGGACCGACCCGCCGAGCCCCGGCCGCCCGACGACCAGCCCACTGCTGGCACAGCGTTGGCCGTGCTGGGCACGCTGGACGTCAAGGGCCGCGCGCCGACGACGGGATACGACCGCGACCAATTCGGTCAGGAGTGGGCCGACCGGGACCGCAACGGCTGCGACACCCGCAACGACATCCTGCGTCGCGATCTCGGGCGACTCGTCATCGAGGCCGGAACGAACGGGTGCGTCGTGCTCGCGGGGCGGTTGCGCGACCCGTTCACGGCGAGCACCATCCGCTTCGTCCAAGGCGAGACGACGTCGTTGGCCGTCCAGATCGACCACGTCATCGCCCTGTCCGACGCGTGGCAGAAGGGCGCCCAGCAGTGGACTCCGGACATGCGGGAGGAGTTCGCCAACGACCCTCTCGGCCTGTTGGCGGTGGACGGTCCGGCGAACGCATCCAAGGGTGACGGCGACGCGGCGACGTGGCTGCCACCCAACCGTTCGTACTGGTGCAGCTACGTGGCTCGCCAGATCACGGTCAAGAGTGAGTACGACCTGTGGGTGACCGCCGCGGAACGCGCCGCGATGGCGCGGGTGCTGCAGGGCTGTCCGGACCAGCGGCTGCCCCGGGCCGGCCGGATCGAGCTCGGCGGCGGGCGGGAGCGGGTCGCGGTGCAGACGCCGACATCTCCGGTGCCAGCCCCCGCACCGCCGGGGAACGTCTACTACGAGAACTGCGACGCCGCGCGGGCAGCCGGCGCTGCGCCGGTGTACCGGGGCGAGCCGGGCTACGACACGCATCTCGACGCCGACGGCGATGGCGTCGGTTGCGAGTGACGGGTCGCCTCGTCGCTCCCACCTGACAGACTGGCCCGATGAGCACCACCACGACCTCTCCGCCCGGCATTGACTCGACGGCCGCCTGCCACTCCTGCGTCACCGGTGATGTCCTGGACATACCCCAGGCCGAGGCGCTGGCCCAGGTGTTCAAGGCACTCAGCGACCCGACCCGGGTGCGGCTGGTGTCGCTCATCGCAGCCCACGCCGGCGCCGAGGCCTGCGTCTGCGAGTTGACCGAGCCGGTCGGGCTGTCCCAGCCCACGGTGTCGCACCACCTCAAGCAACTCGTCGAGGCCGGCCTGCTCAGCCGGGAACAGCGCGGCCGCTGGGCCTACTACCGCGTCGTGGAGCAAGCCCTCGACCAGTTGGCGGCTGCGGTCACCCGACGCCCCGATGGCGGTTCTCATCGCTGACAAACCCTAACGGTCGGGTCCAGGATCGTCGTCCGGGTCGTGGTCTGCCGCGGCCAGCATGGCGGCGCGATCGGCGAGGGTGGTCCGCTCCCGGCCCTCGGTCTGACCCAGTGCCAACTCGGCTGCATCGATCCGGTCCCAACCAGCGATGTCGACAGCCGGCGTACCGCATGCCGAAAGCCACGCTGCCAGACCGCCGGGGTCGGGGCGACGCAGCAGCTCGGGTGCATCGGCGAGCACCGCCCTGGCGGTCTCGCGGGCGTCGGGTTTGTTGGTGCCGATGACGCCCTGGGGGCCACGCTTGGCCCACCCGGTGACGTACTCGCCCATCGCTGCCGGAGCTCCGTCGGCTTTGATGCCCAGCACCCGGCCGGCCTCATTCGGTATCACTGCACCTACGTCGTCGAACGGGACTCCCGGCAGCCTCACACCGCGGTAGCCGACCGCCCGTAAGACGAGGTCGGCGCGGATGTCGTACGCCGGGCCGGCAGCGACCAGTCGGTTGTCGTCGTCGAGCTCGGTCGGCTCGACGGATACCGCCTGTACCCGCTCGTGTCCGGCCGGACCGGCGCCCACCAGCCGTACCGGGCGGGACCAGAAGTGGAGCACGACCCGTCGCCGGCCCGGCGCAGGCGGCTCGGCCTGTTCCCATTGCCGTAGCACTGCGAGGTTGCGGCCCGCCGTCCGCGACAGCTCCGGCGGGTCGGACAGGTCGACGGCCGGGTCCGCGAGGACCACGTCGGCGTCGCCGAGCTGCCCGAGCTCGCGCAGCTCCGAGGTCGAGAACGCCACGTCCGCCGGACCGCGGCGAGCGAGCAGGTGCACCTCCTGAGGGGTCGTCGTCGCGAGTGCTGCCAACACGTGGTCGGGCATGTCGGTGCCGGCGAGCTCGTCGGGAGTACGGGCCAGCACGCGGGCGACGTCGAGAGCGACGTTCCCGGCACCGACCACGACCACCGACTGCACACCCTCACCCGACCCGCCCGCAGCGAGGGCATCCTCGACGACTGCGCGGTCGGCGTCGGGGTGTCCGCAGTACCAGGCGACGAATTCGGTGGCGGACAGGCTGCCGAGCAGATCCTCGCCTGGTATGTCCAGGTGCCGGTCGGACGCGCTGCCGTAGGAGTAGACGATGGCATCGAGGTGCTCGCGCAGATCATCCACCGTCAGGTCGCGGCCGATCTCCACCCCGCCGAGGAACGCGACGTCGTCGCGGTGCAGCAGGGTCGTGAAGCGGTTACGGATGCTGCGGATCGCAGGGTGATCGGGTGCGACGCCGTACCGCAGCAGGCCGAACGGGGTAGGTATCCGATCGATCAGCTCGACGCTCACCGGGAAATCGGCGGTGTCGGTCAGCGTGTCCACGATGAAGAGGCCCGCGGGACCCGCCCCTACGACAGCAATGCGCAGCGGCCGACCGGGCGGATCGCTGAGTGCGTTGGGCGGGGCGTTCTCGGTCATGACACGTTCTACGGTATGCCGTGGCTGCGGGCAAGAGTCGTTGACATGGGCGTCAACTCGTTGGGAAGCTCCGTCGCAGCGTTGAGCTCTGCACAGGTGGGAATCAGTTAGCCATGGGCTGGTGGCGAGAACACGTCGTACCCCGGATGGCGGATCGCCTCCTGGACAGCGAGGACGTGCACAGGTTACGGGCCCGCGCCTGCGAGCACCTGCGCGGCGACGTCCTCGAGCTGGGCTTCGGCTCCGGGCTCAACACGGGGCATTACCCGCCATCCGTCCGCTCGGTGGCCGCGATCGAACCGTCTGACGTGGCCTGGCGAATGGCCGGTCAACGCGTCGCCGCGACCTCCGTTCCAGTCACCCGGGCAGGACTGGACGGGCAGCACCTCCAGATCACCGACGACAGCATGGACGGGGTGTTGTCAACGTTCACGATGTGCACCATCCCAGATCTGGACGCCGCCCTCAGCGAGCTGGTACGGGTGCTTCGACCGGGCGGCAGCGTGCACTTTGTCGAGCACGGCCGCTCGGATGACGCTCGTGTGGCTCGCTGGCAGGACAGGCTCCAGCCGGTCAACGCGCGCATCGCCGGTGGCTGCCACATCGACCGGCCCATCGCCGATCATCTTCGCCGAAGCGGATTACAAGTCGAACGGCTCGAAAGCCGTTACGACAAGGGTCCCAAGCCGTTCGGGTTTCTCTACGTCGGCTGGGCGACCAAGCCTGTTCCCGGGGCACGCTGATGCTGAGCTTCGCCGGCGGGTGGTTGGTCCGTACCCGGTCTCCGTTCCTCGGCTCATGAGCCAAAACCGTTGACGTACTTGTGGCGCGTCCGCAGGAACAACCGAATGTGCGGTCAAGCACCACCCGCCGGCGTCATATCGGTCCCTTGGCGCACACTCGGCGTGGAACCTCTGCAGGCCGTGGACGGTGCGGTTTGCCGTGGGGGAGGGCTGCTGGGCAGTTGGTGCCGGGAGCCGGAGTCGCGCGTGTCGCGCGGCCGGCAACTAAGGTCGCCCCCATGCCGGCCCCACCATCTCCACGCCTCCACGGCGGTGGCGGCTAGTGCCCTGGCGCCTGCACCGCTCAGAGCGCTCCGACTCCTTGGTGGGACGCCTCGCCGACGTCCTGTCGCAATCCACGGACGACCCCTTCACCCCTGACGTCGTGGCGGTGCCTGCTCGTGGTGTGGAACGGTGGCTGAACCAGCGACTGGCCCACGCCCTCGGCGCGACGGACGGGACAGGGGACGGCGTCAGCGCCAACATCCGGTTCCCCTCGCCGTCCGGGCTGGTCGACACCGCGGTCACCGCGGCCATCGACATCGACGACGACCCGTGGACCCAGACCACGTGGCGGCTGCTGCACGTCATCGACGCCAGCCTGGACGAGCCCTGGTGCGCACCGCTCGCCCGGCACCTGGCCGGTGGGCAGGGCCGGCGACTCGCCACCAGCCAACGCCTGAGCGGGCTGTTCGCCTCGTACGGCAGCCAGCGACCCGCCATGGTCCGCGACTGGAGGGCCGGTCGCGACACCGACGGAAGCGGCACGATGCTCTCCGACGACCTGACCTGGCAGGCCGAGCTGTGGCGCCGGCTGCGTACGGCCATCGGCACCGCGAGCCCTGCCGAGCGACTCGAGGACGTCTGCCGGCGACTCCGCGAGGAGCCGGAGATCACCGACCTGCCGCCGCGGCTCTCGGTGTTCGGCCCCACCCGGCTGAGCACCGACCAAGTGGCGGTGATGCGCGCGCTGGCCGAGCACCGCGACGTACACCTGTGGCTGCCGCACCCGTCGGCTGCCCTGTGGGAGACGACCCACGCGGCACGTGGCAGGCGCAGGGACGACCCCACCCGCCACTCGGTGCGCCACCCGCTGCTGGCCTCGCTGGGTCGCGACGTGCGCGAGATGCAGCAGCTGCTCACCGAGGCCGGCGGCGCCACCACCGATGAGCACCACCCCGCCGCGCCGCCGCCGGCCACCCTGCTCGGCCGCGTGCAGGCCGGCATCCGCGACGACGAGCCGCCGCCGGGCGTACCGCTGGCCGGAGCCGACACCAGAGCAATGTTGGACGCCGACGACCGCAGCGTGCAGGTGCATGCCTGCCACGGTCGTAGCCGCCAGGTCGAGGTGCTGCGCGAGGTGCTGCTGGGGCTGCTCGAGGACGACCCGAGCCTCGAGCCGCGCGACGTCCTGGTCATGTGTCCGGACATCGAGTCCTACGCCCCGCACATCTCGGCGACCTTCGGTCTCGGCGGCAGCGATGCCGTGCACCCCGGCCACCTGTTGCGGGTGCAGCTGGCCGACCGGTCGCTGCGGCAGACCAATCCGCTGCTGGCCACCATCGGGCGGCTGCTCGAGCTGGCCGACTCCCGGGTGACCACGAGCCAGGTGCTCGACCTGGCGGCCTCCCCGCCGGTACGTCGGCGGTTCCGGTTCGGCGACGACGAGCTCGAGCGTATCCGCGTCTGGGTCACTGCGGCGGGTGTCCGTTGGGGCCTCGACGCAGCTCACCGCGCGCCGTACCGGATGCAACGCGTCGCGCAGAACACCTGGGAGGCCGGCCTCGACCGGGTGCTGCTCGGCACTGCGATGAGCGAGGACGAGTTGCACTGGGTGGGGCTGGCGTTGCCGCTGGACGACGTCGACAGCCGCGACATCGAGCTGGCAGGGCGGCTGTCCGAGCTGCTGGACCGGCTGGCGCAGACGCTGGATCGGTTGCGCGACGACCAGCCGCTGACGGACTGGCTGGCGGCGCTCGACGACGCCCTGACGGCGCTCACCAGCGTCAGCGAGGCCGACGGGTGGCAGCTCGCACAAGCTCGGCGGGAGCTGGCCCGCATCGCCGAGGGGGCCACCGAGCATGCAGGCGTCGTGCTGTCCACCGGTGACGTGCATGCCCTGCTCGCCGACCAGCTGCGGGGCCGTCCCACCCGGGCGGGTTTCCGTACCGGTGACCTGACGATGTGCTCGATGGTGCCGATGCGCTCGGTGCCGCACCGGGTGATCTGTTTGCTGGGTCTGGATGACGGGGTGTTCCCGCGCAGCACCGGCGTCGACGGCGACGACGTGCTGGCCCGCGACCCCCTGGTCGGGGAGCGCGACCGCCGCAGCGAGGACCGCCAGCTGCTGCTCGACGCGATCATGGCCGCACGGGAGCACCTCGTGATGCTCTACTCCGGCGCTGACGAGCGCACCAACACGATTCGCCCGCCGGCGGTGCCGGTCGGCGAGATGCTGGACGTGCTCGATGCCACGGTCGCGACCAGAGACGACCGGTGGGCGCGCGAGCACGTGGTCGTCCGGCACCCGCTGCAGCCGTTCGACAACCGCAACTTCGTCGCCGGGTCGCTGGCGACGCCGGGGCCGTTCAGCTTCGACCGCGCGGGCCTGGCCGGCGCCCGCGCTGCGGCGCGCGAACGGCAGCAGCCGCCACCGTTCCTGACCGATCCGCTGCCGCCGGGTGAGAGCGCCATGATCGTGGACCTGGACACGCTCGTCCGGTTCCTCGAGCACCCGGTACGTGGCTTCCTGCGCCAACGCCTCGGCGTCGCCGCCCCCGAGGCGGGGGAGGAGCTCGACGACTCCCTGCACGCCGAGCTGGCCGGCCTGGACACCTGGGCGGTCGGGGACCGCTGGCTGCGGTTGCGACTCGCGGGAGCCGCGAAGGACGTGTGCGAGCAGGCCGAGTGGCGCCGCGGCGCGCTGCCCCCAGGTGCGCTGGGGCAGGCCACGCTGGACAAGGTCACCGTGCTGGCCGAGGGTCTGCTGCGGGCCGGCGCAGACAGTCGTTCGGGGGCACCGGCTGTGCACGACGTCAGCGTCGAGCTGCACGGCGGTCGCTCCCTGGCCGGCACGGTCGGCGGCCTGCACGGGCGGACACTGTCGCGGACCGTCTACTCCAAGCTGGCCGCGAAGCACCGGTTGCGGGCCTGGGTGCTGCTGCTCGCGCTGTCGACGTCCCGTCCCGACCAGGCGTGGCAGGCGGTCACAGTCGGCCGCGCTCCGTACGACCGGATCCGGCGCGCGTCGCTGCCCGGCGTCCCGAGCGCACCCACCGACACGCTCGCCGACCTCGTCGCCCTGCACGACCTCGGCCTCCGTGAGCCGTTACCGCTGCCGCTCGCGGCGTCGCTGGCGTACGCGGACGTACGCGTGAGCGGCGACGACGAGCAGCACGCACTGGAGAAGGCCGCCAAGGCGTGGGACGACGCATTCGAGGGCGACGACCGCGACCACCACACCGTCTGGGGGCCGGCAGCGCGCTTCCGCGACGTGCTGCAGCAGCGCCCCCGCGACGCCGACCAGCCGGCAGGCACCGATGTCCGCGCGTCGACCCGCTTCGGAGCTCTGGCGTGCCGGCTCTGGTTCCCGATGCTCCGGGTGCAGCAGGAGGAGACCCTGTGAAGGCGGCGCCGGAGTCGTTCGACGTGTGCGGCCCGCTGCCCTCCGGCACCACGATGCTCGAGGCCAGCGCCGGCACCGGCAAGACGTTCACGATCGCCGCGCTGGCCACCCGGTACGTCTGCGAGGGGATCGCCGAGCTCGGCGAGCTGATGCTGGTGACCTTCGGCCGCGCCGCCACCCAGGAGCTGCGCGAGCGGGTGCGCGAACGGCTGGTCGCCACCGAGCGGATCCTCGGGGACCCGGCCGCGGCCCGCAGCTGCGGCGACACCCTCGTGCAGCACCTCGCGGACGTGACCGACCAGGAGCTGGTGCTGCGCCGCAAGCGGCTGACGAGGGCGCTCGCCGACTTCGACGCGGCCACCATCACCACCACGCACAGTTTCTGCCAGCAGATGCTCGACGGTCTCGGCATCGCCGGCGACCTCGAGCCCGGCAGCACGTTCGCCGAGAGCATCGACGACCTGGTGGTCGAGGTCGTCGACGACCTGTACCTGCGCCAGTACGGTCAGCCCGACGCCGAGCCGCCGGTGATGTCGTACGCCTGCGCACTGTCGACCGTGCGCATGGCCGTCCGCGACCGGCATGCGCAGCTCGCGCCGACAGACGCCGCGCGCGACTCCGAGGCCGACCTGCGATTCCGCATCGCCCAGGCCGCACGTACCGAGGTCGGCGCGCGCAAGCGGCGGCGCCGGTTGCTGGACTACGACGACCTGCTGACCCGACTGCGCGACTCGCTGGCCGATCCCGAGCGCGGCCCGACAGCGTGTGCACGGGTGCGTTCGCGCTACCGGGTGGTGATGATCGACGAGTTCCAGGACACCGACCCGGTGCAGTGGGAGATCCTGCGACGCGCCTTCCACGGCCACACCACGCTGGTGCTCATCGGCGATCCCAAGCAGGCGATCTACGCCTTCCGCGGCGGTGACGTGGTGACGTACCTGCAGGCATCGGCGCTCGCCGCGACCCACCGCACGCTGGACTGCAACTGGCGCGGCGACGCCGCCCTGCTGACTGCCCTGGACGCCGTGTTCCGCGGGGCCGCGCTCGGGGACGAGGAGATCGTCGTACGACCCGTCGCGGCTGCGCACCCGGACCGGCGGCTGCACGGCTCGCCCGACGACACCCCGCTGCGGACGCGGGTGGTGCGGCGCGAGCAGGTGGGCGTCAAGCCGGCCAAGGTGCCCAAGGTCGGTCCGGTGCGCGCCCTGGTCGCCACCGACGTCGCCGCCGACATCGTGCGGGTGCTGAGCAGCGGGGCACAGCTGAGCACCGACGGCGGTCCGCGCCCGGTGGTGCCTGGCGACATCGCCGTCCTCGTCCGGGTGAACGCGCAAGCGGCGCTGGTGCGCGAAGCGCTCGCGGACGTCGACGTACCATCCGTGCTGACCGGCGCGGTCAACGTGTTCTCCACCGACATGGCCACCGAGTGGCTCGTGCTGATGCAGGCGCTGGACCAGCCGCACCGCGCACGGCGCGTCCGTACCGCCGCCCTCGGCTGCTTCGTGGCGTGGGACGCCGAGCAGCTGGCGGCTGCCGGTGACGACGCGATGGACGAGCTGGGGCCGCTGCTGCAGTCGTGGGCCGAGGTGCTCAGCACGCGTGGGGTGCCTGCGCTGCTCGAGGTCGTCACCGAGGAGGGGCTGCCCGAACGGCTGCTGCGCACCTCCGCCGGTGAGCGTCAGCTGACCGACCTGCGGCACATCGCCCAGTCGTTGCACGCGGTGGCGACCAGTGAGCAGCTCGGCGTCGCCGCGCTCGTCGAGTGGCTGCAGCGGCGCATTGCCGACGCAGCCGACGGCGACCCGACAGAAGAGCGCAGCCGACGTCTGGAGTCCGACGCCGACGCCGTCCAGGTGGTCACCGTGCACCGCAGCAAGGGGCTGGAGTTCCCGCTGGTGTACGTCCCGTTCGGATGGGACCTGTGGAAGGGCTCGCCGGAGAACTTGCATCTGCACGACGAGCACGGGCAGCGCACCCTCGACGTCGGCGGCAAGGGCGGTCCGCACCATGCCGGGCACAAGGAGGTCCACGACGCCGAGGAGGCGGGCGAGGACCTCCGGCTGCTGTACGTCGCACTGACGCGCGCGCAGTGCCAGGTCGTCACCTGGTACGCCCCGTCGTCGACCACGCCGTGCTCGCCGCTGCAGCGGCTGCTGCTCAGTGACGTCGTGCCCGGTCGCCAACCGGCCGCGAAAGTGCCCGTGACGTCCGACGACACCGTGCAGCACTCCCTGGACGCCCTGGTGGGGCGCTCTGTCGGCTCGGTGTCGGTCGAGCAGGTGACCGAGCCGTCGCCGGCGGCGTGGCAGCCGGCGGGCGGGCCGGCCCCCGACCTCGCCGTCGCCGTGTTCGACCGGCGTCTGGACGTGGCCTGGCGCCGAACCTCCTACACCGGGCTCACCGCCGCGGCGTACCACGCGCACACGCCCGGCGTCCTCAGCGAGCCGGAGGAACGCTCCCTCGACGACGAGACGGGGTCGGCGCCCGTCGACGGTGACGCCGGAGCCGGTCACGGCGCCCTGCCCGCTGTGCCCTCCCCGATGGCGGGGCTCCCGGCCGGGACGGCGTTCGGCATCGTGGTGCACACCGTCCTCGAGTCGGTCGACACCGGCGCACCGGATCTCGCGGCCGAGTTGAGCGACCGCTGCCGTGACGTGCTGGCCCGCCGCACGCTGCGCTCGTTCGATCCCGATGACCTCGCCGGGGGCTTGCTGCCGTCCCTGCTGACGCCGCTGGGGCCCCTCGTCGGTGGACTGCGGCTGGCCGACGTTGCACCGGGTGACCGGCTGGCAGAGCTCGACTTCGAGCTGCCGCTCGCTGGTGGCGACGATCCCGAACGCTCCGCCGCCACGCTCGCGTCGATCGCGGGCCTGCTGCGCCGCACGCTGCCTGCCGACG
Organism: Nocardioidaceae bacterium; assembly: GCA_013696745.1. Taxonomy (GTDB): domain Bacteria; phylum Actinomycetota; class Actinomycetes; order Propionibacteriales; family Nocardioidaceae; genus JACCXZ01. The sequence continues at coordinate 3,035 of JACCXZ010000060.1, read as the reverse complement.
ACGTGTTGGCCGGTTACCCCGATCGACTCGAGTCGCTGGAGCACCGGACGCTTCGTGGCTACCTCGTCGGCAGCATCGACTCGGTGCTGCGGGTGCGCGACGAGGCTGGGCGGCCCCGCTACGTCGTCGCCGACTACAAGACCAACTGGTTGGGCGGCCCGGGCGAGGACCTCACCGCCTGGCACTACCGGCCGCAGGTGCTCAGCCAGGCGATGCTGGACGCGCACTACCCGCTGCAGGCGTTGCTGTACCTCGTCGCCCTGCACCGCTACCTGCGCTGGCGCCAGCCCGGCTACGACCACGACCGACACCTCGGCGGTGCGCTGTACCTGTTCGTACGCGGCATGTGCGGACCCGGCTCGCCGGAGGTCGACGGGGCGCCGACCGGCGTCTTCGGCTGGCGGCCACCATCCCGCCTGGTCGAGCAGCTGTCGCGACTGCTGGCCGGCGGTGCGCGATGACCCGGATCCTCAGGCAGCAGGACGTGCACGAGGTCGACTCGTACGACGTGCGATTCGCCCGCTCGGCGACCGGGTTGCTGCGGGAGTTCAACCAGGCCGGGGTGCTCACCGCCGCCGACGTCCATGTCGTCCGGCGACTCGGGCGGCTCGGTGAGGAGGACGACGAGCGGGTGCTGCTCGCTGCCGCGCTGGCGGTCCGGGCCGTGCGCTTCGGGGCGGTGTGCATCGACCTGGCCGAGGCTCCCGTCACGGTTGCCGCCGACGAGGACATGCGTACCGCCGGCGCCCTGCTGCCATGGCCGGATCCGCGGCACTGGTCGGCGTCGGTGGTCGGCAGCCCCCTGGTCACCAGTGGGCCCAACCCGGGTGGCGGGGGAGGACCGGGTCGACCGCTGCGCCTGGTCGACGGCTTGTTGTACCTCGAGCGGTACTGGCGTGACGAGCAGCTCGTACGCGTCGAGCTCGACGCCCGGGCATCCTCGGCGGTGTCGACCGTGGGCGCGGACGACCTGCGGCGGGTGCTCGCCGACCTGTTCCCCGGCCCGCCACCGGACCGTCAGCGGCTCGCGGCCGCGCTGACCGCGCTGCGGCGCGTCACCGTGCTCGTCGGTGGCCCCGGCACCGGCAAGACCACGACGGTCGCTCGGCTGCTCGCCCTGTTGCGGGCGCTGCCGGGCGGCCCGCCGCGGGTGGCGTTGGCGGCACCGACCGGCAAGGCCGCCGCCCGCCTGCAGGAGGCGGTCGACGAGGTGGCCTCCGTCACCGGCCTCGACGTCGGCCAGGCACAGGCGTCGACGCTGCACCGGTTGCTCGGCAGGCGTCCAGAAAGCCAGAGCCGCTTCCGCCACGACCGCCACAACCGGCTGCCGCACGATGTGGTCATCGTCGACGAGACCTCGATGGTGTCGCTGTCCTTGATGGCGAGACTCTTGGAGGCGGTCCGCCCCGACGCCCGGCTGGTGCTGGTCGGCGACCCTGACCAGCTGGCCTCGGTGGAGGCCGGTGCGGTGCTCGGCGACCTCGTTGCGCGTCACGCAGCCGAGTCGGTGCGCGTGCCCGCGGAGCTCGAGGACCTGGTCGCCGACGACCTCGAGCCGGGGGAGACTGGCACCGACGCGTTCCGCAACGGGGTCGTGCGCCTGACGTACGTCCACCGCTTCGGCGGCGCCATCGCCGAGCTCGCGGCGGCGGTCAAGGCCGAGGACCCCGATCGGGTCGTCGAGATCCTGCGGTCAGGCAGCCCCGACATCGAGTTCGTGGAGCTGGAGGCTCCGTCGCCGGGTCTGCTCGATGCGTTACGCGAGGACGTGGTGGCGGCCTCGACCGGTCTGGTCACAGCCGCCCGGAACGGTGACGTGGCAGGGGCGCTGAGCGGGCTCCAGCGGCACCGGCTCCTGTGCGCGCACCGGCGTGGTCCATACGGTGTGGCCCGGTGGTCGGCCGAGATAGAGCGGTGGACGTCCGCGGCTGAGGGCCCCCCTGCCGCGGAGGACGAGTGGTACGTCGGGCGCCCGCTGCTGGCCACCGCCAACGACTACGAGGTGCAGCTGTTCAACGGTGACACCGGGGTTGTGGTCGACCACCCTGACCGCGGTGTCACCGCTGCGTTCGCCCGGGCAGCAGGCCCGCTGCTGATCAGTCCGAACCGGCTGTCCGGCATCCAGACCGTGCACGCGATGACGGTGCACCGCGCGCAGGGCAGCCAGCTCGAGCGGGTGTCGTTGCTGCTGCCGGACCCGGAGTCCCCGCTGCTGACGCGCGAGCTGTTCTACACCGCGATCACCCGGGCCCAGCACCATGTGCGGGTCATCGGGTCGGCCGACGCGGTGCGGACCGCGGTGGGGCGACCGATCGTGCGGGCCAGCGGGCTGGGACGTCGGCGGTAGTCCGGAGCTTGCACGAGTGGTCGCGAACGGAAGTTCGTCGGGGGTTCGGCCCATGCGGTGGGGTCGCTCAGGTACAGGCCGGTGTGTCGTTCGCGCGAGTGGCGCGAAAGCGGCTCAATCCGGAGGCCGGCGCCCCGGTTGTGCGCCACTCGCCGGTGCGGATGGCGCCTCTTCGACCCGAGGAGCTAACGGAGGGTGTCCACGAGACGAGCCGTCGGAGGGGGAGGCAGACTACCTCAGCAGATGGACGTGGATGGGGAGGTCAAGTGCGGCCCAGGCGCGGTCAGCGGTGAGCACCTCTGGGGGATCGCTGCGAACTGTGAGGGCCAGGCAGCAGCGGTCACCGAGCGATAGTGCGTGTCCGCCGACGAGAGCGCGCATCGCACCGGCAAGTTCGGCGTCGGGCCCGGTGACCGGTTCGATCACCACCCCGGCCGCCGCGAGTAGTTCACGAACGCGGGCAACGTCGATGTCGGCGTCAACGAGTTCCCCATGACCTCGGCCAGGTTCGCCGTGCCAAGGGTGCCGCCGGTCACGTGGGTAGCTACCAGGTCTGCACCGGGTTCGTCGTGAACGAGTGCCAGGACCGCGGACGCGTCGAGAACGGTCACTCGGCTGTGTTGGCGGCGACTTGGCGATCGGCGAGGAGTTCGTCGACCAGCGACCGCGTCGTGGGCACGTCCACTGC
>JACCXZ010000045.1 GCA_013696745.1 Nocardioidaceae bacterium | reverse complement strand
CGACGAAGGCCAGCGACTGCTCGCGATCGAGGTCGTCCAGGCGCAGCCCGATCAACTCCGAGGCGCGTATCCCGGTGTCGATGAACAGCCGGATGATGGCCTCGTCGCGCCTGTTCTCGAACGTCGGCCCCTTGCAGGCGGCGAGCAGCCGGGTCAGGTCGTCGTCGGTCAAGATCGGGACCGGCTGCTCGGGCACCGTGGGCGGGCTCATCCGTTCCATTGGCTACGTCGGTATCTCTCCGTCCTCGGTGAGCCTCCGGAACAGCTGCTGCAGCGAGCGGTAGTGCTTGGCGGTGGTCGACGGGCTCACCCGGTCGCCCAGGTCGGCCAGGAAGTGCTCGACGTGCTCGCGGGTGACCGAGGTGGCCGCGGTCGGCATCCCCTTCTCGGACAGGTAGGCGACGAACGTACGCCCGACCGTAAGGTAGGAGTCGATGGTCGAGGGCCGACGGTTGCGGACACGCAGGTGCACCCGCCAGTCGTCCAGCAGGCCGGTCAGATCGTCGATCGGGCCGCTGACGGGGGTGTTGACACGGCTTCTCGCCGGGCCTTGACGGGCGCTCATACAGGCAGGATACTCCCCTGTACGAGCGTTGTGCAGTATCGAATGCCAGTGTTTCCGCAGGTGGTGGGGCGGGCGGGGCTCGAACCCGCGACCCAGGGATTATGAGTCCCCTGCTCTGACCAGCTGAGCTACCGCCCCGTACGTACGCGCACCCTACCCACGCCCGTCGGCTGGAATGCCTCGGCTGTCGACGCGTTGCACCCAGAGGCACACTTCCCACGCGAGGAGAGCACCCATGCGCGTCGTCATCGCCGGAGGGCACGGCAAGATCGCCCGTCACCTCACCCGCTTGCTGGCTGCCAGGGGTGACGAGGCGATCGGCATCATCCGCAACCCCGAGCACGCCGCCGACCTCGAGGCAGACGGGGCGCAACCGATCGTACTCGACCTGGAGAGTGCAGGCGTCGGCGACGTCGCGAAGGTGGTCGCGGGCGCCGATGCCGTCGTGTTCGCTGCCGGGGGCGGGCCGGGCAGCGGCAAGGCCCGCAAGTTGACCATGGACCGTGACGGCGCCATCCTGCTCGCCGACGGCGCGGTACAGGCTGGGGTGCGCCGATACGTCATGGTGTCCTCGATGGGCGCCGGCACCGGGTCTCCGGACTCAGACGACGTGTTCGAGGTCTACTCGTGGGCCAAGGGCCAGGCCGACGAGGCTGTACGCGAGCGCGACCTCGACGCCACGATCGTGCAGCCGGGCGGGCTCACCGATGACGAGTCGACCGGACGGGTCACCGTGGGGACGAACGTCGAGCGCGGGGAGGTACCGCGGGCCGACGTCGCCCTCGTGCTGCTCGCCGTCCTCGACCGTGACGCGATGGCCGGCCACACCTTCCAGCTCATCGGCGGAGGCGACGAGATCGACTACGCCCTGAGTAGCCTGGCCTGATGGACACCCCCGAATCCTTGACCCCCGTCGACGAAGACTGGGACCGCGCGCTCGCCGTCGTGGCGCACCCCGACGACATGGAATTTGGCGCCGCAGCGGCGATCGCGCGTTGGACCCGGCAGGGCAAGCAGGTCGTCTACTGCATGGTGACCAGCGGTGAGGCCGGCATCGACGCCGTCGGCCCCGAGGAATCGCGTCGGTTGCGCGAGGCGGAGCAGGTCGAGTCCGCCCGTGTGGTCGGCGTCGACGCCGTCGAGTTCCTGGGCCTGCCCGACGGAGTGCTCGAGTACGGCGTCGCTCTGCGTGGTGTCATCGCGGAAGTCGTACGCCGGCACCGGCCCGAGATCGTGCTGACCAACAACTTCCGCGAGACGTGGGGCGGCGAGACCCTCAACCAGGCTGACCACATTGCCGTCGGGAGGGCCACCCTCGATGCTGTACGCGACGCCGGCAATCGGTGGATCTTCGCCGAGCAGCTCGCTGAGGGGCTTGAGCCGTGGACCGGCGTCCGTCAGGTCTGGGCCAACGGCTCGCCCGACGCACGCCACGGCGTCGACACGACTGCCACCCTTGCGACCGGCGTCGCGTCGCTGCGCGCGCACCAGGCCTACATCGACGGGCTCGGCTGGCCGGACTTCGACGCCGAGGAGTTCCTGGAGTCCGGGGCTCGACCGGCCGGCAGCCGGCTAGGGGTCACCTTCGCGACCGCCTTCGAGGTCTTCTGGGTCGGCTGAGCAGCGATCGGCGGATTTGCTCGACCTGTGACACGCTGAGAGACGCCCACATCAGGCCACGGCACAACCGCACGCCCACGTCCCTCACGGAGGAGAGCCCATGACTGACCAGTCGCGGCCCGACCCCACGCGCTCAGGAACTACCGGTTCCAGTGAATCCGGGCCCACCCACTCCACCAGCGGATCCGCGCAATCGGGAAATCCACCACCCGCCGCGCCGGACGATCGACGCGGGTACTCCGACGATCGCCGCGACGAGGGCATGGACCGCCACGACGACGGCAGCCAGACCGCAGTGGCTCAGCCCGTCACCGATAACCCTTCCGACGTGCGCGAACGACGGGTCGACGAGGAGCGGGCACTGGAGGCCCGCCGCCGCGAGGAGTTCGGTGGCCTCAACCTGGGCGCCGACTTCTTCGGCTGGCTGGTCGCGGTCGCCGTCACGCTGCTGCTGACCGGCATCATCGGGGCGATCCTCACCGGCGTGAACTCGTCGGTCTCGATCACGCAGGACGAGGCCGAGCGTTCCGCCGGCACCATCGGCATCGTCTCAGCCATCCTGCTGCTCGTCGTACTCATGATCGGCTACTACTTCGGCGGGTACGTCGCCGGTCGCATGTCACGGTTCGACGGCGGCCGTCAAGGCCTCGGCGTGTGGCTGATCGGCCTCGTCGTCACCGCCCTGGTGGTCGTGGTGGGCCTCATCTTCGGTAACGAGTACGACGTGTTCCGTCGCGTCGACCTGCCCTCGATGCCGATCCCGACCGATACCGCAACCGCCGGCGGCCTCATCACGCTCGCTGCCGTCGTACTCGGTACCCTGCTCGCCGCGACGGTGGGCGGCAAGGCCGGCCAGCGCTACCACCGCAAGGTGGACCGCGTCGTCGTGTGACCGCTTCGCAGGCAGGCGGCGTGGCTCCCCCGACTGGACTCGAACCAGTAACCTGCCGGTTAACAGCCGGCTGCTCTGCCAATTGAGCTACAGGGGATCGCACTCCCGCGCGTAGTGCCCGCACAGGCTAGCAACTGCCTGCAACCGACGCGAAGGCACTACGGCCCGAGCTCGGCCCGAGCGTTCGCGAGGCCTCGCTCGACCGCCGCGACGACCAGCGGGTCGGCTGGGTCGAGCGTCTCGTCGAGCTGGCATGACCACTCGATTGCCCCGTCACCGACCGGCGGGCGACGGGCCACCACGATCAGTCCGCGGCTGCCTGCGAAGGGCACGTGGCGGGTGAGGAGCACGGTGGAGTTGACCCGGTCGTGCAACAGGTCGAGGAAGAGCCCGGGCTCCTCGACGGTCCGCTGGTGCTGCGGCTGCTCGTGACCGAAGTCGGCGACCGCATGAACGGTCAAGGTGGCGGTGTCCGCTGCCCAGGAGGCACGGTCGATCCGCTGCCAAGGCAGCACGACCCAGCCGCCGACCTCCTGCAGATGCAGTGAGCGGTCGGTTCCCACCAACCAGTGGGCCGCCGTGTCTTGCGCGGACGCGAGCACCCGTTCACCCTGTGCGAGGGTCAACGACACCTTGACGTCAGCAGGCAGCATCCGACGGCGGTTCCACAACGACATGTCACCATCATCGCGCGCCACTGCGGGCCATCGAGACGAGGCCTGGTGAGCGCGCGAGCTTGCGCAGCGCCCGGCTCTCCACGTGCCGGATGCGCTCACGGGTCACCCCCAGACTTTCGGCCACAGCGGTGGCACCGACCGGCTGGCCCGCGAAGCCGTATCGCAAGTCGAGCACCTGCTGCTCCAGCGGGTCGAGCACCCACATCGCGGCGCGCAGCCATCCCGCTTCCAGCGCAGTACCTGCCGCCTCTTCCGGGCCCTCGTCGTGGCGATCCGCCACGTTGTCACCGATAGCTTCGCCCTGCTCGGCGTCACCGTCCAAGGACACCGGCTCCACGGAGGTGCCGAGCAGTGACGTCACCTCCGTCTCGGTCAGGCCACACGCCTGCGCGAGCTCGGCGTTGGTCGGCTCGCGACCCCACGCCGCCGTCAGCTCGTAGTGCCGGCCCAAGCAGCTGTTCAACCGGGTCAGCACGGCCACCGGCAGACGCACCGTACGCATCGAGTCAGCCATGCCACGGGTCACCGCCTGCCGGATCCACAGCGAGGCGTACGTGGAGAACTTGGTGCCACGTGCCGGGTCGAACTTGTCCACCGCCCGCATGAGCCCGAGCGTGCCGTCCTGCACCAGGTCGAGCAGCGGCACCCCGCTGCGCAGGTAGCGGCGAGCCACGGACACGACCAGGCGCAAGTTGGCCTGGATCATGTGCTCGCGCGCCGCGTCGCCCACCTCTACCTGCCGCTCGAGCTCGGGCCGCTCACCGAACGGCACGTCTCCCGAAGCCAACCTTCGTGCGGCGATTGCTCCGGACTGCACCTGCCGTCCGAGCTCCACCTCCTGCTCAGCACGCAACAGCGGCACCGCACCGATCTGTTGCAGGAAGAGGTCGACGGCGTCAGCGGTCATAGCGGCACCCGTTCAATGGATGAACCCGGACGCTCTCAGTGTTGGCCGCGTGAGAGTGGGTTGGCGCGCTGCGACGCAATCTGTGGACGGAGTCCGCGAGCCTGGCGACCCGACGGTTCCAGACAACACCGCATGCGCCTGCGCAGACGACGTCATGGCGTACCTCCCATGGCAAGTTGGCACTGCCCATGGGTTGCATCCCATGGGCAGTACGGTTTACCAGGGGACCCAGGTAAACCGGAGGCGGCTGCGGCGCATGGGACCGGCCGCCGAGAGTCGGGGCAACTCCTGTCCCACGCGACACACCCGCACCCGTGCCCTGGAGGATCAACCCCCTACGGGTGGCGCGCAGGTTGACTCTCCAGGGCGACGGTACGGATGATGCTGGCGTGCCGAGACGACATGCTGGAACGGCCGACGGGGCCGCTGCGCAGGGCCAGCCACTGTGCAGGAACCGGCTCCGGCTCAAGTCCCCCCGAGGGCACGGTCGCGCAGGGCACGCCGATGCGCCTCCAGCGCGAGCAGCTCCCCGAAGAGCCTGTTGTACTCGCTGACCTGCTCGATCGGGTTGGTGCGTTGCAGTCGCGACCGCAGCGTCTCCACCCGGCGTACGGTGCTCACCTCCTGCAACCGGGCGAGCAACGCGCCCACCACCGAGGGACCGGGATCGCCCTGCAGGTGCAGCGGTTGTACGGCCAGCGACGTCGCGGCCGCCCGGGCAGCCGGCTCGTCGACGTGTGCCAGGACGCGCGACGTCCAGCCGGGCACACCGACGCTCTGCCAGGTCTCGGCCTCGACCGCGGCCCATACCGCAGCCAGCCATGGGTGCGTGAAGTCGTGGACGTCGACATCCGCACCGGCCTCTCCCACCAGGTGCGGGAACTGCAGCACGGCCTTGAGGGCCTCCCGCTCATCGAAGAAGCGTGGCTCACGTACGTCGGGCACGGGCGCCGCGGCTTGGTCCCTCGGCGCGCCGTTCGGGTCTGTCGGTCGGGTCCTGCCACGCTGCGAGCGGCCGCCGAAGGAAGCGGCCTTGCGGACCTCGCGGGACACCTCGTCAACATCGAGCCCGACCATGCCGGACAGTTCCCGGGCAAACGCGTCCACCTTGGAACGGTCCCGGACGCTGGACACGAGGCGGGCGGCCTCGCGCATCGCGTTGACGCGGTGGTCGGCCCGGTCCAGATCGTAGCGGTCCACGACGTTGCGCAGCACGAAGCGGTACAGCGGCACTCGGCGGGCGATGAGCTCGCGCACTGCGGCGTCGCCCTCGGCCAGCCGTAGCTCGGCAGGGTCGCGTCCCTCCGGTTCGACTGCGACGTACGTCTGGGCGACGAACTGCTGGTCGCCCTCGAACGCCTTGATCGCAGCCCGCTGCCCGGCGGCGTCCCCGTCGAAAGTGAAGATGACCTCGCCTCGGAACTCGTCGTGGTCAGCCAGCAACCGGCGAAGGATCCGGGCATGCTCGTCGCCAAAGGCGGTGCCACACGTCGCGACGGCCGTTTCGACACCGGACTCGTGGCAGGCCATGACGTCGGTGTAGCCCTCGACGATCACGGCTTGCATGCCGTGGCCGATCGCTCGCCGTGCCCGGTCGAGGCCGTACAGCACCGTGGACTTCTTGTACAGCGACGTCTCTGGGGTGTTGAGGTACTTCGCCTCGATCCGGTCGTCGTCGAAGAGCCGCCGCGCGCCGAAGCCCACGACCTCCCCGGAAAGGTCGCGGATGGGCCAGAGCAACCGTCCGCGGAATCGGTCGTACGCGCCGTGGTCGCCCTGACCCGCGAGGCCGGCGGCGACGATCTCGTCGCTGCGGAAGCCCTTGGCCGTCAGGTGCGACAGCAGGGCCTCGCCGCTGCGGGGGGCGAACCCGATCGTGAAGCGGTCGGCCACCTCGCGGCCGAAACCCCTCTCGGCGAGAAACCGGCGCCCGGCTACCGCGTCCGTGGAGCTGCTGAGCTGCTCGACGTAGAAGGCTGCCGCTGCGCGGTTGGCCTCGATCAGCCGCATCCGCTGGTGCGGGTCGCGCCGTGGCGCAGTTCCGCCGGTCGATTCCTCGTAGCGCAGCCGCACGCCGTACTTGTCGGCCAGTCGCTCGACGGCCTCGCCGAACCCGAGACCTTCCATCGCCTGCACGAACGTGATCACGTCGCCGCTGGCCTGACAGCCGAAGCAGTAGTAGAAGCCGCGGGATTGGGTGACGTTGAACGAGGGGGACTTCTCATCGTGAAACGGGCACAGCCCCTTCTCGGAGCCGCCCCCGGCGGGGCGCAGCGTGACGTACTGGCTGACGACCTCGTCGAGGCGGGCCTTCTCCTTGACAAGTGCGACGTCCTCGTCGCGGATACGGCCGGCCACATCGGGAGTGTACGCAGCCGGCGGCTGCCCCGAGCGACCCCTGTGGACCGGCTGCTCAGGCCCGCGGACGCTGCAGCCAGGCCACCGCGGAGCGGTCGGTCAGGGAGGCGACCTGGTCCACGACCACCCGCCGTCGCGCCCGGTCGTCGCCCGCGGCTGCATAGCGTTCGGCGAACAGCGGCTCGAGCGCGTCGGGGCGTAGCACGAGCCGCTCCACCAGCTCGGTCAGCGCCGCGCGCTGCCCGACCAGCAGCGCGATCCGGTCGTCGCGCCGCATGACGTAGTGCGCGGCGATGCCCTTGAGCACCGCGATCTCGGCCCGGGTCTCGGGCAGCACCACCAGGTCCGCGCTGTAGCGGGTCAACCGCCCCGAACCGTACGCCGCGTGCGTCGCCGCCTGTGTCGTCGTGCAGAACCGACCGATCAGAGCGCTGGTCAACGACTTGAGCCGAGCCTGGGACCGCAGGCCACCGTCGTGTGCCTCGTCCGGCCACGACGGCAGCGCCGTCAAGCGCGCCAACGCCGATGCCAGCTCGTCGTCGGCCGCGTCGGGCAGGTACCAGTCGCGGACCACCTCGAACACCGCCGAGAGGTCGTGCGACGCCGCCAGCACCCGCAGGTCGACGTGGCCGGAGGCGACCGCGTCCTCGACGTCGTGCACCGAGTAGGCGATGTCGTCAGCGAGGTCCATGACCTGCGCCTCGAGGCACCGACGCGCGCCCTGCGCTCCGGTCCGCATCCACCCGAAGACGTCGGCGTCCTCCACGTACGCCCCGAACTTCCGCATGACCGGCGTTGACCCGTCGGCATGGATGCCGACGGGCGCCGGTGTGGAGTCGAACGTCCAGGGATACTTCGCGCAGGCGTCCAGCACCGCCCGGGTGAGATTGAGCCCGACGCTGCGCCTGTCGGCGTCCAACGTCTTGGGCTCGAGGCGGACGAGGATCGCGAACGTCTGCGCGTTGCCCTCGAAGCCACCGATGTCGTGCGCCGCCTCGTGCAGCGCCCGCTCGCCGTTGTGCCCGAAGGGTGGATGCCCCAGGTCGTGTGCCAGAGCCGCGGTCTCCACGACGTCGGGGGCACAACCCAGCGCCCGACCCAGCTCGCGCGCCACCTGGGCCACTTCGAGGGAGTGGGTGAGCCGGTTGCGGACGAAGTCGTCGGTACCCGGGCCGACCACCTGGGTCTTGGCGGACAGCCGCCGGAACGCGGCCGAGTGCAGCACCCGGGCACGGTCCCGCTCGAAAGCGGTCCGTCCCGGGCGCTTGGACGGCTCGGGGACCAGCCGCTCCAAGTCGGCCGTGGTGTACCCGGGTTCGGTGGTCTCGGCGTCCATCACCGGGCAGGCTAGCGGCGAGGCGACGCGCGAGGGGCGACCGGGTCAGCCGCCGGAGACGCCGAGCTCGGCGCCGGCGTCGATCACCAGGTCGTCGCGGTCCTCCAACCAGCCGTGCGGCAGCGTGACGGACGCCTTCGGGTTGCCCTGACGACCGCGCGGCGTCCCGAGCTCACCCACCGGGTACGGCTCGTGCGGGTCCAGAGTGTCCAGCAGCTCGTCGAGCGCGGCCAGCGAGGAGATCATGCCCAGCCGGGAGCGGACCGAGCCACCGGCGGCGAAGCCCTTGAGATACCAGGCGATGTGCTTGCGAAACTCCACGCACCCCCGCTCCTCGCCGAGGTTCTCGCTCAGCTGCTCTGCGTGCCGGCGCATCATCACCGCCACCTCGCCCAGTGTCGGCAGTGAGGTGACCTGCTCCCCGGCACTCTGCTCATCGGACAGGGCAGCAGCGAGGTCGCGGAACAACCACGGCCGTCCCAGGCAGCCGCGCCCGACCACGACGCCGGCACACCCGGTGTGCTCCACCATGGCGAGTGCGTCCCGGGCCTCCCAGATGTCACCGTTGCCGAGCACGGGGATGTCCACGTGGTCGACCAGGGCGCCGATGGCGTTCCAGTCGGCGCGTCCGGAGTAGTGCTGCTGCGCGGTGCGGCCGTGCAGTGCGATGGCCGCACATCCGGTCTCCTGGGCGATCCGACCCGCCTCGAGGTACGTGAGGTGGTCGTCGTCGATTCCCTTGCGCGTCTTCATGGTCACCGGCACGCCGTACGGCTGGGCCGACTGGACTGCACTGGACAGGATCTCGGCAAGCAGACGGCGCTTCCAGGGCAGCGCCGCCCCGCCTCCCTTGCGAGTCACCTTGGGGACCGGGCAGCCGAAGTTGAGGTCGATGTGCCCGACGCCGTGGTCGGCGGCGAGGATCTCCACCGCCTTGCCGACGTAGACCGGGTCGATGCCGTAGAGCTGGACCGAGCGGGTCGTCTCGGTGTCGCTGAAGGCCAGCATCGCAAGGCTGGCCCGGTCGCCCTCGACGATGCCGCGCGAGGTGATCATCTCGCAGACGTACAGGCCTGCACCCTGCTCGCTGCACAGCTGCCGGAAGGCGACGTTGGTGACACCGGCCATCGGGGCGAGCACGACGGGCGGGCTCACCTGCAGTGGGCCGAGCCGCAGGCAGGTCGGGGGCGTCACACCCGCAAGTGTCCCATCCCTCAGCCGCGCTTCTTCGGCCCGTCCGGTGGCTGCGAAGGCTGATACCTCTCGACCCGGTCGGGCACCGTCCAGGACACCGGGTCATATCCCTCGTACGGCCGCAGCTGGATCTCCTGGATCCGCACGCCGTCCGGGGCCAGGAACAGCAGACAGCGGGTCTGGGTGTCCTGTGGGGCGAACGGCATGGGCAGCGGACCGCCCGGACACGCCGGCAACGTGCCGAGTAGTGACGTCGCGGGGAAGTACGTCGCGGTCGAGTCCAGGGCGTACACCGGCACCGCTGCACCCGCGAGTGGTCCAGGACCGTCGTTGGTCACCCGGACCCTGACGTAGTACGGCGTCTGCTCGGCTACCTTCTCGGGCAGGTCGAAGGTGGTGAAGTCCCGCCCGATCGAGCCGCGAAGGACGCTGCTGACCGTGACGTCGACGACGCTCACTCGCGACCTGTCGGCCCGGTAGATCGCCGACGCGGTCTCACCGATCGCGAGCTCGGAGCCCTCCTCGGTCAGCTGCACCCCTCGCGGCACGTCGACATTCGGGGCCGGCACAATCGGCTCCGTCCACTCGGTCGGTTCGGGTTCGGGCTCGGGCTCGACCGGCTGGTCACCTCCGCAGGCCCACACCACCAGCAGGACACCGGCGGCCAGGCGCGCGAACCAGCCCGGACGGGTACGAAGCACGCCGCTCATGGTGCGGCAGCGCGTCTCACGCCCCGACCAGACGCGCCGCGAGGTACCCCTCGATCTGGTCGAGGGACACCCGCTCCTGGGCCATCGTGTCGCGTGCTCGCACCGTGACCGCCTGGTCGTCCAGGGTGCCGAAGTCGACCGTGACGCAGTACGGCGTGCCGATCTCGTCCTGGCGGCGGTAGCGCCGGCCGATCGCGCCGGCGTCGTCGAAGTCGATGTTCCACGAGGGGCGCAGTGCCGCAGCGAGGTCACGCGCCTTCGGCGACAGGTCGGCATTGCGCGACAGTGGCAGCACGGCCGCCTTGACCGGGGCCAGCCGCGGGTCGATCCGCAGCACGATGCGCTTGTCGACTCCACCCTTGGCGTTCGGCGCCTCGTCCTCGGTGTAGGCGTCTATCAGGAACGCCATCAGCGAACGGTTCACACCGGCCGCGGGCTCGATGACGTACGGCGTCCAGCGCTCGTTGCTCTCCTGGTCGAAGTACGACAGGTCCTCACCCGAGTGCTTGGCGTGCGTCGTGAGATCGAAGTCGGTGCGGTTGGCTACGCCCTCGAGCTCGCCCCACTCCGAGCCGGCGAAGCCGAAGCGGTACTCGATGTCGACCGTGCGCTTCGAGTAGTGGCTGAGCTTCTCGCTCGGATGCTCGTAGAAGCGCAGGTTGTCGACGCCGATGCCCAAGCCCGTGTACCAGTCCAGACGAGCCTGCAGCCAGGTCTCGTGCCACTGCTCGTCGGTGCCCGGCTCGACGAAGAACTCCATCTCCATCTGCTCGAACTCACGGGTGCGGAAGATGAAGTTGCCCGGTGTGATCTCGTTGCGGAAGCTCTTGCCGATCTGGCCGATGCCGAACGGCGGCTTCTTGCGAGCAGAGGTCATGACCTGCTTGAAGTTCACGAAGATGCCCTGCGCGGTCTCCGGACGCAGGTAGTGCATCCCCTCCTCGGACTCCACCGGGCCGAGATGCGTCCGAAGCAGGCCGTTGAACATCTTCGGCTCGGTCCACGAGTCCTTGGCGCCGCAGTTGGAGCAGGCCACCAGTGCCAGGTCGACAGTGTCGGGGTCGTCGACCCCCTTCTTCTCGGCATACGTCTCCTGGAGGTGGTCCGCGCGGAAGCGCCGGTGGCAGGACTGGCACTCCACCAGCGGGTCCACGAAGGCCGACACGTGACCGGACGCCGCCCAGACCTCACGGGGCAGGATCACCGAGGAGTCGAGGCCGACCACGTCGTCACGGCCCTGCACGACCGCCTTCCACCACTGGCGCTTGATGTTCTCCTTCAGCTCGACACCCAGTGGACCGTAGTCCCAGGCAGAGCGGGTACCCCCGTAGATCTCGCCGCAGGGGAAGACGAAACCGCGGCGTTTGGCGAGGCTGACGATGGTGTCGAGGGACGATGCGGACATCGGGGAGTTCTCCATCCGGCTGGGTGTCGGTGGGCGTGTGCGGTGCGCCGTGGCGATCCGCGCCCTGGTTGGTCCCCCAGGCTAGCGAGCGAGTGCAACCTCATAGGCGGTCGGCTCGTCGATGGCGCGCGAGAGCAGCGGGACGGCGACGGCCTTGACCTCGAAGGACGACAGCGCCCGACGGTAGGATCCGGTGTCGCGCCAGCGGGTGGTGAGCGTCCACAGCAACGGGTCGTCCAGGTTGCGCCCAAGGAAACCGTCAACGAATCCCGGCCGCTGCGCGAGCACGGCAAGAGCGGCGTCGGCGGCCGCGGCGAAACCGTCGGCGTCCTGCGCGGCGATGCAATATCGGGTGATCGCGAGCACGCCTTCAGCGTAGGGCCGCCGCGCGGAGAGCCGCGCAGCGTGACAGGCCACTCAGTCCGCCACATTTCGCTGCCGTGCGACGATGCCGGGCGTGCCATCTCCCTCGTCACGCAGCCAGGCTGCTCTCACCCGCCTGGCTCACCTGCCGCGTCTGTTCGTCCCCGCCACCGTCCTCGCCCTCACCCTGGCTGGTCTCATTGCACCTGTGGTGATCGCCGTGCCGTGCCTGCTTGCGATCGTGGCGTTCCTCTCCTGGCTGGCGTGGCTCGCCTGGGACACCCTGCCTCCGGGCGGACGGGCGCTGCGAGCGCTCACGATCGGGCTGCTGGTCGGTGCGGCCGCGGCCCGGACGGTTGGGGCGGTCGGCTAGGCCGCGAGGCCGAGCACGTTCAGCGCCCGTGGCCACTCACTCGGCGCCGGCGCTGGTCACCGCGGTCGCGAGAGGAGCCTCGGAGGCGGCCAGCGGGGTGAGGATCACGCCGGCCGAGATCAGATAGCTTCCGGCGTCGACGGCGAGGATCAGCACGGGGTCGGTCACCGAGACCACGAGCCCGGTGATGCCGGGCACCGCGATGCTCACGACGATGGCACTCGACCACACGATGCCGTTGGCCTCGGGCAGCCGCTGCTTGCCGACCAGTCGCGGCAGCGCACCCCAGGATGCGCTGTCGAACCAGACGAACGTCGTTCCCACCAGGGTTGCGGCGAGCAGTACGTGCGCCATCGTCAGGGCGCCTGCCAGCCAGGCGGCGGGCACCGTGCCCAGCACGACAGCGCTGATGACGTCGGCGGCGACCATGGACGACCGCCGTGGCATCCGGTCGGCGAGGGCGCCGGCGAGCAGACCGAAGACCAGGTAGGGGGCCGACTCCAGTGCGACGACCATCGAGGTCAGCAGAGCCGAACCGGTCTCTGTGTACACCAGGATCGGCAGAGCCACCCGGTCGCAACCGACCCCGTGATCGAGATGAGGCGACCCAGGTACCAGCGCCTGAAGTCACGCTCCCGCCACAACGACCCGGCCATGTGCAGGATGGATTCCTCAGTTCGACGACGCCGGCGCACGCAGGGGCTGACGAAACCTCTCCGGGACGGTCCCCGGGTCCAGGTCGGCGGACCGCAACCACTGGCAGACCGCCTGCACATCGGCGCCCGTGCGTACCGGTCCCAGCAGCACCGGAGCACCCACGGGCCGTCGATCCGACCAGCAGGGTTGCACGCACACCAGCGGGCCACCGCCGCGGGCACGGCACGTCGGTACACCCAGGACGCAGCCGGCCCGGATGAGGACGCAGTACCGATGCTGCCGAACCAGGGGACGCAGCGCGTCGAGCAGATCGTCGGCGCCCTTTTCGCAGCGAACCCCCGCGCAGACGACCGCGGTGTACCCGGCTAGACCTGACGCTGGTGCAGCGTCGGCGTTCGGACGTGGTGCGTCCATGCTCATGCGGCTCCGGTGAACGACAATCGTTATCATGTAACGCTAGTGTAGCCAGCCTCGCATGTCCTCGTCTTCGACGAGGAACACCCACCCGAGCTGAGGGGAAACTGACGTGGATCAGCTGGAGACCGCGGCCGCGGTGTGGGCCATGGCCGACTACCGGCGCGTCGCCGAGCGGTTGATGCCGGCCGCCGAGCGCCTTGCCGCCACCCTCGGGGTCGGACGAGGACGGCAGGCGATCGACGTCGCCGCCGGCACGGGGAACGTAGCGGTCTGTCTCCAGGAGCAGGGCTGGTCGGTGTACGCCACGGACGTCTCCGCCCGCATGGTCGAGCTGGGCCGGGCACGCACCGGATCGGCGGTCCGCTGGGACGTCGCTGCGGCCGAAGCCCTCCCCTCGCCGGACGAGTCGGTCAACGCCGTCGTGTCCAACTTCGGCCTCATCTTCGCCGTCGGGGTCGACGAGGCACTGCAGGAGATCCAGCGAGTTCTTCGACCGGGTGGCACCTTGGCCTTCACTGCCTGGACCGCCGACGGCTACATGGCAGCCATGACCGAGGTGATGCTGGCCCATCTACCGACGGCTGTTGGCCCGTCGCCGATAGCGTGGGGCGATCCCGCCATCGCCACCGTGCGCCTGCATCGATTCGCCGACGTGAGTGTCCGGCGGTGGTCGCTGCCGTGGCACTTCGACAGCCCCGCTGCCGGCCGGCTCTTCTACGAGCAAGGCTCCCCAGCCCACGCAGCCGCAATGGCAGCCCTGGAGGGCCCGCAGGCGACCGCGATGATGGACTCCGTGGAACGGCACCTGCAGACCCTGGCCGATGCGGACGGGCAGGTCCGCATCGACGCGGAGTACCTGCTGATCACGGCCGTGGCAGCCAGACCCGAGGGATCCGGCGATGAGGGCTGAGGATGCGCAGCTGTGGGAGCACGCCAACCAGCTGCTCGAGCGCGACGGTGAGCTCGAGCTGCCGTGGACTCAGCAGGCGTTCGACTGGCTCTTGCGGCATCTGGCACAACCGCCGGCACGGATGCTCGACGTCGGCTGCGGGCCGGCAGTCGCATCGTGCTTGTTCGCCCAGATGTCACCCGCCACCCAGGTCACGGGCGTGGACGCCACGCCCGCATTCTTGCGACAGGGTGCGGCCCGAGTCTCCCGGCTGGGCCTGTCCGACCGCGTTCACGTACTCGAGGGCGACCTCTCCGAGGGGCTGGACGTCCCGGCGGCGGACCTGGTCTGGGCGGCACGCGTCGTGCACCATCTATCCGACCCGGTAGCCGGTCTGGTCGAGCTTGGCCGGCTCACGTCACCAGGCGGCCTGCTGGCGGTGATCGAGGGTGGACTTCCCATTCGGGTGCTGCCCGGCGGCTACGGCGTCGGACGGCCGGGATTCATGAGTCGGCTCGAAGCCGTGCTGAGCGACCACTTCATCGACGCCTACGACCTACCCGAACGCGTCACGTCAGGGACGGAGGACTGGCCCCTGCTGATGGCCGAAGCGAGCCTGGAGCATCTCGCGAGCCGCTCCTTCCTCCTGGATCTGCCGGCGCCGGTCGAACCGTGGGTGCGGGCGTATCTACTCGACAAGTTCGCCCACCTCTGGGACATGGTCGGCCCGAAGCTCGATCCACCAGACGCTGAGGCTCTAGCCCGGTTGACCGATCCGACCGATTCCCTCGGCATCCACCAGCGACTCGACCTGTTCGTCCTCGCCGCACACACCGTGCACCTGGCGACGACGCACTGACCCCCGCCAGCATGCGGACCACCTCAGCACGCCGACAGAGTGGCAGATTCGACTGAACGTCGCGATGGCGTCGTCTCGTCGGTCGCGCCGGCGGCGCCGACCGCGCCGGTCCGATCCGAGCCAGGGGCCGCTTCTGGGTGCCTACACGACCCGACCGACTCTGCGTCTGGGACGGTGCCGGTGGCCAACTCAGCCTCGGCGACGTCGGTGCATGGACCCGTCCTCCGGACACCCGGATCGTGGTGACCGGGACCGAACGGGACCCTTCAGAACTGATCACGGCGTTCGACACGGCGCTGCTCACCGACACCGAGCTCGCCCGTGGTCTGGCCACCTGGAAGAACCGTCCGGACGGCCTGGACGCCTGGCTCGGCGTGCGCCCTGAGGCTGCATGAGCACCAACTTCCGGGCAGCATCGCGATCCCCGGCTACCCCGTTGGACCTAGCTCAGCTCGCCCGCACCGTCTTTCGCCACGACTGCCTCAGCCGAACCCGATGGTGTGGCCTGCGACGTCTGTCGGTCAGCACATTCCGCGGTCACTCCCCCGCTCGCATGTGTGGTCACGGTGCGCGTGCGAGCCGGTCGACTGGACATCACCCGTCAACACCATGTGGCTCAGGCGGTGGATACGCACGGCGCACAGACTCCGAACACCTCGACCTGGTGCTCGACGTCGGAGAAACCATGGTCAGCGGCCACCGCGGCTGCCCACCGCTCGACGGGTCGATCCTGTACTTCGACGGTGCGCCCACACACCCGGCAGACGAGGTGGTGGTGATGACCGGCACTGCACCTCCGGTAGACCGACGTGCCTTCATCGGTGAGCAGCACATCGATCTCGCCGTCCTCGGCCATCGCCTGCAGGGTGCGGTAGACCGTGGCCAGGCCGATCGACTCGCCGGCATGGCGCAACTCGGCATGGATGTCCTGAGCGCTGCGGAAGGTCTGTTGCTCATCGAGCCACGACGACACAGCAGTCCGCTGGCGGGTGGTCTTGCGCTGCTGCGGTGTCGTCGTTGACATCCCTCGTCCCCTCGCTGCCCTCTCAGGCGGCGTGCTGGCAGGTACTGCAGGTGCAGTCCGAACACGTACAGCTGGAGCAGCTGTCGCTGCACTGCGGGCATTGACAGGTCGCATGGTTGCACGTGGTGCAGCTGCAGTCGCTACATGAGCAGGTGGCGCACAGGTCGTCGCAGTGGGTGCACTGACAGGCCATGCACTCGTCGTAATGCCCGTCGTGTTCCCGGTGCGCGTGCCCGTCATGAAGATAGTCGACGTGGTCGAGGTGGACCAGGGCCTCGTGGCCGCAGCCGGGGCCGTGGGTGTGAGAGTGCTGCTCGGCTGTCGAGTGCTCGGTCGTGGTGGTCATTGCGTGCCTTCCGTCGGCGTCGTCCATCAGTCGTCGGAAGAATAGTCGTATGCGCATTACTGCATGTCAAATTGAGCCGCGAGGATCAGGGCGCGGCCGACCGATCGCGTGCGGGCAGGCGGTCACGGGCGGCTCGGATGCCGACTGCGGCGACGAAGCCGGCAATGGCCAGGAGCACGATGGTCCCGCCTGAGGGCACGTCGGCGTAGTACGACGTCGTCACGCCGCTGACGCTGGCGACCAGACCGATGCCGACGGCGGTGGCGAGCGACGCGCGAAAGCTGCCCGCAAGCTGCTGAGCCGTGGCGTTCGGGACCACCATCAGCGCCGAGATGAGCAGTAGTCCCACGGTCCGCATCGACAGCACGACGGTGACGGCCGTCATCACCGCGAGTGCGATGTTGACCGCTTGCGCGGGCAGACCGACGGCGCGCGCGTACTCCTCGTCGTTGCTGACCGCAAACAACCACGGCCGCAGCACCAGGGCGCTGCTCAGCAGGACGACCGCGAGGACGGCGAAGACGCGCACATCGGCAGCCGTCGTCGTCGTGATCGCCCCGAAGAGGTACGGCGCCAGGTTCGCGGCGTTGCCCGCGGGTGCGAGACTGATCAGCACGACACCCCCGGCGATGCCACCGTAGAAGATGACGGCGAGCACCACGTCCCCGCTCGTTTGACCGCGCCAGCGGACCGTTTCCAGCAGCAGCGCGGCGGCCACCGCAGCTGCCAGAGCCGTCCACACCGGCGCCTGGCCGGTCAGCAGGCCGGCGGCCACGCCGGCGAGCGCGACGTGTCCAAGACCGTCACCGATGAGTGACAGGCGCCGCTGCACCAGGAAGATCCCGACGACCGGTGCAGCGAGGCCGACCAAAGCAGCCGCGAGCAGCGCCCGCCGCATGAAGTCGTAGTCGAGGATCTCCGGCATGCCGGTCACCCTCCGATCTGCGGTCGAGGGAGCCAAGCGTCGTGGGGCTCGCCCAGGTGTGGCTCCTCGACGTGGTGGTCGTCCGGATGGTGATGACCTGGCTCGTCCCAGCGAGTCCGAGTTGCACCGTCCAGTGGGCCGTCGTGGACAACGCGGCCGTCGCGCATGACGACGGCGCGGGCGACGACGTCGGCCATCGCGCCCAGCTCATGCGTCACGACCACCAAGGTGGTGCCACTCGTGGACAGGTCCGCGAGCGTGGCGGCGAGTGCGAGCTGGCTCGCCGAGTCGACCCCTGCAGTCGGTTCGTCCAGAAGCAGCACCTCGGGATCAGCTGCCAACGCCCGGGCAATCAGCACCCGGCGCTGTTGCCCGCCGGACAGCTCTGCGACGCTGGTGCGTGCCCGATGCGCGAGCCCCACCACCTCCAGTGCGCGCCGCACCGCCTCGGCGTCTGCAGCGCGAGTCCGCGCGGCCAGGCGGCGCAGTGGCGAGGTCCGGGCCAGTCGGCCGCAGGCCACCACCTCGGCCACGGTCGCCGGCACTGACGTGGCGACGGTGTGCCGCTGAGGCACGTAACCGACTCGGGCGCGGTCGCGCATCCGGTTGACCGGTGTGCCGAACAGCTCGAGGCTTCCGGTTTGCACCCTCGCCAGCCCGAGCGCGGCGCGGACCAGCGTCGTCTTGCCGGACCCGTTGGCGCCCAGCAACGCGACCGACTCCCCCCGCTCGATCAGCAAGTCGACGTCGTGGACGACCCGGGTATCGGCGTAACCGATGCCGCAGCCGACGTACGCCAGCACCGGTGGCGCGGTCCCGAGGGAGCCATCACCACCGGTGTCGTTGGCCGCTGCGGGCTTCGTCACGTACAGGATTGTCCCTCCCGCAGCGTGGCCAGGTTTGCCCGCATCACCTCGAGGTAGTCCTCGCCGGCGGACTCATCGGTAAGACCTTCCAGCGGGTCGAGAGTGGCGGTGAGCGCACCGGTCTCGTCGGCGACGGTATGAGCGACGTCCGGGCTGACCAAGGTCTCGAAGTAGATCGTCTCCACATCGTTGTCGCTGACGAAGTCGGTGACCTCAGCGAGCTCGGCCGGGCTGGACTCGTCCTCCGGGGAAAGCCCGCTGATCCCGAGCTGGGTGAAGCCATAGCGGTCGGCGAGGTAGCCGAACGCCTGGTGGCTGGTGACCAGGGTCGTACTCTCGCAGTCGCTCAGCCCGGTGGTCATCTCCTCGTCCAAGGCCTCGAGGTCGGCGCGCAGGTCGGCGGCGTTCTCCTCGTATTCCTGAGCGCCGTCCGGGTCAACCTCG
>JACCXZ010000024.1 GCA_013696745.1 Nocardioidaceae bacterium | reverse complement strand
CAGCGACCCGGACACGGTGGGAGGCGGTGTGTCGATCGAGAAGACCTTGGCGCGGTCACCGACCCTGCGGTCGAACAGGTACGTCCCCTGCTCCTCCCACTCGTGGGACCACTTCGCCTCGAGGCCTTCGAGGACGGGCTTCTCGGGCATCCTGGCGGTTCGGGGGGCGTGCTCGTGGCTCGTCACGGGAATCACCTTCGTGGGTGGGCTGGCGACGCGCGCCGGGATGTGGCCGGTCCGCACAGCGGGTCGTTCGGGCGGGTCGTTCGGGGCTGGGGAGGCGCTCAGGAGCGCCGGACTACTCGAGCACGCGCGCCAGTCATGACCATGGTCGGGGAGTCTAGTGGGTGCCGACCCCGATAGTCTTGGCACCTCATGACCGACCCCGCTCACGCTGCCTACGACGACGTCCAGCGTGCCCTCCTCGCACGCTGGCCCGAGACTCGCCTGGAGCCGAGCCTGGATCGGATCCGCGCCCTGGTGCACCTGCTCGGGGACCCTCAGACCACCTATCCCGTCATCCAGCTCACCGGCACCAACGGCAAGACGTCCACCGGGCGAATGGTCGATGCTCTGTTGCGCCAGATGGGGCTGCGCACCGGACAGTTCACCAGCCCCCACTTGGAGTCGATGACCGAACGGATCAACATCGACGGTGAACCGGCGAGCGAAGAGGTGTTCGTGCGCACCTACACCGACATCGCCCCGTACCTCGAGGTGGTCGACCGCTCCCAGCCGCACCCGCTGTCGTTCTTCGAGACCATCACCGGGATGGCGTACGCCGCCTTCTCCGATGCGCCGGTCGACGTCGCGGTGGTCGAGGTCGGCATGGGCGGTTCATGGGACGCGACCAGCGTCGTCGACGCACAGGTGTCGGTCGTGACTCCGGTGGCGGTCGACCATGCCTCGTACCTGGGGGAGCGCCCAGCCGACATCGCCGTCGAGAAGGCAGGCATCATCAAGCCCGGCTCGTTCGCGGTGCTCGCCGAGCAGACCCCGGAGGTGGCCGAGGTCCTCGCCGCCCGTGTCGCGGAGGTCGGGGCCGGCGTCGCCGTCGAGGGCGACCAGTTCGGCGTGACGCTGCGGCTTCCAGGCGTCGGCGGCCAGATGCTGACGCTGCAGGGCCTGGCGGCGGAGTACACCGAGGTGTTCCTGCCGCTGCACGGCGAGCACCAGGCCCGGAATGCCGGCTGCGCGCTGGCAGCGGTGGAGGCGTTCGTCGGTGGCATCGAGCTCGACCTCGACGTGGTACGGGGCGCCTTCGGCGAGGTGGCCTCGCCCGGCCGGCTCGAGGTCATCCGTCGCAGCCCGGTGATCGTTCTGGACGCGGCGCACAACCCCGCCGGGGCGTACGCAGCAGCGGAGGCGGTGCAGGAGGCGTTCAGCTTCAGCCCGCTGATCGGCGTCGTCGGGGTGATGGCCGACAAGGCCGTGGACGAGATCCTGGCTACCTTCGAGCCCGTGATGGCTCACGTGGTCTGCACGCAGAACTCCCTGTCGCGCTCCCTGCCCGCCGACGAGCTCGGGGACATCGCCGAGGGGATCTTCGGTCCCGACCGGGTGCACGTACGCCGTCGGCTCGACGACGCGATCGACGTGGCGGCCGGGCTCGCCGAGGAGGGTGGTTCCTACGGTGAGGCCCTCGGCTCAGGCGGCGTCCTGGTCACCGGGTCCGTGATCACGGTCGGGGAGGCGCGGCAGCTCCTGGGTGGGCCCCACTGATGCGGATGATGTGCGCGGCCGCGCTGAGCCTGCAGTCGATCGTGCTGTTCCTCACCCCCCTCGTGCTCGTCGTGAGCACCGACGTCGGCACCGCCGAGAGCTGGTCCATCGGCGTCGGACTGGCCGTGCTCGCGCTCGTCGCCGCCGGTTCACTGCGCCGACCGTACGGCTTCTGGCTCGGGCACCTCACGCAGGTGCTCACGATCGGGCTGGGCTTCGTCATCCCGGTCATGTTCTTCCTCGGTGGCGTGTTCGCCGCGCTCTGGGTCCTGGCGCTGGGGCTCGGACGCCGGGTCGACGAGGCCAAGGCCGCCCGGACCTAGCCGGCCGATACGCTGCGCGCCATGATCCAGCGCACTCTCGTCCTGCTCAAGCCCGACACGGTCCGCCGCGGCCTCATCGGTGAGATCCTCGGGCGCTACGAAGCCAAGGGCCTCACGCTGGTCGCGATGGACCTGCGCGCCATCGACGAGGCCCAGGCCGATGCGCACTACGCGGAGCACGTCGAGCGCGACTTCTACCCGCCGCTGCGCGCATTCGTCACGTCGGGTCCGCTGGTCGCGATGGTGCTCGAGGGTGACGAGGCGATCGAGGTCGTGAGGGCGGTCAACGGCGCCACCGACGGACGGGTCGCGGCGCCCGGCTCCGTGCGCGGGGACCTGTCCCTGTCCAACCGCGAGAACCTCGTGCACGGCTCGGACTCCGTCCAGTCGGCCGCCCGCGAGATCGACCTGTGGTTCCCTGACCTGACCTGACAGCGTGCTGATCGGCTCCCGGTGGCGTCTGCTGTGCAGGCTGTGACCGACGGTGTGCGTGTCACTACAGGAATGCCGGTGGCGTGCCGCCTAGCCTGACGCTGGACACGGTGCGGCGTCAGGCCGACGCCGTCGGTCGACATGGGAAGTCGGGGCGCATGGCCAACAGCATCATCGGTCGTGACATGGCGGTCGATCTCGGCACCGCGAACACCCTGGTGTACGTCCGGCGCCGCGGTGTCATGCTGAACGAGCCGTCGGTCGTCGCACTGAACTCACAGACCCGCGAGATCCTGGCCGTCGGCTCCGAGGCCAAGCGGATGCTCGGCCGTACCCCGGACGCGATCACCGCGATCCGGCCGTTGCGCGACGGTGTCATCGCCGACTTCGAGTCCACCGAGCAGATGCTGCGCATCTTCATCCAGCGGGTGCATCGTCGCCGCTACTTCGCCAAGCCGCGGCTGGTCGTATGCGTACCCAGCGGCATCACGTCGGTCGAGCAGCGCGCGGTGAAGGAGGCCGGCTACCAGGCCGGTGCCCGACAGGTCTACATCATCGAGGAACCCATGGCCGCAGCCATCGGCGCCGGACTGCCGGTGCACGAGGCCACCGGCAACATGATCGTGGACGTCGGCGGCGGCACCACCGAGGTGGCCGTCATCTCCCTCGGCGGCATCGTCACCAGCGTGTCCATCCGTACCGCCGGCGACGACCTGGACGCCGCGATCATCTCCTGGTTCAAGAAGGAGTACTCGCTGATGCTGGGCGAGCGGACAGCGGAGGAGATCAAGATCGAGCTGGGCTCGGCGTTCCCGCTGCCGGACGAGCCGGAGGCCGAGATCCGCGGTCGTGACCTCATCTCGGGACTCCCGCGTACGGTCGTCGTGTCCAGCGCGGAGGTCCGCCAGGCCATCGAGGAGCCGGTGCACGCCATCGTCGACGCGGTCCGCACGACGTTGGACAAGACCCCACCCGAGCTGGCCGGCGACATCATGGACCGTGGTCTGGTCCTGACCGGCGGCGGTGCGTTGCTGCGGGGCCTCGACGCGCGGCTGCGCCACGAGACCGGGATGCCGGTGCACGTCGCGGACGACCCGCTGCACTCGGTGGCCATGGGCGCCGGCAGGTGCGTCGAGGAGTTCGAGGCGCTCCAGCAGGTGCTGATCTCGGAGCCGCGACGATGACCCCGCCCACCCGGCGCGACGACGGATCGTCGCGCCGCGTGCTCATGCTGCTGGTGCTGGCTGCGGTCGCCGTGATGGCGGTGGACGCGTCTGGGGACGACTCGCCGGTCGACGTGGCGCGCTCGACAGTCGGCGACGTCATCGGCCCCGTGCAGTCGGGGTTCGCCGCTGTTGCCGGTCCCATCGACTCCATTGCGCAACGGTTCACTGACGCCGGCGAGCTGCGTGCCGATCTGGAGGCCCTCGAGGCGGAGAACGCCCGATTGCGCACCGAGCTGCAGACCGCCGGGATCGTGCGTGCCCGCGGGGAGGCTCGTGACGTGATGGCGCTGCGGGCGCAGCAGAGCGGCTTCGAGCTCGTCGGCGCAGAGGTGGTGGCCTTCGGGCCGGCCCAGTCCTTCTCTCGCACCGTGACCATCGACGCCGGCACGGTCGACGGGGTGCAGGCGGACATGACTGTCCTGTCCGCTGACGGCTTGGTCGGTCGGGTCGTACGAGCCGACCGGTCCATTGCCACGGTGCTGCTGGTCGTGGACTCAGCCTCGGTGGTGGGAGGACGGTTGGATCGCGATCTGGAGCTCGGCCTTGCCCGTGGTGACGGAGAACTGTCCGATGATGCCCGACTGCACCTGACCACGTTGGACCCGACCACGACGCCGGAGGTCGGCGACAGTGTCCTGTCCTGGGGCAGCAACGGAGGTATCCCGTACGTCGCCGGTGTGCCGATCGGATGGGTGGAGTCGGTCCAGACCAACCCAAGGGACCAGACAGCCACCGCCGTCGTGGTCCCCTACGTCGACTTCTCCGCCCTCGACCTGGTGTCGGTGGTGGTGGGGGCAGCCGCGTCCTCGGACGCCGCGCAGGCCACGGGTGCCAAGGACGGTCACTGAGATGCCAGCGCTGCGCACCGCCGTGACCGTGGTCCTCGTCGTGCTGGCCGTGAGCCTGCAGGTCGGACTGCTGTCGTACGTCTCGGTGGGAGGGGTGGTGCCCGACCTGGTGCTGCTTGTCGTGGTGGGCGTGGCCCTGGTCCACGGTCCACGACATGCCGCGGTCCTCGGTCTTCTGGCCGGCCTGGTGCTCGACCTCGCGCCACCGGCCGACCACACGGCGGGTCGGTGGGCGCTGTCCCTGGTGATCGTCGGCTACCTCAGCGGGATGGTGCGGGGTGAGGCCCGCACCGGCGCGGTCGCCGCGGTGGCCGCGGTGGCCGCGAGCGTGTTCGTCGGCGCCTCGGTGTTCGGCCTGTCCGGGCTCGTCGTCGGTGACCCGGGGGTCTCGGTGCCTCGTGTGCTCGAGGTGCTGCCGATGCAGGTCCTGCTCGACGTGGCGGTCGCGGTCGTCGTGCTGCCGGTGGTCTTCAAGCTGTCCAGGGCACCCCAACCCGCCGACCGTTGGGCACGTGCGTGAGTGTGCGGTCCGGGGCGGTGGTCCGCCCGAGACTCGTCGTCGTCCAGGTGCTTTTGATCGCATTGTTCGCGACCCTGCTCGGCCGGCTGTGGTTCATCCAGGTCGCCAGCGGCGAGTCCTATCGTGCACAGGCGCAGGACAACGCTGTGCAGGACGTCGTCGTGCAGCCCGAGCGCGGCCTCATCGTCGACGACCAGGGCCGGCCGCTGGCGGTCAGCCGGTCGTCGTGGGTGGTCTCGGTGGACCGCACAGCGCTCGCCGAACTCGACGAGGACGAGCAGGAGGACTCCTTGCGCCGGTTGGCGAGGACGATCGGCATGCGCTACCCGCGGGTGGTCGCCCGGACCAAGCTGTGCGGGGAGGAGGGGGCGCCGGTGGCCGGTGTCTGTTGGAACGGTTCCCCCTACCAGCCGGTGACCGTCGCCGAGGACGTGTCGCAGCAGGTCGCCGTCAGCCTGCAGGAGCAGGCGGAGAACTACCCGGCAGTCGTCATCGAGCAGCGCAGCGTGCGGTCCTACCCGTCGCCGTTCGGGGTGAACGCAGCCCACCTGCTCGGCTACCTGACCCCCGTCACCGCCGATGAGCTCGCCCAAGCCCAGGAGGACGGGAACGAGAGCCTCAACGGTGGGTCGCTGGTCGGCCGCTCCGGTCTGGAACGGTCGTACGACTCCTACCTGCGTGGGCTGCCCGGCAGCAACGGTGTCGGTGTCGACTCGCTGGGCCGCACCACCGGTGACACCGAGGCGACCCCGGCCACACCAGGGGACACGCTGGTGACCAGCATCGACGCCCGGGTGCAGGCCACCGTGGAGCGCGAGCTCGAGCAGGCCATCCGGATCGCCCGCGGCACCTTCGACGACATCACCGGCCGCGACTACGAGGCGACGTCCGGCGCCGCGCTGGTGATGGACCCGGACAACGGCTCGGTCGTGGCCATGGCGAGCTACCCGACGTACGACCCGGGACTGTGGGTCGGTGGCATCGAGAGCCGTCAGCTCGCACGGCTGTACTCCAAGAAGGCGGGTGAACCGCTGTTGTCGCGCCCGACACAAGGCCAGCTCGCCCCGGGGTCCACCTTCAAGCCGTTCATGGCCGCCGGCGCGCTGGCCGACGACTTCAGCACCGGGACCCGGCTCAACTGCTCCTCCTCGCTGCAGGTCGGCAACCGCGCGTTCGCCAACTTCGAGAGCGGCGCGTACGGCTACATCGGCTTCGACAAGGCCTTGCAGGTGTCCTGCAACACGTTCTTCTACCGGGTGGGTTACGAGCTGTGGTTGAAGGCCGGCGGCGACTCGGCCGGCCCGAAGGCCGAGTCGGTGCTCGCGGATGCGGCCAAGGCCTTCGGCTTCGGCTCTGCCACGGGGGTAGACCTGCCGGGCGAGGCGGACGGCCGCATCGCAGACCCGCAGTGGAAGCTGAGCTACTACCGCGCCATGAAGGACTACTACTGCGAGCTCGCCGAGGAGGGCGGCACGAAGTTCATCGACGTCTTCGCTCGGGAGTTCTGCATCGAGGGCTGGAAGTACAAGGCGAGCGACGCCGTCAACTTCGTCATCGGGCAGGGCGACACGATGGTCACGCCGCTTCAGTTGGCCACCGCGTACGGCGCCATCGGCAACGGCGGGACGCTGTGGGAGCCCCGCCTGGCCAAGGCGGTGCTGGGGCCCGACGGTGAGCTCGTGCGGCGGATTGAGCCGACCAGCGCGGGGCGGGTGCCGTTTCGCCGTGCGTCGCTGCGCTACATCGACCAAGCCCTGCTCGAGACCACCCGCACCGGCACCTATGCGTGGAAGATGGGCGGTTTCCCGCTGGACACCGTGCCCATCCGGTCCAAGACCGGCACCGCGGAGGTCCAGGGCAAGCAGACCACCGGCTGGCTCGCGACGTACAACGACGACTACGTCGTGGTGATGATGATCGAGCAGGCCGGTACGGGATCCGGCTCCTCCGGTGACGCGGTCCGCGCCATTTGGGAGGCGCTGTACGGCATCGACGGGGAGAAGGTCCGGACCGGTGACGCCGCCATCCCCGGCGTCACCCCGCCTCAGACGCTGCCGCGGGTGCGGGAGGACGGAAGCATCGTGGCCCCGGTCGTCGGGCGGAGCCTGCGGTGACCACGGCGTATCGCAGGTCGGTCGAGCCGCCGACGTGGCGGCGCCTCGACTGGTTGCTGCTGGCCTGCGTGGTCGCGTTGTGCGTGCTCGGCTCTCTGCTGGTGTGGTCGGCCACCGCCAACCGGACGTACCTGGTCGAGGACGACCCGACTGCGTTCCTGACCCGGAACGCGGTGAACATCCTCATCGGCAGCGTGCTCGGAGTGGTGGTCCTGGTCACCGACCATCGGTGGCTGCGTGTGCTGGCCGCAGTCCTCTACCTCGGTTCGCTGGCCGGGTTGCTGCTGATCTTCGTGCCCGGGGTGGGCACCACCGTCAACGGCTCGCACTCCTGGTTGATGATCGGCGGACTGTCCGTGCAGCCTGCGGAGTTCGCCAAGCTCGGCGTCATCGTCGGGATGGCGCTCGTGCTCGCCGAGCGCGCCGAGGGACGGCTGCGCGACCACTTGTCGGACTCCGACCTGGTGCCGGCCCTGATGATCGCCGCGTTACCCGCGGTGCTCATCCTGCTCCAGCCTGACCTGGGCACCGCCATGGTGCTGATCGCCGTGGTGTTCGGCGTCCTGGCGCTCGCGGGGGCACCCAAACGCTGGCTGGTCGGCCTGGTCGCGCTCGGTGCGGCCGCGGTGTACGTCGCGATCTCGATGGGCGTGCTGGCTCAGTACCAGCTGCTGCGCTTCTCGGCCTTCACCGATCCCTCGCTCGACCCTCGGGGTGCGGGCTACAACACGATCCAGGCACGGGTAGCCATCGGCAACGGCGGTGTCTTCGGCGAGGGGCTCTTCCAGGGGTCGCAGACCCAAGCCGGTTTCGTGCCCGAGCAGCACACCGACTTCGTCTTCACGGTCGCCGGGGAGGAGCTCGGCCTCGTCGGTGCCGCGACCATCATCGTGCTTTTCGCCGTGCTGCTGTGGCGGGCGCTGCGCATCGCCCGCAACGCCGAGGACATCTTCGGGCGGCTCGCCGCCGTCGGCGTCGCGTGCTGGTTCGGGTTCCAAGCCTTCCAGAACATCGGCATGTGCCTGGGGATCATGCCGGTGACGGGCGTGCCGCTGCCCTTCGTGTCGTACGGGGGCACCTCGATGTTCGCCTCGCTGGCTGCCGTGGGACTGTTGCAGAACATCCACCTACGGGCCGTGCGACGCCCTGGGCTCGGGGTCGTGGTGCGGTCCCAGCTGCTGCGTTCCCGCTAGAAGAGCCGTTCGCCCCGAGCAACCAGGTACGTGCTGAACACGACGAACATCGCGATCGAGACGAATCAGAGCACGGTGACGATGGAGGGCTGCGAGGCAGCAATGACCGTCGCCCGGACGCGGGCGATCTCGCTGACAGAGTCTGAGTTGTGACCCGGGTCACTCATGCGTAGCGTCGCATGCGGACGTGAGGGACCCGCCCCGTCCACCTCTGAACACCACGAGGTACGACCAGAAGGAGCTTCCATGACGGACAACAAGGCAGTCGCCTACATGGGCACCGGCAAGGTCGAGGTGCAGACCATCGACTACCCCAGCTTCCAGCTGCAGGACGGACCTGGCGTCAATCCGGACAACGTGGGGCGGTCGCTCCCGCACGCTGCGATCATCAAGACCGTCGCGACCAACATCTGCGGCAGCGACCAGCACATGGTGCGCGGTCGCACGACGGCCCCAATGGGACTCATCCTCGGGCACGAGATCACCGGGGAAGTGGTCGAGACCGGTCCGGGGGTCGAGTTCATCAAGGAGGGTGACATCGTCTCGGTGCCCTTCAACATCGCGTGCGGCCGTTGCCGCAACTGCAAGGAGGGCAAGACCGGCATCTGCCTCAACGTCAACCCCGACCGACCCGGCTCCGCGTACGGATACGTCGACATGGGTGGATGGGTCGGCGGGCAGGCCCAGTACGTCGCGGTGCCGTACGCCGACTGGAACCTGCTGCAGTTCCCCGATCGGGACCAGGCTCTGGAGAAGATCCTCGACCTGACGATGCTCAGCGACATCTTCCCGACCGGGTTCCACGGCTGCGTGACGGCCGGCGTGACCGTCGGCTCCACGGTGTACGTCGCGGGCGCCGGGCCGGTCGGGTTGGCCGCTGCCGCGTCGGCGCACCTGCTCGGTGCCGCCGCCGTCATCGTCGGTGATCTGAACGCCGACCGGCTGGCCCAGGCGCGGTCCTTCGGGTGCGAGACGGTCGACGTGTCGAAGGGCGACCCCAAGGACCAGATCGCGGAGATCCTCGGCGAGCCGGAGGTCGACTGCGGTGTCGACGCCGTCGGGTTCGAGGCGCGCGGCCACGGCAAGGGGTCCGATGCCGAGGCTCCCGCAACGGTGCTCAACTCGCTGATGGACATCACCCGTGCCGGCGGCGGGCTCGGCATCCCCGGGCTCTACGTCACCGGCGACCCAGGTGCGGCCGATGACGCCGCCAAGGAGGGGTCGTTGTCGATCCGGTTGGGCCTGGGCTGGGCCAAGTCGCACAGCTTCATGACCGGCCAGTGCCCGGTGATGCAGTACCACTACGGCCTGATGAAGGCGATCCTGCATGACCGGGTGCAGATCGCCAAGGCCGTCAACGCGACCGCCATCGGGATCGACGAAGCACCGAAGGGGTACGCCGACTTCGACTCCGGGGCGGCGCAAAAGTTCGTGCTCGACCCGAACGGCTACCTCTCCGCTCGCTCGGCCGCCTGACCCGCCCCAGGGATGGCGTGAGGCTTCCGGTCCGGCGTTACGCTGGGTGCGCCCCGTCCGCGAACCGGTGAGGACCTCCATGCCTGTCGAGTCAGTGTTCCCTCGACTCGAGCCGCTGCTCCCGACCGTCGGCAAGCCGATCCAGTACGTCGGCGGCGAGCTGAACTCGGCCAGCAAGCAGTGGGACTCCGTGGACGTGCGCTGGGCGCTGATGTACCCCGACGCGTACGAGGTGGGTCTGCCCAACCAGGGCGTCGCGATCCTGTACGAGATCCTGAACGAGCGCGACTGGATCATGGCCGAGCGCACGTACTCCGTGCTCGCCGACATGGAACGGGTCATGCGCGAGCACGCGATCCCGCAGTTCACCGTCGACAGCCACCGTCCGGTGGGTGACTTCGACTTGCTCGGGTTGAGCTTCGCCACCGAGCTCGGCTACACCAACATGCTCACCGCCCTCGACCTCGCGGGCATCCCGATGCACGCGGTCGACCGTGACGAGTCGCACTCGATCGTGCTTGCTGGGGGCCATTCGGCGTTCAACCCCGAGCCGATCGCCGACTTCATCGATGCGGCGGTGCTCGGTGACGGCGAGGAGATCGTGCTCGCGATCAGCGAGGTGGTGCGCGAGTGGAAGGCCGAGGGCCGCCCCGGCGGTTCGGGACGTACGCCGCGCGACGAGCTGTTGTTCCGGCTGGCAGTCTCCGGCGGCGTGTACGTCCCGAAGTTCTACGACGTCAGCTACCTGCCCGACGGGCGCATCCAACGGGTGGTGCCGAACCACCCCGGGGTGCCGTGGCGGATCCACAAGCACACGCTGATGGACCTCGACGCGTGGCCGTACCCGAAGAAGCCTCTGGTGCCGATCGCGGAGACCGTGCACGAGCGCTACTCCGTGGAGATCTTCCGCGGGTGCACCCGCGGCTGCCGGTTCTGCCAGGCCGGCATGATCACCCGGCCGGTGCGTGAGCGCAGCATCACGACCGTCGGCGACATGGTGAAGAACGGCGTCGAGCAGAGCGGCTTCGACGAGGTCGGCCTGCTGTCGCTGTCCAGCGCGGACCACTCCGAGATCGGTGACATGGCCAAGGGTCTCGCCGACCGGTACGACGGCACCAACGTGTCGCTGTCGCTGCCCTCGACCCGGGTGGACGCGTTCAACATCACGCTGGCCAACGAGTTCAGCCGCAACGGACGGCGATCCGGTCTCACCTTCGCCCCCGAAGGAGGGTCGGAGCGGCTGCGCAAGGTCATCAACAAGATGGTGACCGAGGAGGACCTGATCCGTACGGTCGCCGCCGCGTACTCGCACGGGTGGCGGCAAGTGAAGCTGTACTTCATGTGCGGACTGCCGACGGAGACCGACGAGGACGTGCTGCAGATCGGCGAGCTGGCCAAGAAGGTGATCGCCACCGGG
Organism: Nocardioidaceae bacterium; assembly: GCA_013696745.1. Lineage (GTDB taxonomy): Bacteria > Actinomycetota > Actinomycetes > Propionibacteriales > Nocardioidaceae > JACCXZ01. The sequence goes on along the minus strand of JACCXZ010000024.1, from coordinate 12,349 downwards.
CGTGAGGTGTCCGGTCGTCGCGACATCCGCTGCACGGTGTCGATCGGCGGTTTCGTGCCCAAGCCGCACACACCGTTCCAGTGGGCCGCCCAGCTCGACGCGGACACGACCGACGACCGGCTGGCGAAGCTGCGGCGTTCGGTGCAGTCGGACAAGCAGTTCGCGCGGGCGATCGGCTTTCGCTACCACGACGGCAAGCCCGGCATCGTCGAGGGGCTCCTCTCCCGTGGCGACCGCCGCGTCGGCCGCGTCATCGAGGCGGTGTGGCGCGACGGCGGTCGATTCGACGGCTGGAGCGAGCACTTCTCCTACGAGCGCTGGATGACGCAGACGCAGCGTGCGCTGGCCGACGAGCCGGTGAACCTCGACTGGTACACCGTGCGCGAGCGCGAGTACGCCGAGGTGCTGCCCTGGGACCACCTCGACTCCGGCCTGGACCGCGACTGGCTGTGGGAGGACTGGCAGGACGCCCTGGACCCCGACGGCGCCGTAGAGGTCGAGGACTGCCGTTGGACTCCGTGCTTCGACTGCGGCGTCTGCCCGCAGATGGACACCGAGATCCAGATCGGCCCCACCGGCAAGCAGCTGCTGCCGCTGTCGGTGGTGTGATCCGGCCTGCGCGGCCCGCCGACGCCCTGCTTCTCGCGCGACTGCGGCGGCACTGGACGCTGGAACGACACGGCGTCGCCCTGGACGCCGACTCCGGCTTCGAGGCCCGGTTCCGCGAGTGGTACACGGGGCAGCTCAACCGCGGGACGCTGGCCTGGCTGGCGTACGAGGGTTCGGAACCGGTCGGCATGCTGGTGATGTTCGTGCACGAGCGGATGCCGGAGCCGGACCGGGACCCCGGTCGGTGGGGCTACCTCGGGAACGTCATCGTGCTGCCCGACCGGCGCGACGCCGGGATCGGGCGAGCGCTGCTGGATGCGGCGCTCGGCCATGCCGATGCGCACGGGTTCAACCGGGTCGTCCTGAACCCGTCACCCAGGTCGGTGCCGTTCTACGAGCGTGCCGGCTTCGGGCGCGACCACCCGCTGCTGGTGCGGGGGTGACCCGAACTCACGGACGGGCTGCACCGAACTCACGGATGGGCGCTGTGTGCTGCGAGGCTTGGTCGATGGATCGTCCGGCAGACCCCCGCGCGCACCCCCGAGTGCTGATCCGGGAGGCGTGCGCACGCTTTGGCGACGACGTCGTGCTGGCGTGGTGCACCGACCTGATCAGCGGGCGCAGCGGCCCCGATGACCCGGACGACCCACCGATCGCGTGGGTGGGCGGCACCACCGGGTGGCCGCCGTACTGGCCGCGGGTCTGGGGCGCGCGAGGCCTGCTGTACGTCTGGAACGACAGCGCGTCGCCCGACGTCGTGGCCGCCCTGGCCGACGATGCGTGGCGGGTCCGTGAGATGGCGGCCAAGGTGGTGCGGCTGCGCGAGGTCGGCGAGGCGGCCCAGGCGCTGCCGGGCCTGGTCGACGACCCGGTCGACCGGGTCCGCATTGCCGCCGTACGGGCACTCGAAGTCGTCGGTGAAGGCGAGCACCTGGAGCTGCTGGCCGAGGCAGCGGAAGACCCGAGCAGCCGCGTCGCCCGGGCGGCCGCCAAGGCTCTGGGGCGGCTGGAGGAGAACCTGGACCGCCGGTTCTAACTCTCCTGAGTGGTCGTGGCCGTGACGAGGTCGTCGGCCGAGCCGATGCCGGCAGGGTCGGGGACCATGGCGGCGCGGCGGTCGGCATCATCATGGGCTGCGACAGCCGCCAGGCTTTCGAGCAACGTCAGCTGGTGCTCCAACGCCGCACGGCGGTCCGGCGGAGCCATCGACAGCAGGTCGTCGAGGGCGGCCCTGAGGCGTCGCGACACTTGCGGAGAACCCGCTCCAGCCTGCCGAATCTCATCGAACGCGACCCGGACGTAACCGTCCCAGTGCAAGGTCGGCGCGAGCAGGCGCAGCGTGCCCGTCGCGTCGTGGTGATGCCCCGAATGCAATGGGCGGCGGACCAGTTGTCGCAGGATGTCGTGCAGGCGGTCGATGGCTTGCACGGCGGTGGTGGGATCCTCGAACGGTCCGGCGGACAGTGAGCGTTCCGCGATGTCAACCAACATCCTGATCCCGTAGGCCACGTCCTGGTTCATCGTGCGTTCGGGCCCGAGAGCTATTGCGCTGGTGGCGGCTTTGCGTGACAGGCCGGTGGGGTCGCCGACGATGCGGATGAGCGCGGCTCCGGTAGGCACGAAGTCACCGACCGCCCACAGAAACTCCAGTCGGCAGTCCGCCCGCTGGGCGAGCGCGACCAGTTGGTCGTGGTCGACCATGAAGACGACCCCGCCCCGTGGTGCCACGATGAGGTCCGGCTCGAGGTCCTGCTCGGGGCCGTGATCGGGGTACACGTGATCGAGCGACTTCATCGTGTCGTCGGCGACCCATCCGACCAGGGCTGCGACGCGCAAGGACTGACCGATGTGATTCAGGTACCAGACGAGTGCCCCGATGCAGGCCAGGACCAAGGCGATGGCCACGACGACGGCAAGGCCGGGCACCGACCCCCCGTCCGGAGTCGTCCTGACCTCCCGGATGGCGAGGATCGAGTGGGTGAACGTACCGGCGAAGAGGCCGATCGCCGCTTGACTGGGTCGGTCCTGCAAGATCTGCCGCACGATTCGCGGCGAGAAGATTCCCATGGCGAGCTGGACGACGACCACCACGAGAGACAGCACCAGACCCGTCAGGGTCAGCATCGAGAACGAGATGAGGTAAAGGATCTGCAGCGCTGCGGTCGGGTCACCGGTGATGCTTTGCGGGATCAGGCTGCCGTCGTCGATCGATGTCGTGATCAGTGAAAGGGCGACCCCGGCGAGCACGAACAGCACGGGCAACAACCAGAGACTGGTCTTGAGGTAGTGGCCGATTCGGAAGCGCTTCACGGGCTCACGGTAGCGGCACCACGCCGGCGCACTCAGCCACGTACGGGCAGCGTGTCCTCGACGTACTGCTCCCGGGCGAAGCCGAGGCCCGCGATGAGCATCGGGCCCCCGAGCAGCGCCAGGATCACCAGGGGCACGTCCCAGCCGCCGGTCAGCTCATAGAGCAGCCCGGCCAGCAGCGGTCCGATCGCGGCGACGAGGTAGCCGACACTCTGCGTGAACGCCGACAGCGCCGCAACGCCGTCGGGGGTGTGGGCGCGCAGGCCGATCATCGTCAGCACGTACGGAAACGCACAGCCGCCCACGCCCATCAACACTGCCCACAGCCACGGTGTCGTCGCCGGTGCGAGCCACAGCCCGACGAAGCCGGCCGCACCGGTGCCACTGAAGACGGTGACGAACACGCGGTGGTCAGGCACGCGCGCGAACAGCCACGGCAGCAGCAGCGGCAAAGGGATGCCGATGGCCGTCAAGAGGCCCAGCAGGAGGGATCCCTCGGCCCGGGTGAGCCCTGCGTCGACGTAGATCTGGGTCAACCAGCCGAACTGGGCGTAGGCCATCGCCGACTGCAATCCGCAGAACAGCGCCAGGCACCACGCCAACCGCGAGCGCGTGAGCATCCGCACCGAGATCCGTCCGTGGGTGGAGAGGTCGGCAGTGACCTCATGCCGGGTCAAGGCCAGCCACGGCAGTAACGACAGCCCGGCCACCATCGCCCACACCAGCAGGCCGGCCCGCCAGCTGTCCGCGGCTTGGTCGATCGGCACCGAGGTGAGGGAAGGCAGGAGGGCGCCGGTCATCAGCAGTGCGGAGTACAGGCCGGCGACCGCCGCGATCCGGTCCGGGAAGTGCAGTTTCACGAGGTGTGGCAGCGTGACGTTGGCGATGGCGATGCCGGACATCGACAGCACCGACGCCGTGAAGAAGACGGCCGTCGAGTCGGTGAGCCCGCGTACCAGCAGACCGAACGTGGTCGCGACCAGCGACAGGGTCGCCGTGCGGTGCACGCCGATGCGGTTGCCGATCGTCTGAGTGGCCAGGCCGACCACCGCGAAGCACAGCACCGGCAGGGTGGTGAGTACGCCGGCGACTGAACCGGAGAAGTCGAACGAGTCGCCGACCTGCCCCAGCGAGACGCCGAGGCTGGTGATCGACGGGCGCAGGTTGAGCGCCAGGACGACGATGCCGACCAGTGTCAGCCACCGTGGCGCGGGCCGGCTGCCCCGGCCGACCGGGGCTGGGCTCAACGCTCGGGTATCGGCGGTCACCGACGCATGGTGGCAGGTCGCGACCATGGACGCGTACGCCCGGGTCGGTCGCGGTAACGTCGGCACCTGTGTCCGAGCAGCATTCCGAGCAGTCACCCGAGCAGGCCGCTCCGGCGCGCCGACGCCCGGCCACCGAGGCGCCCAATCCCCAGCCGCCCGTCCTGCAGAGGGTACGGCTGCGCTACACCAAGCGGGGGCGAATGCGGTTCACCTCCCACCGTGACGTCGGACGCGCACTCGAGCGTGCCGTGCGCCGGGCCGCGATCCCTGTCGCGTACTCGCACGGATTCAACCCGCATCCCCGAATCTCTTACGCGGGGGCGTCACCGACCGGCGCGGCGAGCGAGGCCGAGTACATGGAGATCGGTCTCAACCGCAGGTGTGACCCGGGGGCCGTCCGGGCCGCGCTCGACGCGGCGCTCCCGGCCGGTATCGACGTGACAGCAGCAGTCGAAGCGATGGGCGGAAGTCTCGCCGACCACCTTGAGGCCAGTGACTGGGAGGTGACGCTGCCCGGCGTCGAGGAGGGGGCCGTTCATGACGCCGCCGCCGCGTTCCAGGCGGTTGATGCGGTCGAGGTATCGCGGATGACCAAGAAGGGACTGCGCACCTTCGACTGCCGCGCGGCAGTCGTGCGGATCTGGGTGGTCGCCGGGCAGAGTCCGACGGGGGGACCCTCGTGTGCGATACTGCGGGTGGTGCTACGGCACGGTACGCCGTCCGTTCGCCCCGACGATGTTCTCGCCGGCCTCGACCAGGTCGGGGGACTGCGGCCCACGGTTCCGCCACTGTTGAACCGAACGGCGCAAGGTCCTCTCGATCCGCAGGCCGGCACGGTAGGGGATCCGTTCAGCCTCGACCGCGACATGCCGGACGCCATCCAGGCGGACGACATCGACCGCGGCAGGACAGCAGCGGCCTCCGACTGACACAGCTGGAGAGCGTCGACGGTCCCACAGGCTTGCGCCCCGTGGCAGCCCCGGTTGCCGCAGGCGACCGATTCGCCTCCGTCCGAGCACGCTCGAGCGGAGGCCGAGGAGATCAGACATGCTCGACGAGAGCACCCCCGGCACCACCACCGACCCGTCCAGCGCCACCACCGAGTCAACCCCGACAGCCACACGTCGCCGACGTGCTGCGTCCCGACCGGCCGGCCCCCCGCCGGCCAACAATGCCGTCAGCCCCCCTGAGACCACCGAACCGGCCGACGCCCCGATCGAGGCGCTGGTGAAGAAGTCGGCAACCACACGGGCACCGCGCAAGCGTGCCGTCAAGAAGGCGGCACCGGCGACCGATGCGTCGGCGGCCGAGCCGACCGTGGCCGATCCGACCGAGCCGACTGCGGCCGAGCCAGAGGTCCCGGCCCGTAAAGCCACCAAGCGTGCGTCCCGAGCCCGGACGACGAAGCAGGACGCTGCTGCCGAGCGACTGGCCGAGCCGACCCCAGAACCCACGCCTACCTCCCCGCCGGGGCCGATGTTCTCCGCCGTCGAGGAGACCCCGACGCCGACCCGTCGACGCCGCGTCACGAAGAAGGACTCGGCTGCCGACCCGGTGGACGCCGCCGAGCCGGCCGATGCCGATCCTGCAGCTTCCACCGAATCGGTGATGTTCCAGGCCCCAGACCCCGCGGCGGCCCCCACGCCGCGCCGGCGGACCCGCAAGGCGGGGCCGCCGCCGGATGCCACCGAGCCGACCCCGACGTCTCCGGTGGAGACCGCAGTCGCTGAGACAGCCGACTCAACGCCTGCCGCGGACCACAGCGATGACTCCGAAGGCGAGGACGAGCAGGGCGACGCAGCCCCGCGCCGCCGCCGGCGTCGGGGCGGCCGACGTCGTCGCCGCGGCTCAGGTGGCGTTGAGGAGACCGACACCTCCGAGTCCGACGGCGCTCGCTCAGACGACAGCGAGGGCTCCTCCACCGAGTCCGGCCGGCCACGCCCCGAAGGGGATCAGCAGGTTTCCGTCGGCGATGAGGGTGCCGACGACGAGAGCGAAGGCACCACGCGCCGTCGCCGCCGCCGCCGACGTCGCGGCGAAGGGTCCGAGCCGTCGCAGGACGATCCGGCCAACACAGTCGTCCGCATCCGCGAGCGTCGTGCCGCCGAGGACGAGATTTCCTCGATCTCCGGCTCGACCCGGCTGGAGGCCAAGAAGCAACGCCGCCGCGAGGGGCGCGACGCCGGTCGTCGACGGGCGCCGATCGTCTCCGAATCGGAGTTCCTGGCCCGACGGGAGTCGGTCAAGCGCGAGATGGTGATCCGCCAGCGCAAGGACCTCTCCCAGATCGCCGTGCTCGAGGACGGCGTGCTCGTCGAGCACTACGTGGCCCGTGACTCACAGACCTCGCTGATCGGCAACGTGTACCTCGGCCGGGTCCAGAACGTCCTGCCCAGCATGGAGGCCGCCTTTATCGACATCGGCAAGGGTCGCAACGCCGTCTTGTACGCCGGCGAGGTCGACTGGAAGGCTGTCGGAGCCGAGGGCAGGTCGCGCAAGATCGAGGAGGTCCTCAAGTCGGGCCAGAGCATCCTGGTTCAGGTCACCAAGGATCCCGTGGGCAACAAAGGTGCTCGGCTGACCGGTCAGGTCAGCCTGCCCGGCCGGTTCCTGGTGTACGTGCCCGGAGGACAGAGCTCGGGTATCTCACGCAAGCTGCCCGACACCGAGCGCGCGCGGCTCAAGGCACTGCTCAAGGACACCCTCCCCGAGGGCGCTGGGGTCATCATCCGGACCGCCGCCGAGGGGGCGACGGAAGAACAGCTGACCCGGGACGTGGGTGCGCTGACCGCCCGGTGGGAGGACATCGAGCGCAAGTCCAAGGCCAGCAGCAACGCACCGCAGCTTCTCTACGGCGAACCCGACCTGATGATCAAGGTCGTCCGCGACCTGTTCAACGAGGACTTCAGCTCCCTGGTCGTCCAGGGTGACGACGCCTGGGACATGATCGACGGCTACGTCACCCACGTGGCACCGGACCTGTCGGAGCGTCTGTCGCGCTGGGGCGAAGGATCCGATGACTCGTTCGCCGCCCACCGCATCGACGAGCAGATCGCCAAGGCGCTCGACCGCAAGGTCTGGCTGCCGTCGGGCGGATCACTGGTCATCGACAGGACCGAGGCGATGACCGTCGTCGACGTCAACACCGGCAAGTTCACCGGCTCGGGCGGCAACCTGGAGGAGACGGTCACCAAGAACAACCTGGAGGCGGCTGAGGAGATCGTCCGCCAGCTGCGACTGCGCGACATCGGCGGGATCATCGTCGTCGACTTCATCGACATGGTGCTCGAGGACAACCGCGACCTGGTGCTCCGCCGCATGATCGAGTGTCTGGGCCGTGACCGTACGCGGCACCAGGTCGCCGAGGTCACCTCGCTGGGCCTGGTCCAGATGACGCGCAAGCGCATCGGGACCGGACTGCTCGAGGCTTTCAGCGAGAGCTGCGAGCACTGCCACGGCCGTGGCCTCAATGTCCACACCGAGCCGGTCGAGCCCGCCCGTCAGGGTGGCGGTGGAGGGGTGTCCTCCATCGGGAACCCCGAGGACTCCTCGAGCAGCAGCAGCAGCGACGACGGGAACGGTCGTCGCGGACGGCGAGGGAGGGGCCGGGGCGGCTCCAAGCGCGGCGACGGCGACACCGAGACAGCGCAGGACGACTCCACCACCGAGCAAGGTGCCCCCTCGTGAGACCGGTTCCGTTTTGACCGTGGCGGGCGCGGGTCCGTAGACTGATCGATCGGTGTGCGTGACGTACGCCTTCTCCCTTGATACCTCCGGCACAACCGTGCTGGGGTTGTGCGAGAGACAGACTTCCTGACGACTGAAGAGAGTGAGCCCGCGGTGTACGCGATCGTGCGCAGTGGCGGCCAGCAGACCAAGGTTGCGGTCGGCGACGTCATCGAGATCGACAAGGTCGCGACCTTGGTTGGCGAGTCGCTGACCCTTCCGGTCGTCCTGCTCGTCGACGGCGACGCAGTCACGTCCAAGGCGGACTCACTGGCCAAGGCCACCGTGACGGCCGAGGTTATCGGTGGCACCAAGGGTCCGAAGATCAACATCGTCAAGTTCAAGAACAAGACCGGCTACCGCAAGCGCCAGGGCCACCGGCAGAAGTACACCCAGGTCAAGGTCACCGACATCACCTCCGGGTGATCCCCCCGGGGATTGACCGGCAGAAACTGAACTGCGAGGACTGAACTCATGGCACACAAGAAGGGTGCTGCGTCGACCAGGAACGGTCGCGACAGCAACTCCCAGCGGCTCGGCGTGAAGCGCTTCGGCGGCCAGCTCGTCAACGCCGGCGAGATCATCGTCCGCCAGCGCGGCACGCACTTCCATCCCGGCACGCTGGTGGGACGTGGGGGGGACGACACGCTGTTCGCACTCGCACAGGGCAACGTCGAGTTCGGTAGCCGTCGCGGTCGTCGGGTCGTCAACATCGTGCCTGTCGCCGCGGAGTGACACCGGACCCGCACAGCAGCTAGCACGCGCAAGGGGTGGACCGCTCGACAGAGCGGCCACCCCTTCGCCGTGTCACCCACCCGGCTGAACCACGGAGCAGGAGAAGGCGGCAGTCATGGCGGTTCCGACGTTCGTCGACCGGGTGGTCCTGCACGTCTCGGCCGGCAGCGGGGGCAACGGCGTCGCCTCCGTGCACCGGGAGAAGTTCAAGCCCCTTGGCGGTCCGGACGGTGGCAACGGCGGCCACGGTGGCGACGTCGTGCTTCGGGTCGATACCGATGTCACCACGCTGGTGGACTACCACCACGAGCCGCACCGCCGCGGCGGGCGCGGCGGCCACGGCAGCGGCGGCCATCGCAGCGGCGCCCAGGGAGAGCCGCTGGTGCTGCCGGTCCCTGACGGCACGGTCGTCAAGGACGAACGTGGCCGGGCGCTCGCCGACCTCGTGGGTGCAGGCACCGAGATGGTCATCGCCGCCGGCGGTCGGGGTGGTCTCGGCAATGCCGCGTTGGCTTCGAGCAAGCGCAGGGCACCGGGTTTCGCGCTGCTCGGCGAACCCGGTCACGAGCAGACGATCGCCCTCGAGCTGAAGGTCGTTGCGGACATCGGACTGGTGGGCTTCCCCAGCGCCGGGAAGTCCAGCCTGATCGCCGCGCTGTCTCGGGCGCGACCCAAGATCGCCGACTACCCGTTCACCACGTTGGTCCCGAACCTGGGCGTGGCCACCGCCGGCGACACGACGTACACGGTCGCCGATGTACCCGGCCTGATCGAGGGCGCGAGCGAGGGTCGCGGCCTCGGTCACGACTTCTTGCGACACGTGGAGCGCTGCGCTGCCCTCGTGCACGTGATCGACTGCGCCACCCCGGAGCCCGGCCGTGATCCGGCCAGCGACCTCGAGGTCATCGAGAACGAGCTGCGTTCCTACGGTGGCCTGCAGGACCGTCCGCGCCTCGTCGCGTTGAACAAGATCGATGTCCCAGACGCGCGAGGAATCGCTGACCTCACGATCGCTGACCTGCGGGCCCGCGGGATCGATGTCTACCCGGTGTCGGCGGCCAGCCACGAGGGCCTGCGCGAGCTCACGTTCGCGATGGCGCAGGTGGTGGCCGACGCCCGCGCGGCGAGCGAGATACCGATGCCGACTCGCGTGGTGATCCGGCCCAGTGCCGCCGAGGGTCCGGACTTCGAGATCCGGCACGTTGAGGGACGCTGGCAGGTTCTGGGGGACAAGCCCGAGCGGTGGGTACGGCAGACCGACTTCTCCAATGACGAGGCCGTCGGCTTCCTCGCCGACCGGCTGGCACGGCTGGGTGTCGAGGAGGAGCTGCTGGCTCGTGGCGCCGCGCCCGGCGACGACATCCTCATCGGACCGGCCGAGAACGCCGTGGTCTTCGACTTCGACCCGCAGGTGCAGGCCGGTGCCGAGGTGCTCTACGGCCGGCGCGGGCAGGATCCGCGGCTGGAGGGCCGCTGAGCGTGACCGGATCGGCCGCCGAGGTTACCAAGGGTTCGGCCGGCGCCGCCCGCCGGGTCGTGGTCAAGGTCGGCTCCTCCTCGCTCACCACGACGGCCGGGGGCATCGACGCGGACCGCGTGGACTCGCTCGTCGAGGCGCTGAGCGCGGCCCGCTCCGGTGGCGACGAGGTCGTGCTGGTCAGCTCCGGCGCCATCGCCGCCGGGTTGGCGCCGCTCGCGCTGGCCCGTCGGCCCGGTGACCTCGCCACCCAGCAGGCTGCGGCCAGCGTGGGCCAGGGCCTGCTCATGCAGCGCTACACCGACGGCTTCGGTCGGCGCGGTCACACAGTCGGCCAGGTGCTGCTGACCCTCGACGACGTGACCCGACGCAGCCACTACCGCAATGCGTACCGCACCTTCGCCCGGCTGCTGGAGCTCGGTGTCACCCCGATCGTCAACGAGAACGACACGGTGGCCACCAATGAGATCCGCTTCGGTGACAACGACCGGCTCGCGGCGCTCGTGGCGCACCTGGTGCACGCCGACCTCCTCGTCCTGCTCTCCGACGTCGACGGACTGTACGACGCCGACCCACGTGAACCGCGGGCCCGCCGCATCAGCGAGGTCTTCGGCGCCCAGGACCTCCTCGGGGTGGACGTGCGCCGGTCCGCGTCATCGGGCGTGGGCAGTGGCGGGATGGTGACCAAGCTGGAGGCCGCGCGGATCGCGACCCAGGCGGGAATCTCCGTACGTCTGGCCAGGGCCGATCAAGTCGCCGCAGCGCTGGCCGGCGCCGACGTCGGCACCGTCTTCCACGCCACTGGACGCCGCCGGCCCACCCGCCTGCTCTGGCTGGCCCACGCCACCGAGCCCCTGGGCAGCCTCGAGCTCGACGCCGGCGCCGTACGGGCGGTGCTGGAGCGGCGTGCATCGCTGTTGCCAGCCGGGATCACCGGGGTCCGGGGGACCTTCTCCGCCGGCGACCCGGTGGACCTGGTCGGCCCCGACGGCACACCCGTCGCGCGTGGGCTGGTCAACTACGACAGCGTCGAGGTGCCCGTGCTGCTCGGCCGCTCCACGGGGGAGCTGAAGCAGGCGCTCGGCCCGGAGTACGAGCGCGAGGTCGTGCACCGCGACGACCTGGTCCTGCTCGGCTGAGCATGCATTCGCCGGTCCGCTGCTGTCGCGACCGACCTGTGACGTAAATCGTTGGAGCGTTTTCCCACACCGTCGGCCGTTCGTGTCGGAGACTGACCGTGCGGAGGCAACGTGGGTATCGACCGGCGTGCCCGATGAGGACAGAGGTGGAGCAGTTGAGCGGCGATCGCCGATTCTGGCACGTGACGATGACCTTCGCCGGTGACACCCACGAGCCCGACACCGTCAAGACAGCACTGGTGAGGTTCGCCGAGCAGCACGCGTTCCTGCACTCGCTGCGCTACTCCCGGGAGCGGGCGGAGGTCTCGTACTGGGAGGAGGCCGACGAGATGCATGATGCCGCTGCCATGGCGCTGCGGGTCTGGATGGAGCACCGTGACTCAGCCGGCCTGCCGCAGTGGGAGGTCGTCGGCCTCGAGGTGCTCGAACGTGACACCTTCAACCGGCGCGCACTGGACCACGGCGTGACCGGCCTGGGGCTGCGCAATCCCGAGCCCGTCCCGTTCTGACCCGCCAGCACCCCGGCCGAGATCCGACCTGCTGGTCACGCACCATCGCTCGCGTGACGGACAACTCGGATCTCGACGAGGTCACGTCTCTAGACTCGGACGTATGAATGATCCCGTGGCCGACACAGTGCACGAACTGGCCCGGCGCGCCCGCGTGGCCGCTCGCGTGCTCGCCGACACCGACCGCACGGCCAAGGACGCCGCGTTGCAGGCGATGGCCGATGCGCTGCTGTCCGATGCGCCGAGCATCCTGGCCGCCAACGCCGCCGACGTGCAGGCGGCCCGGGACGGCGGTACGCACGAGCACCTGGTCGACCGGCTCCAGCTGGACTCCACTCGCATGTCCGCGATGGCCGAGGGCACCCGGGAGATCGCCGGCCTGCCGGACCCGGTCGGTGAGGTCGTACGCGGCTCGACGCTGCCCAACGGCCTGCAGCTGCGCCAGCTCAGGGTCCCGTTCGGCGTCGTCGGCATCATCTACGAGGCCCGCCCCAACGTGACCGCCGACGCCGCGGCGCTGTGCCTGAAGTCCGGCAACGCCGTGCTGCTGCGCGGGTCCGGCTCGGCCGCCCGTAC